>JBGPMS010000149.1:0-12313 GCA_041487115.1 Gammaproteobacteria bacterium
CCCGAGATGGCGAGCACGTAGTCGTGTTGGTTGACAACATAGAGGAGCGCCTCGCGCATCTTCTGATTGTTGAACGGCGGTTGCAGGAAGTTGAACCGCATGATGCCGATCGAGCCGAGAGGGTCGCGGGTCTCGACGCGGACGTCCCTGTTCGTTTGCAGCACTGGAACGAGATCGGACGGCGCCTGCTCCCACCAGTCGACCTCGCCTGCGTTGAGCGCGGCAGCCGCGGTGGCCGAATCCGGGATGTAGATCCACTCGACGCGATCCACCTTCACGACCTTGCCGCCGGCGGCCCAGGATGGCGCCTCCCTGCGCGGTACGTAATTGGTGTTCTTCACGTAGACGACCTTGTTCCCCGGCACCCATTCTTCCTTCACGAATTTGAACGGGCCCGAACCGATCACCTCGGTGATGCTCTGGAACGCGTCGGTCTTGGCGATGCGCTCCGGCATGATGAAGGGCACGATCGCCGACAGCTTCCCGAGCGCCTCGAGCGTGAGCGGGAACGGCTTCTTGAGTTTCAGCCGAAAGGTCTGGTCGGTCACCGCGTTCCACGACGCGGTCGCCTCAGCCAGTTTCTGACCGAGTGCGTCGCGTTTGCTCCACCGCTGCATGGACGCGATGCAATCGGCCGAGCGCACCCGTTGGCCGTCGTGGAACTTGAGCCCGTCGCGCAGCGTGAAGGTGTAGGTCAGCTTGTCCTTTGAGAGCCCCCACTTGTCCACCATCTGCGGCTGGATCTGGAACTTGGCATCGGTCGCGAACAGCGTGTCGTACACCATGTAGCCATGGTTGCGCGTGATGTATGCCGTGGTGGTGATCGGATCGAGGATGCGCAGGTCCGCTTGCGGAATGAACTTCAAGACTTTCTGCTGCGAAAAAGTCGAGCTTGCTGCCAGCACCAGGCCGAGCGCGCAAAGCGACGCGGAAACGACCTTCACGCTGATCCCCTGCCGAGGAACGTTTTGCCAGCTGCGCCGGTCACTTCTTCTCGACGTTCCAGAGGAAGGTGACCGGTGCGACGATCACGCCGGAGAGGTTCGATCGGTAGGCCGTGGGGATGATGAACTGTGCGGTAGTGATATACGGTACGTACTCGAAGGCTTCGAGCTGTACGGCGTCGGACGCCTTCTTGGAGGCAACGGGGTCGGTCGTGTTGAACCAGGCCTCGCGCAACTCCTCCAGCTTCTTGTCCGCGGGCCAGCCGAACCACGCCTTTTCCCCCAGGCTGGCCATCGGCGTGCTGGCCGGCGAAATCATATCCGGCCCGACCAGCCAGGTGTGGAAGATCGACCAGCCGCCTTTCTCGACCGGCTCTTTGGACGTGCGGCGGGTGATCAGCGTGCCCCAGTCGCCCGCTTGCAGCTCGACGTTCAGTCCGAGCTTGCGCAAAGAATCGGCGGTGAGCAGCGACTGCGAATGCACGATCGGCTGGTCGGTGGCAGAGATGATGACGATCTTTTCGCCTTTGTAGCCCGACTCTTGAACGAGCTTCCTGGCGCGATCGAAGTCGCGCTTGCCCTTCAGCGGCTCGGCGCCGACCTCTGAGGCTAGCGGCGTCCCGCAGGTGTAGAACGAATAGCAGGTGCGCCCGTTCTTCTCGTCGCCAGCGATGCCGAGCAGGTAGTCCTTCTGGCTGACGACGTAGAGCAGCGCCTGGCGCAGCTTCTGATTGTTGAACGGCGGTTGCAGGAAGTTGAAGCGGATGATGCCAAGCGAGCCGAGCGGGTCGATGTTCTCGACGCGGATGTCTTTGTTCTTGTTCAGCAGCGGGATCAGATCCGGCGGCAGCTGCTCCCACCAGTCGGCCTCGCCGGCGTTGAGCGCGGCCGCGGCGGTGGCCGAATCCGGGATGTAGATCCACTCGACGCGATCCACCTTGACCACCTTGCCGCCGGCGGCCCAGGACGGCGCCTCCTTGCGCGGCACGTAGTCGGTGTTTTTTGCGTAAACGACCTTGTTGCCCGGCACCCATTCTTCCTTTAGGAACTTGAACGGGCCCGAGCCGATCACCTCGGTGATGTTCTGGAACGCATCGGTCTTGGCGATGCGCTCGGGCATGATGAAGGGCACGTTCGACGAGAGCTTCCCGAGCGCGTCGAGGGTGAGCGGGAACGGCTTCTTGAGCTTCAGGCGGAAGGTCTTGTCGTTCACCGCGGACCACGCTTCCGTCGACTGGCTGAGCTTCTGGCCGAGCGCATCCCGCTTACCCCAGCGCTCCAGCGACGCGATGCAGTCGGCCGAGCGCACCGGCTGGCCGTCATGGAATTTCAGCCCGTCGCGCAGCGTGAAAGTGTAGGTGAGCTTGTCGCGCGAGAGCTCCCACTTATCCACCATCTGCGGCTGGATCTGGAACTTGGCATCGGTCGCGAACAGCGTGTCGTACACCATGTAGCCATGATTGCGCGTGATGTACGCCGTGGTCGCGATCGGATCGAGGATGCGCAGATCCGCCTGCGGAATGAACTTGAGAACCTTCTGCTGCGCCAGAGCCGGGCAGGTGGCGAGCGCCAGTACGAGCGCGAGCGCGCGCAGCGACGCGGAAACGACCTTCATGCTGATCTCCCTAGCAGACGTGCCGAGTGAGATGCTAGCACGGGGCCGCGTCCCGCTGGCGAGGCAAGATGCGGCCCGGCCGCGTACCGGTGGCCTGGCCCTGCCGCCAGACCACCGATCCGTTTACCACCACGGTGTCGATGCCTTTCGACAGCGCCACCGGCTGCTCGAAGGTCGCAGCTTCATCCACGGTCGCCGCATCGAACAGCGTGATGTCCGCGAAGGCACCCGGGCGCAGCACGCCGCGACCCTCCAGGCCGAAGGTGCGCGCCGTCAGGCCGGTCATCTTGTATACCGCCTGCTCCAATGGGAACAGACCAAGGGTTCGGCTGTAGTGACCGAGGACCCGCGGGAAGGTGGCCCACAGGCGCGGGTGAGGGAAGGCGTCGTGTGGCAGCCCGTCCGAGCCGATCATCGTGTGCTCGAAAGCAAGAATGCGCCGGACGTCGCTCTCGTCCATGGAGAAATAGATGGCCCCGGCCGGCAGCAGGCGCGCGACGGCCTCGTCCTGGGATACACCCATCTCCTGGCTTACGTCCGCGAGGTCCTTCCCGACATGCTCGGGGCAGGGCTTGGACCAGGTGACGATCGTGCGCGACGAGGCGGCCGCGCGGGCGGCAGACAGGACGGTCGAAGCGGCTGCATAGGGATAGCAGTCGAGCCCGATGGATTGATCGTGCATATGCTCCGCGATGAAGGCCAGCGTCTGCTCGGATCGCCCGTGATTGGCGGTGCCGTTGACTTTGTGGTGCGAGATCACCACCGGAACGCCGATCTCGCGCCCGATCCGGAAGCTCTCCTCCAGCGAATCCATGACCCGATCGGCCTCGTTGCGCATGTGGGTCACATACAGGCCGCCGAACTCCCGTAGCGGGCGGCAGACCTCGATGACCTCTTCGGTGGGGGCCGCCGCCGCCGGCTCGTAGTACAGCCCGGTCGAGGCGCCAATCGCGCCGGCCGCCATCGCCTCGTGGACCATGGCGCGCATGCGCACGATCTCGGCTGCGCTGGCCGGCCTATCCACATCGTCAAGGGTGACGACCCGCAAGGTCGTGTGTCCGACCAACAGTGCGCAGTTGATCGCCGCCGGGCGTGCACGCAACTCCTCGATGTAGGCAGCGAAGGTCGGGAAGCGGAACCACCCGCCCTCGCCATCGAGCAGGTCCAGGGGCGGTGTCACCGGCGCCTGTATTCCCGACGGCGCAGGCGCGAGAGAAATACCGCAGTTGCCGGCGATCACCGTGGTGACGCCCTGGCTGAGCTTCGGTGTCATCTCGCGGAGCGAGAGCAGCAAGCGGTCGTCGTGGGTATGCGCGTCGATGAAGCCCGGCGCTGCGACCTTGCCGGCGGCGTCGATCTCCACGCCGGCCCGTGCCTGCGCAAGTGGCCCGATCTTGACGATCCGGTCGCCGCGCACGCCGATGTCACCAGGGTAGCCAGGCGCCGCCGTGCCGTCCACGATCGTGGCGTTGCGGATCAGCAGGTCATAGTATTCGGTCATCTCGAGCCTCACGCGATCAAAGAGGTGAGCGAGCGGGAAAGCCCAGCAGGGTCATCCGGTTTCCCTCGTCCTGCCGCGGATCGGAGTAGCGCGTCCACGCCGAGCTGAAAAACCGCTTCAACTCGACCGGGGTCATCTGCTCGGCGTTGCGGTCGAGACCGAACGCCCCGATGCTCTGCGACAGCGATCCCATGTGCTGGATCGCCCAGTCGGCCGCGGCATCCGCGCTGGGCGAAGCGACGGTGGACTGCATTACCAGCGCCGTGACCGACTTCTCGATCACGCCCACTCCCAGCCTCGGGCAGACCAATGGAATCTCGGCCCGGCCTTCGTCGACGGCAAGCTGGACCAGCGCCGTGTCGAGGGCGGGCCACCCGACTGCGTCGCCTGCTCCGTCGGGGCAGGGAAAGATCATGCCGGTGACGACCAAGGCCTGCACCAGGTCGGCGACGCCGGCGAACGTGGAATCTCGTCCACCCGCAGCCGAATGGAGGGAGGAGAGATCCTGCGGGCCGGCAACGAGCCGTTCCAGGATCGCCTCAACGCGATCCCGCATCGGGGTGACGTCGTACTCCAACCCCTGGTGTTGACCGCGCAAAGGCAGATCTTTGGGCAGACGGGAGATCCCGAACCGCAGTCGGCCGGCAGTGTTGGCGGACCAGTTCGCGCCGCCTTCCCTCGGCACCTGGGCAGCGTACAGATCCCTCCGGAAAATCGTGTTGGCGATGAAGTCGTGATGAGTCTCGAGCAAGGTGCGCGACGGCAGTGACGCTAGGAAATCACGGAATTCCGCGGGCGCCATGTAGTCGAGATAGTTGAGGCGCGGTTTGAGATTGCCCGCATAGGCGAGCCCGACGCCCTGGACTCTGGCCGCGACCTCGCGGAAATAGAAGGGCTGCCAGTGAGGGGTCATCAATTCGTGGACGAGATAGCGCGGGTCCTGATGCAGAAACTCGTCGATGATCCCGCCCACCGCCGGGTATTGGACGAAGTAGCGGGTCTGACCGTCCCTTAGCAGCTTGACATATTCCAAGGCGGCGCTGGCCTTCTGGAGGGAGTCGCCGGCGGCACTGCCGGCAAACGTGAGCAGCATCTCGCGGATCGGCGTCATGGGCGCCCAGCCGGGAAGAGCGTCATAGCTCAACATCGCCAGGCCGCCGGGCTTGAGGTAATCCTTCAGGAACCGCAGCACGCGTATGCGGACGTCTTCCGACACCCAGCTGAGCAGACCATGCGCCGTGACGAACTCGCAGCGAGGCACGCTACGAGTGGCCTCGTCGCCGACCCCGGCCTCGATGAAGGTGACGTTGTGGAGGTTGGCGGCCTCGGCCATCGTCCGGCCTGCGCGGATGTGATTCGCGCTGGGGTCGATGGCCCAGAAGCGTCCCTCTGGATGGATGGCGGCGAGGATCAACGACGTGAGTCCTTTGCCGCAGCCCACCTCGCAATAGTCGAATCCGTCTCGCGTCGGGACCGGCGCATAGCCGTTGATGGCGGCGGCGTAGTTCATCCAGGCCGGCGCCTGGTCTTCGACGTACTTGCTGATGTAATCGACGTCGGCGGTGTAGTCGGCTTCCATGCGCGCTCCTCGACGACGTCTCGAGAGTGGTCCGGGATTCAGGCAGGCTTCAGCTCGGTGAGCACCTTCTGCGATACCCGTTCAACCTCGGGCACGACTCAAGACACATAGGGACGGAGGAGCGAAAGATCAGCCGCGCCGAGTCGGTCCGATGCCGTCTTCGCCTGGTGCCAGTAGGGGTAGAGCAGGGGAGGAGCGCTCACCCCGTCGAGCTTGGCCCTCTCACCCGCCGTCAGCACGAGCTTGGCTGCTTCGAGATTGTCCGCCAGTTGCTGGTCCGTGCGTGCACCGATCACGAGCGAGGTCACCCCCGGGCGCCCCAGCAAGTAGGCCAGGGCTACCTGGGCGGCGGACACTCCGCGCGCCTCGGCGATCTCCACCAGAACGTCGATCACGTCGTAGAGCCGCTCTTGATCGCGTATCGGAGGCTCGCCCCATTCGTTGAAGTGTCGCGTTCCCTCGGGCGGCGGCTGGCCCCGGCGATATTTGCCCGACAGGAGACCGCCGGCCAGGGGGCTCCAGACCAGGATGCCCAGGCCCTGATCGAGAGAGATCGGTACGAGCTCATATTCGGCTTCGCGCGCCTGCAAGGAGTAGTAGATCTGCTGACAGACCGGCCTGACGTAGTCGTGACGCTCCGACGTGCCGAGAGCCTTCATCAGATGCCAGCCGGAATAGTTCGAGACGCCGACGTATCGCACCTTGCCGGACCGCACCAGGGTATCCAGCGTCTCGAGGGTTTCGTCGAGCGGGGTCTGTCCGTCCCACTCGTGCAATAGGTAGAGGTCGATGTGATCGGTAGCGAGCCGGCGCAGGCTGTTCTCGCACTCGGCCACGAGGTGGTGCCGCGAGCTACCCGCATCGTTGGGACCGGTGCCCATTCGCATCCGCGCTTTGGTGGCCAGCAGCACGCGCTCCCTGCGCCCTCCCTGCAAGGCCTGACCGATGATCTCCTCGGACACACCGCGCGAATAGACGTTGGCCGTGTCGATGAGATTGACGCCGGCTTCCAGACAGATATCGATCTGGCGGCGCGCGCCATCGACATCCGTCGCCCCGACTTTGTCGAAGCGGCCACGGCCGCCGAAAGTCATGGTACCCAGGGTGAGCACTGATACACGCAGGCCGGATCGACCGAGTTGTCGGTATTCCATGGATGCCCCTATTGGTTGATCGAGTTAAGTCTCATAGATTGGCCCGCATGCGTCGGGTTCGGCGTCTCGCGGCTCATGCGGCGAATTTCACCACCCGCAGATTCTTGCGCTGCTTGTGAACCTGCCACAGATCGTACTGAAGCTGATGGTTCAGCCAACTCTCGGCGGAGGTGCCAAATGCCAGAGACAGACGAACCGCCATCTCGGGGGAAACGCTAGCTCGACCGTTCAAAATGGCCGACAGGGTCTTTCGGCTCACACCCAGACCCTCAGCAGCCTCGGTGACGGTGAGCCCCAAAGGTTCAAGGCATAGCTGCCGCAGGACTTCGCCAGGATGTGGCGGGTTGTGCATTCGAAGGGATACAGCCATGGTCAGTGATAGTCCTCGTAGTCGACGTCAACAGCGTCTTTCCCGTCGAAGGAGAAGGTAATTCTCCAGTTGCCGCTGATCGTAACCGACCAACTACCTTTTCCGTCGGCCTTCAGCTGATGCAACCTCAATCCAGGAAGCGCCATGTCTTCCGGAGCGACTGCCGCGTGCAACTGGGCCAAGATGAGGCGCAATCGCTTGGCCTGTTCTGGCCGGATGCCAGCCTTTGAACCTGCCAGGGAGAAGCGCTCCAACGCCTTATGCCTGGAGCTCCGGATCACCCGACAAGTGTAACCTTACGCGTTACACAGATCAAGACGCCCGACGCGATGCGCGCAACCTTGCAGTGTTGGTTCGTCAGGATTCTCGCTTCAGCGCGAAGTTCTCACCAGTGTGTCATCTCATTCATTTGATCACCTCGTCGGCGCGCAGCAGGATCGACTCGGGGATGGTGATTCCGAGGGCTTTGGCGGTCTTGAGGTTGACGACGAGTTCGAACTGGGCCGGCTGCTCGATCGGCAGGTCGCCTGGCTTGGCGCCCTTCAGGATTTTGTCGACATACCCAGCTGATCGGCGCCACAAGTCGCCGAAGTTCGGCCCATAGGACATCAGTCCGCCTTCGTCAGCGAAGTGCCTCGCCCAGTAGGTGGCTGGCAGCCGGTCCTTGGATGCCAGCTTGACGACCATCGCTCGATGAGTCATGAAGAGGCCGTCCCCGACTACGTACAAGGCCTGGGCGTGCGCTCGGCTCGCGGCCGAGAAGGCTGGACCGATCTCCTCGGGCGTTCGCACGCCCACGACACTCAGTTCGATGGAAAACGATGGTGCTACGGCCTTGAGATCCTCGACTACCTTTGTATGCCACGGATTGGCTGGATTCCGAAGGACGGCCACCCGGGTGAGACGTGGGATCGTCTCCTTGAGCAGCTCGAGCCGCTTGGTGCTGAGCTCGCTCGACATGAGCGAGAGCCCAGTTATGTTTCCGCCAGGATGCGCGAGGTTTGCGACCAAGGCAGATCCGACTGGATCGGAAACGGCGGCCATAACGATAGGAATGGTGGACGTGGCGCGCTTGGCCGCCTGGGCTGCTACCGTACTCTCCACGACGATCACGTCGACCTTGCGCTGGACCAGGTCGGCGACCAACTCCGGTAGCCGAGCGTAATCGCCGTTGGTGGATCGCCACTCGATCACCACATCGCGTCCCTCGTCGTATCCAGCGTCCCGTAGCCCCTGCCGGAACGCCTGCGCCTCCTTGCTCTCGGGTGAGAAGATTGCGAGGAGGACCCCGATACGCCGCAGCGATGCCGCCTGCTGAGAGTGGGCAGGGTGCGGCACAACGGCGATCGCGGAGCTGGCGGCCAGTGCGGCAACACTGCTCACAAACGCTCGGCGAGAAAGTCGTCGGATCATCCTGTCACCTCATCGGTGCCCGGTACACCTGATGAATCAGCAGCACACCTGCTTGCTCCGTGACGCCCAACGTTGGCGTTCAGGCGCGCTGCCAGGCGTCGCTTGCAACGCCTGGTTGGGGGGAATAGCCGTGAAAACCAGCGCAACCCGCTTTCATCTCATCTCAGCGACGACGTCCCCGAAGAACATGGTCAACTCCGAGACGTCCGTTGGGCGTTCTTTCCACCACCACTTGTAGATGCCGATCTTGAAGTAGGCCCGACTGTCGTTCGGAAAAGAGTTCGGGATACCGTTTGCCGCGAGCACCTGGGCGCCGTCCTTGCTCAGTTCGGTGAGCGCGGTTGCGCCACTCGAATCGGGGCGGTAGCGCAGCGTCCATTGCACCCAGCGACCGCGGTCCGCCGCCGCCGCACCGACGTCCCGGGTTTGCACTCGGCTGCCGTCGCGCAATTGCACCTGATAACGATCGCCGACCAAGGTCATGCCCCACGGCGGCGAGCCTTGCGGAAGGCCTTCATGGATCTGTCCGATGCCTTCGGGTTGCCTGGAGTCGAATCGGAAATCGGCGGGCAGACAGGTGCTCCAGCGGACCAGATACTCCCGACCCGGCTGAAAGGTAAATCTTCCGGCAAAGCCGATTTCTGCGCGTGGGACTCCGTTGGCGACGTGCGAGTAATCGTCCTGCTGGCGAATCGATACGCGCAGCGCCTGGCGCGCAGGCTGGCACGGTGCGTTGGCTATGGTCAACGAAGAGGGTGTTGGCTGCTGCAGCATCAGGCCACGGTCGATTTCGCTGCGGAAATTCGTCTGGTAGACGATCTGGAATCCAGAACTGCTCGCGGTCGATGACGTTGCTCCGGCTTGAGAGCGAGGAGCGCTTTTCGGCTCAGCGGCGGCGCGGGCGCCGGACGGACGCGATGCCCGGCATTGCGCGGACAACTCGCTGGCGTGCTGGTCGACGCAATCCGCAACACGCCCGCCTCCCGCCGGAACAGTTTTGCAGAACCGCTCCCGCTCCGCCGCGCAATCCTGCCACCAGTCCGCATGAACCGCTTGCGAACCCACCGAGCACATGACCGTACCCATCGCGATGAGAAACAACTTAGTTAGCTCTGCGATAGTCATTTTATCACCCACACCTTTGCTCCTTTGCTGCAAGATACAGATCGTCCCCGACGTTCGGCGTAACCGGGCGCCGGCGCGCGAAGCGCGACAGCTACTTACGCGACTTCACGTCGCAACAAACAGCGCCGCTGTTTGGCGCCCCGGTTGACGCCGGGGTTAGCGGGCACCTTGCAGCATAGAGGTCTGCGCCAGAGGTCATATCATCGATGTGAACAGCACGCCGGTCCGACAGAACAATCTCCGCCTGCGGTGTCACGGTCAGTCCAATAGTGCCCTGCCAATCTGACTGGTGGTGTCCCAACGACCTGTAGCACAAGTCCACCGTAGTGGATCGGACTGCGATCACGAACGCCCAACCGGGGTTCGTTGCGATAGACCCCAATGATTCGGTAGGTACTATCACATGACCTAAGAACCTCTGCGCCCAAGAGTTCGGACTGAGACTCGGGTGATCCCTGGGCTGATTCTCCGCATTTCCAGCACTTCAACGCGCGCCTCGTCCAGAAGGTTCAATTCCGCGTAGGTCGTCGACAGATAGGCGTGCGCGGGTAGCCAGTCGGGGTTGCGATTGACGAGCCGCTTGAGCATCACCAAAGAGGCCGCTACAAAGCAAGGTGCGGTTGTGGAACCTAAACGTTCGGCTCCAGGTGTGCGCAGGCTGCGTCGCGTCGTCCTGCGAGCCGTTGTTTGGCGGCATGCAGACCTTAGCGGAGCTCTCTACCCCGTGCAGGAGTCCCAACTGTTCAGGATTCGAAGGTTACTCCGAACATCACCCAGCCTTGATCCCCGAGAGCACCTTCTGCGGCACGAATGGCACCGAGCGCAGGCGCACGCCGATGGCGTCGAACACCGCGTTCGATATCGCCGATGGCACGACCGCGGCGGTTGGCTCACCGGCACCCCAGGGCTTCTCCTTCGGTCGGTCGATGAGCTCGATCACGACGTCCGGAACGTCGGGGAACGTGAGGATCGGATAACTCGCCCAGTCGAGGCTGGTCACGGTCGAGCGATCGAACTGCAGATCCTCGATCAAGGTCCGGCTTACGGTCTGGATCACGTTGCCTTCGATCTGGCTGCGCAACCCGTCCGGATTGATGATCTGCCCGCAGTCGTGTGCGACGGTGAAGCGGACGACCCGGATCTGGCCGGTTGCCTTGTTGACCTCGACATCCGCAACCACGCCGACATAGGTGCGCACCAGCTCGTACTTGACGAAGGCGACGCCGCGGCCAGGAACGATGTCGCCACTGCCCGCCGGGCGCGGTTTCGCCGGCTGCCAGTGGGCGGCTTGCGACAGCCGCTGCAGCAGCTCGACGCCGCGCGGGTCGTTGAGATGGCGGATACGAAACTCGATCGGGTCGGCGCCGACCGCACGCGCCAGCTCGTCCAGGAAGGTCTCGTTCCCGAAAGTGTTCTGCATGCGGCCGGGGGTGCGGATCCACGATGGGCGGAATGGCGTCTCGGCGAGCCGGTGGGCCGTCACCTTGATGTTGGGGAACTGGTACGGGATCGCGAGCGCCTGATGAATGTTGCCCGGATGGGCGGTGTCCGTGGGCAGCCGGGCGAGCTCGGCTGCGACCAGCGGCACCTGGATGGTCTTCGGTGCGTCCGGGATGAACACTTCGGATTCCCAGGCCAGGACGCTTCCGTCGGCGCCGATCGCCGCGCGATAGTCGAGTAGTGTCGGTGGACCCTTCGGATCCCAGCCATGCTCGTCCGCACGCATCCACTGTACCCGCACCGGACGGTCCGTCGCTTTGGCGATGAGCGCGGCATCGGCCGCCGCGTCCTCGTGGCCGTTGCGGCCGTAGCAGCCGGAGCCGTCGATGTAGATGCAGCGTATATCCTCGGGCGGCGCGTCGAACATCTGGGCGAGCTGCTTGCGCAACAGGTGGGTCGCCTGCGACGCCGTCCAGCAGGTGAGTTTGCCTTCCTTCCATTGCGCCACGGCGCAGGATGGCCCGATGGAGCCGTGGGTGTGGATGGCGAAGTCGTAGGTCGCGCTGAGTTTCCTCGGCGCCGCCTGCGTCGCGTCGGCGGAGTTGCCGACGGTTTGCAGCACGTCGCTGTGGTTGATCCTGGTCGAGCGCACGTACTCCCACAGCTTGTCCTTGTCGGGCAGACCCTCCCATTTCGACCATTCCGGTTTCAGTGCACGGCTGGCCTGGACCGCCGCCCACTCGCTCTCCGCCACAACCGCGAGGAAGTTGCCCTGCCGCACGGTCTGGACGAAACCCTTGATCTGCTTCGCGGCGCTGTCATCGTAGGAGACGAGGTCGGCGCGCATCGCTGCCGGCCGAATCACCCGCGCGTGCAGCATGCCGGGAAGAGCGAAGTCCTGCATGTAGGTGAATTCACCGGTTACCTTCGCTGGGATATCGACGCGCGGAACGGATCGGCCCACGACGCTATAGGTGGCCGGGTCTTTGAGCGGCGCCTTCGGGTCGAGCTTCAATTCGAAGCTCTTGCCGCCAACCAGTGCACCGTATGTAATCCGCTGGGATGCGGTTTTCACCACGACGGCGCCATCCTGAGTCGCGAGCGCCTCTTCCGCCAGGTTCAGGCGCCTGGCCGCCTCGCTCACGAGCGCGGCCCGGGCGGTGGCCGCCGCC
>JBGPMS010000150.1:0-12305 GCA_041487115.1 Gammaproteobacteria bacterium
AATGAGGACCAATTGGTTCAGGGCCGAATCGGCCTTGACGTCGATCACGCCGGTGATGGCTGGACCGAGCAGCGTGCCAATGGCAAGGAACACCACCACATCCGGCGTCTTCAGCTTCTGAGCCAGTACAGCGCTGAGCGTGCCCAACGCGAGAATGCTGCCGAACACCATCAGGACGTGCTTGGCGAGCTCGATCGATGCTGACGACATTGGATAACCTCTGGAAAGACGACCGCAGTCTACGCGCTGCGCGCTAAAATGGGCAATCGCGTGAAGTGCTGTGAATCGCGACCGATGGAGCGCTGCAGGATGAAAATCGTCCGGAGGTGCTGTTCGACCTCGGCGTCGTCACACCACATTGGGACGTTTAGGTGCGGACCGCAGACGCTGCGTCTGCGCGTAGGATTCGGCTAAAGCACGCGTGTGACGCGGGTTGCGTCGGTGAAGGTGATGTCCGCGAATTCTGCGCGCATGCCTGCATGCTGGAATGAGGACACCCCGATCAGCCATACGCGCACGATCCGCATCATCCCGGCCATCGAGCCGAATGCTGGGGCCGCCCTCCGGTCCCTTGCCGCCCGCGAAGATCGCGGCGTGACCCGTCTCCAACAAATAGTGCCACCCGGCCGGCGGGTCGACCGGCGCGGCAAGGCGCGCCGCTTCGTCGCGCAGGAATTGCGCCGGCGCAGCTGTAGGCTTGGCCGACGATCACGCGCAGGCCGCTGCACTGCCACGGAGGCGTGTTGCCGGCGAGCCGCATGAGCGCCGTCCCGGCGATCCGGGGCCGCAGCCCTGGGCTACCACACGCGGTGAGCAGATACTGTGCGTCCGCCAGGAATTCGCAATTTTCAGTCACGCTTCGTCTCGATTGCCGATCGGAATGGTCTAGGATAACCTATGTCGGTTCACAGATCCCTCACCTACTGAGGCTTGCAGCCGGCATCGCCCGCGGTTCAATTCACCAAAGGAACCTTTGACATGAACCTCTTCCACGCCGTGGTCTGGACCGACCACCAGTCCGCCCAGGTGCTGCAGTTCGACGCCGAGCATGTGCTGGCGCAAAAGATCCGGACGCACACCCACCACACCGCACAGCATGGCAGCGGCGTGCGGTCGGAGCACGAGTTCTTCGACGAGGTCTGCGACGCGCTCGACGGCATCGCCGAGGTGCTGGTGACCGGCTCCCATACCGCGATCGCCGACTTTCGTCACTATGCCGACAAGCACCGGCCGCAGACCGCGACCCGCGTCGTCGCCTACGAAGTGGTGGACCATCCGAGCGAGAACCAGCTCGTCGCTCTAGCTCGCAAGTACTTCCTCAAGCACAACCAGATAGCCGGGACCCCGACGACGCCCTGATCCTCGCGCCGCGGCGTCGGATCAGTACAGCGCCAGCCGCCCGAGGCGCAACTCGGCATCGAAACGCTCCCGGATCGCCGCTTGTGGCGACCGGATTCCATTTGTGATTGCAATCTCGCATAATGGAACCGACTTATGTCAAGCTTGTCGATCATTGATGACACTGAGCGCCGGCGGTTTTGGCAGCGCATTGCATATGACCCGGTATGCATGCGCCGCAAACTCCAGGGAGTCTGAATGTTCGTCAGTGGTCTGGGCAGCGCGAATCCGCCACGCCGCTATACCAAATCCGAGTGCTGGGAGGCGTTCAAGACCTCCGAATGGTTTCTGAAACTGGATCGCCGTTCGCATATGATCGCCGAAACGGTTCTGACCAAAGACAACGGGATCGACTCGCGCTGGCTTGCGCTCGACTCCCTGAATGAAGTCTTTCGGATCGATCCCGACACGCTGCATAGCCGGTTTCTGACCAACGCTCCAGCGCTCGGCGCAAACGCAGGAGGCAGGGCGTTGGAGCAAGCAGGCATTGCCGCCAGCGACATCGACGGCCTGGTGATCAGCACCTGCACCGGCTATCTCTGTCCGGGCCTCACCAGCTACGTCGTCGAGCGTCTCGGACTGCGTTCCGATGTCCTTGCGTTTGATCTGGTGGGACAAGGTTGCGCGGCGGCGTTGCCTAATTGGCGGCTGGCCGACGCTCTGATCTCGGCCGGCTCGTGCCGGCACGTGTTGTCCATTTGTGTCGAGGTCAGCAGCGCGGCGATGTATCTGGACAACGATCCCGGCGTGTTGATCAGCGCCTGCCTTTTCGGCGATGGGGCGGGCGCGGCGGTCTTGTCTAAACAGCCGAACCCGGTGCGGCGCAGCGTCGAATGGAAAGTGTTCGGATCGCTCATCAATCCAGCCGAACGCGCTGCGCTGCTGTTCCAGACGCAGGGCGGCATGCTGCGCAACGTTCTGACGCGGCCGGTTCCCGGCCTGGCTGCCGATCATGCCGAACAAGTGCTGCTCAGGGTATTACGCGAAACGGGCGTCGCGCAGACGGACATAGCCGTCTGGATCATGCACGCGGGTGGACGCGACGTGCTGATCGCACTGCAGAACCGTTTGCAGCTGTCTACCGCCGATCTTCGGTACAGTGCGAACGTGCTGCGCGAGTACGGCAATATGAGCAGCGCCTTTGTCTATTTTGTCTTGCAAGCCGCGCTCTGCGACCACGCGGCGCCGGGCTGGTGGTGGATGTCATCGTTCGGCGCCGGATTCAGCTGCCACG
Organism: Gammaproteobacteria bacterium; assembly: GCA_041487115.1. Taxonomy (GTDB): domain Bacteria; phylum Pseudomonadota; class Gammaproteobacteria; order Burkholderiales; family SHXO01; genus SHXO01. Next base: position 2,633 of record JBGPMS010000150.1, read on the forward strand.
GCGCGTTGCTCGAAGTGGCGTGACTCCCTGGGCTCGCACTACAGGACGAGAGATGGACCTGAGCCTGCCGCGACGCGTGGAGCCGGAACTGCTCGATAGCCTTGCTGCCGACGATCCGCGCGCGCAACGCTCAAGGGACGATTTGCGGCGCATTCACCGCGCGATGGCCGCACTGTCCGTGCTGAAGCGCGCCCTGGATAGCGCCACTTCAGGATCGCCTCCGCACACCATTTTGGAGCTCGGCGCGGGCGACGGTTCTCTGATGCTACGGCTGGCACGGCAGCGCGCCGCGCGCTGGCCGGGCGTCAACGTCACGCTGCTCGATAGGCTGGATCTGATCGCACCGCGAACGCTCGATAGCTTGCGCAATCTCGGGTGGATACCAAGCGTCGTGGCGATGGATGTGTTCGACTGGCTGGCAGGAGCGTATGCCACATGCTGGGACATAATCCTGGCCAATTTGTTCATCCATCATTTTTCCACCGAACCTCTCGTGCGGCTGCTGGCGGACATAGAGCAACGGTGTCGGGTATTTTTCTGCTGCGAACCCAGACGCTCCGCGTTATCGCTTGCGGGAAGCCATTTGATCGGTTTGCTGGGCACCGGGCCGGTGACGCGCAAGGATGCGGTGTCGAGCGTACACGCCGGGTTCCGGGGCCAGGAGTTGTCGGAGCTTTGGCCCAACGCATCAGCGTGGGTGTTGCATGAGATTTCGGCAGGCCTGTTCGGCCATGGTTTTCTAGCCATTCGCAAAGATACTTAGCCAATGGAACCCGGCTACGACGCGATTATTGTCGGCGGAGGTCCAGCGGGTGCGACGGCGGCCGCGCTGCTGGCGCAGACGGGCTGGCGCATCGCCCTCATTGAAAAAGCGCCGTTCCCACGACGCAAAGTTTGCGGAGAATTCATTTCGGGAACGACATGGCCCCTGTTACGGCAACTGGGCATCGCCGACTCGCTGCGGGAGATCGCCGGACCCGTCGTGCGGCGTGTAGGGGTATATGCCGGCGATGCAGTGGTCAGCGCTGAGCTATCGGCGCCAACCGAGCGAGCGGATGAAGGCGGCAGAGCGTTGGGACGCGAGCATCTGGACACGCTGCTGCTTCAGCGCGCAGCCGAGCTGGGTGCCGAGCTCTGGCAGCCATGGACCCTGTCCGGGTTTGCCGCAAACGGCGGCGGGTACGATTGCATCATCGTCGAGAAAGGCAGGGGACAAACCCGCGATTTGCGCTCACGGCTGATTATCGCCGCGCACGGCTCGTGGGAGTCCGGTGCGATGCCGACCCAGGCTCCGCGCCATCCTCCTCGCGCTGGCGATTTGTTCGCCTTCAAGGCTCATTTCACCGATACGGCCCTGCCCATCGACCTGATGCCGCTGATCGCGTTTCCCGGTGGCTATGGCGGCATGGTTCATACCGGTGGCGGCCGCGTCAGCCTGTCGTGCTGCATCCGGCGCGATCAGCTTGCATGGTGCCGGCAACTCCGGCCGCACGCCAGGGCCGGTCCGGCGGTTCTTGCACACATCGAGGGGTATTGCAAAGGCGTCGCGGTGGCGTTGTCGTCGGCGACGCTGGATGGCGTGTGGCTATCCGCGGGCCCGCTCCGGACGGGGATACGCACGTTCGGAAAGGGTGGGATTTTCGCGGTCGGCAACGCCGCCGCCGAAGCGCATCCGATTGTTGCCGAAGGCATCAGCATGGCGATTCAATCCGCGTGCCTGCTCTGCGAACAGCTGATTGCGCGCAAGGACGCACGCCGCCACGCCGCTTTTTCGAGCGATGTGCTCGAGTCCATACGTTATGAGTATGCGGCAACCTGGCGAAGGAACTTTTCGCGGCGGCTGCATATGGCCGCACTGTTCGCCCACCTGTTCATGCGACCAACTTGCACGCGGATCGCCGCAGCCATGCTGGAGCGCGTTCCGCACCTTCTGACGCAGGGGGCGCGCTGGAGCGGCAAGGCGGATCGTTTGCGAGGCGCTCGCCAATTTTGAGCCGCGATGCCTCGCCCCCGCGCGCTTGCCCTCCAATATATGCCGGAGGCTCGGATCGGGTCAAACCATCACCCGCCCTTCGGTCGAAGGCCAGTCGGCCGCCATGCGCCTCGCGCTCGCCTCGGCTGCGATGCAGCCGGCGGACATCGGGTATATTAACGCTCACGGTACGGCAACTCTCGCCAACGATGCCGTCGAAACAGCCGCGATCAAGCAGGTCTTCGGAGATCACGCCTATCGCATTCCGGTCAGTTCTACCAAGTCGATGCATGGGCATTTGCTGGGTGCGGCAGGTGCTCTGGAATTCGCAGCGTCGGTGCTGGCGCTGGAGAGAAAACTCATTCCGCCCACCATCAATCTGAAGGTGTCCGACCCCGCATGCGATCTCGATTATGCGCCGGGACAGGCGCGAGCAGCCGCCGCGCTCAACGCCGTCATGTCGAACTCGTTTGCACTCGGTGGCACCAACGCGGTGCTTATTTGCCGTGCAGCCTAGTGCGCTCGCGCTCAAGTCCCTGTCTGCCCTTTTGTCATCGCGGCAAGCTACTCATTCTGAGGAGATCCAGCATGCATCATCGAGCGTTTGCGCTATTTGCATTTGTTTCCTGCCTGAGCGGCGCGTTGCAGGTATGCGCGGATTCGGGTCTCGTCGACGACAAGCGCCTGCTCCGGGCGCAGGACGATACGCGGAACTGGCTGACTTACGGCAGAGACTATAGCAACCAGCGCTTCTCGCCCCTTGCCCGCATCAACCGGGGGAACGTCAAGAAATTGGCGCCCGCGTGGACGTTCAAGAGCGGCATTCGATCGACGTACCAAGCGACCCCCATCGTCGTCGATGGCGTGATGTATCTGTCACTCCCCTTCGATCATGTTGTGGCCCTCGATGCCAAAACGGGCGAGCAGATCTGGCGCTATCAACACCAGCGCCGGACCGACAAGATGTGCTGCGGACCGGCCAATCGCGGCGTCGCTGTGGCTTATGGCAAGGTGTTCATAGGCACGGTGGATGCGCGCCTGATCGCCTTGGATCAGAAGACGGGCAAGCCCCTGTGGGATGTCCTATTGGCGGACGATCTGGACGGCACCACGGAGAATACCGAGCAATTGGGCGCCGACGATCCGTTACGCAAGAGCAAAGTGAGCGGGAGCACCGGCGTGGGAGCCAACATGGCCCCCCTCGTCTATCGCGGCAAAGTCATCGTCGGCATCACCGGCGTCGGCTATGGATTGCATCTGGATTCCGACCGCGACGGGGCGCCGCTGGGCGCCGTGGTGGGCATTGCCGGCCAGAGTCAGCGCGCGGGTTTCTACGCGGCCTTCGATGCGACTACGGGCAAGCGCATATGGCAATTCGATTCGACTCCAGCGACGGGCTGGGAAGGCGAATACCGCGACAGCACACTCGATGGCGAAAAGCTCGATCGCGATCTGGAGCACGAACGCGCCGCCGTCGCGAAGTATCCGGAGGCCGCCAAGCGCGGCGGGGGCTCGGCGTGGACCACGCCTGCCATCGACGCGCAGACCAACACCCTTTTCGTCGGCGTGGGCAATCCTTCGCCGCAAATGGATGATCAGACCCGTCCTGGCGACAACTTGTACACGGTGTCGCTGGTTGCATTGGATGTGGACACAGGCAAGATGAAGTGGTACTACCAGATCGTGCCGCACGACTTGTGGGGCTACGATGTGGCGAGCCCGCCGGTACTGATGGAGGTGCCGAAGGGATACGACACCATTCCGGCCATCGGACATGCGGGCAAGACCGGATGGTTCTACGTGCTCGATCGCCGCAACGGCAAGCTTATCTACAAGTCCGATGAGTTCGTGCCCCATGAGAACATGTTCAAGCGTCCCACCGTCGAGGGCGTCGACATCGCTCCGGGTGGGGCGGGCGGCGCCAGCTGGTCGCCCGTGTCCCTCGACCCGCGCACCGGCATCGCCTATGTGGCCGCCATGCACTGGCCCATGCGCTACACGGTGAAGGAGATCGCGGCGAAAGGCGACAAGCCCGCCATTCGCTACACGGTGCTGGAACCGTCCAACAGTCCCCGTTGGGGCGTGCTGAGCGCCATCGACACACAGAATCGCGGCAGCATCAAATGGCAGGTCAAGACAGCGGAGCCGTTGGTGGGCGGCGTGCTCGCGACCGCGGGCGACTTGCTCTTCATGGGTGAAGGCAACGGCAAGTTCAACGCGTACAACGCCGCATCCGGCGAAGTGCTCTGGCAGTACGATTGCGGCGCCGGGGTCAACGCACCCGCGATCACCTATGAGGTGGACGGAAGGCAGTTCGTTGCCGTGGCGGCGGGCGGAAACCAGTTGTTCGGCTTCAAGCAGGGAGAGTCGCTGTGGGTATTCGCGTTGCCGTAGTGGGCTCTACCAACCTGGCAGCCGGATTGCCACGCTGCGGAGCTGGACGCCTCCCCGCTGGGCTGGAGCGCCGACGAACTTGCCCGCTTCAGCGAGCAGTTCGACAACGGCACGCGCTCGTACGCGGAAAGCTGCACCGAGTGGAGCGCGACTCGATCAAGGCCGATGTTTTGGCGGTTGACGAAGGTTGGCTGGGCCAGGCCCTGAGCAAGCCCATCGGCACGTTCTACGGAGCCAAGGCCACTGGCATAGTCTGCATCACGTTCCCGTGCTCGTCGATCCTTGAGAGAGCGCTCAACTTCCGGATCGAGCGCTTGATCGCGGAGGTCGATCTGGCGGCATCTATCAGGCGCTCAGGCGCGAGGGTATCGTCGAAACCTCCTGCCCATACGAGGCTGCCGCCGCCTACGCGGCAAAAAAGCTCATCGATCTGGGCTACACGGGTACGGCCGCGCAGGCGCGCTTAACTCCGCCCGCCGTGCTGTTTTGCGCATTGGCGAATGTCTTGCGCCGCCTGGGGGTGCCCCAGGTCCGTCGCGACGAAATGGGCAATCTTGCGTGTCCCTAGATCGATAGTCACCGAATCATCCGGCGCCTTCGCATTTGGGCCGTCGCTGGCCGCGTGATACTCGATGCGCAACTGCGCGGGGCTAACCAGGACGCGAAGGTAACCATAATTTATGTCGTCGTAGTTCTCGAACACGATCTGGTCCGTGTTGCGTTGCGAGTTCTGAATAATCTGAGGCATGCGCGGCGCAGCGGCACCCTTTCGCGCCAACGACTGCACGTTGTGGCCTCCATTGCCGCATGCTACATATGGGATTTGCGTGCCATCCGGCCGTATACGCGTGAATCGCTGATAGTTGTGCACGTGTCCTGCGAGCACTGCGTGCGGCCACACGCCTGTCTCTTTGCAGACCCGGTCGATGTCAGCCTGCATCTGCACGCTCCAGCCGTGGCGAGAACCGGAACTGCTGGCGGTGTAGGGCGGGTGGTGGTGCGCGATGATGAGCGCGCCCTTGTACTTCTCCGACTTGACGCGCCCGAGCGCAGCTTTCAGAAAACGAATCTGGTAGTCCCCAATGGTGCTGTCCGAAATGACGCCCGGATCTTCCAGCGTGTTGCTGTAGAGCGCGAGGATGCGCACGAACGGCGCCTCGAAGGTGTAGAACACGCCAGGCTGGATCTGCGCGGTTCGCGACAAACCGCCGGCGTCGAGCATGAGCACAAAGCCTTCGGAGCAGAAGTTCCTGAGGAAGGCCTCCAGGCTAATCGCGTGAACGTGCGGGGCGACCATGCCGTCGTGATTGCCGGCGACCGCCAGTATCGGGGCGGGGTAATCGCGATAGGGCTCGTAGAACTGGTCGTAATAGTACTGCGCCTCGCCGAAGCTGTAGACAATATCACCTAGCAGCAGGTTGAACTGCGGCAGTTCCTTTGAATGGCTTTCCTGGAAGTCACTGACCATCTTGTCGGCGACCTCGTTTTGCTTGGAGGGTCCGCGCGTGCTTCCGCAGTCGCCGGTGGCGTGGAAGACGATCTGGCCATTGTCGGTTATTGTCTGGATTGCTGCACTGTTGTCCCCCAACACTTGTTTGAGCGTAAGCCTGGGTTCTACGCCGCCGCGCGGCGCGGGAAACGGCAGCGGGTGGATCTTGTGCTCGCGGTTGAGTTGATCGATCTCTTTGTAGGCGGGGGCGTCGGATGGATGCGTGACGCGAAAGATCGTCGGGTCCGGGGTCGGCTCGGGTTGTGCGAAAGACGGCGTTCCGATGTCCCGGGGTAAGGCGCTGGGACTGTTAGCTGGAGGGGGCGCATTCGGGCTCCCTCCCCGTCGTGTTGTCGGATTGCGTGCCATGATTGTCCTCCTCGGGAATGGTGTTTCGCCGCGCAAAAGTTGGGGGGAGCAGCTGGGCCGGCGCTCCGATTCCATCTGAATTCTCGGGCTCGGGTGCCAGCTTAACCGACATGCGCTTACAGATGAGTTACCGATTAGCCTTCTGTCATAGCTCAACGCACGGATCTCTGTAAGTTCCCAGTAAGACTCGCAGGCGGCCTTGAACCTACTGAAGGGCAGGCAAGGATGTTATGGCCCGAGGAATGAGAAGGCGCAGAACTATTACGAAGACGCCATTGCCCTGGCAACTCGACTCGGCATGCGCCCACTCTTTGCCCAGTGTGAGCTAGGGCTCGGCAAGGTCTACGAGAGCCTTTCAAAGCCTGGACAGGCGAGCGATCACCACGGCACGGCAACGACAATGTTCCGCGAAATGGACATGTTGCCCGGTGCCGCCAAGCCGCTTGGAACTCGCCCTTGGCGGGGCAATCAGTGCTCTTCCAGCTCAAGAAAGCTTTGTCACCGGTGCTTGGGGAAGGCAGTCCGAGGCGCCCGCCGCCGCGCGACCGGCTCGCGCCCAGTCGCGCTTCAGGCGAAGCTGAAGTCGAGGGCGCGGTCGCCGCGCTCGCCGTGCACCTGGATGTTGAAGGACAGGATCACGCGGTCCTTGCGCCCCTCGTAGGGCATGGCCTGATGCTTGAGGAAGGCCGGAAAGATCACCAGCTTCCCTTCCTGCGGCACCACATCGAAATAGCTGTCTTGCAGATAGGCGTTGGACAAGTCCACGTAGGCGCCGCCCAGCCAGTCGAGGTACGGTCCGTAGAAGCGCGTAACGCCGTTGATCGCACCCAGCGTAGGGTGACGTTCGCGCTCGCTGCCCGGATCGATTTGCAGGTAGTAGACCCCGGACCAGGAGCAGTTGCCGTGGTTGTGGGCTAGGATTCTTACTCTATCCCACTCTGGAGGATAACCTTTATGAGTGTGACGTGGTAATCGTGGGTAAAACTCACGATACAGCCAGAGGACTCGCACAGTTTGATGACTGCATATTTGAGCGGTTCAATTTTTTTCCTGATTACCAACGAAGCTCAGCCGCGAGCAGACTCCCACCACCCCGCCCGCTACGCGGGCACCCCTCCTCGGGCGGGCTCCCACCACCCCGCCTGCTGCGCAGGCACCCCTCCTCGGGCCGGAGGGGAAGATTTTTTCTCCCCTCCTTTTCAAGGAGGGGTGGCGCGAAGCGCCGGGGTGGTTACGGCCGCTCGGCGTACCTAACCCAGGCTGAAGCTCGTACGTAATCAAGATTTTTTTAGAGCGACCTTTTTTATGTCTAAGTCGCAATATCTAACGCTCGTGCAGGACGTTGGAAGAAAAGGTTTCAATCTAATAGCGGATGGATCTTTGGGCGATGAATGATCTAGCGCGCCCTGATCGCCGCACCAAAGATGTACGGGATAATCGCCCTGTTTCTCATCTCCATACAGGTCTTCGCGCAGGAGGATCCCCTGGCGCTTCAAAAGCCACGCCAGATGTTGCTATGCGTGCGGGATGGATGCTTGACAGGCTCTCGCCTCTGCGCGTATGTTCGAACCCGGCACGAGTCACGTTGTCTTTCCGTTACCGGCCCTGACTGACCGCCACCCTGCAACGGGGTGCACCCGGCGACCCAGTACGCCGGCGGCAGGGCTCGAAGTGCGAGGAGAAACACGTATGCGAGCACGAGACGCAATGCAGCGATGGGCGTGGATCCTGGCTGCCGGGATCGGGCTGGCAGCGGCCGGCCCGGCGCTCGCGGCCGAACCGCTGAAGCTGGGCTTCTCCATGTCCCTCACCGGCGGCACGGACGACTACGGCAAGGCTTCCCTGATGGGCTTCCAGCTGGCGTTGAAGGAGTACAACGCCAAGGGCGGCTACAAGGGTCACCCGGTCGAAGCGGTGATCTACGACGACGAGAGCAAGCCGGCCAAGGGTGTCGAAAACGTCACGCGGCTCATCACCCGCGACAGCGTTTTCGCCATCATCGGACCGGTGAATTCGGGGGTCGCGCTGGCCATCATCGACATCGCCCAGAAGCAGGAGGTGACGCTGATGGACACCTGCGCCACCGCCGAGGACATCATCAAGCGTTACGCGAAGGAGCCGAAGAGCTACATCTTCCGCGTCTCGCTCAACGACGGCATCCAGACGTCGTTCATGATCGACTACATCCAGAAGAAGGGCTACAAGCGGATCGGCCTCATCCACGACTCCACCGGTTGGGGCCAGAGCGGGCGGGATACGGCGCTGCGCCTGCTCAAGGAAGCGAACATCGCGCTCTCCGCCGGGCCCGAGGTGTTCGACCAGAACGACACGGACATGACCCCGCAGCTCACCAAGATGAAGGAAGCCCAGGTCGACTTCCTCATTTCCTACTCGCTGGCACCGGCCGGCGTGCAGGTCGCCAAGAGCATGCAGAAGATCGGGCTCAAGGTGCCCTGGACATCCACCTGGGCGCTGGTCGCTCCCAACTTCCTCAAGCTGGGCGGCAAGGACCTGATCGACGGCGTGATGGCCGTGACCTCCTACACCACCGACCACAGCGAGAACGCCAAGAAGTTTCACGCGCTCGTGGACCGCGAGTACGCGGCCGAGGGCGGCGACTTCCACCCTGTCGCAACGGCGCAAGCCTACGATGGCACGCGCCTGGTCCTGCGCGCGCTCGACAAGGCCGCGCCGGACCTCGCCCGCATGGACGATCGCGCGTACCTCAAGGAGGTGCGCCGCAAGATCCGCGATGCCGTCGAGGGCACCGACGACTTCACTTCGGCCGTGACCAAGATGAAGCCGCGTCCGTACGCCCCGGACAACCACGAATCGCTGGGGCGCGACAGCGGCTTCCTCGCCATCTGGCGGGGCGGCAAGCTGGTCCGCGCCCAGTAACAGCTCGAGCGGTCGTCCGGCAGCGTGCGGGCCGGACCCTCGCTGTCCTTCCCTGACGCAGGCCGGAGGTAGGCGTGCTCGGCAAGATCTGGCAGGCGCTGGTGAGCGGCCTATCGGTCGGTAGCGTGTATGCGCTGATTGCCCAGGGCTATTACGTCACCTTCGTCACCACCGGCGCACTCAACTTCGGGCAGGGCGAGTTCCTGATGGTCGGTGCGCTGTTCGGGCTCACCTGCTACGTGACGCTCGGGCTCCCGTACGGGCTGGCGGCGCTTGCGGCAGTGGTCCTGCTGGGCCTCATGGGTGTCGGGCTCGAGCGTGTAGCCATCCGCACCACCCTGCGCCACGCCCTCTCGCTCTCATGGGTGCTGAGCACGGTAGCCATCAGCGTCATCCTGAAGAACGCCGCCGTGCAGATCTGGGGACCGGAGCAGATCAAGTTCCCCTCGCCCTTCGGCGACGCGGTTCTGCGCGTGGGGCCGGCGGGCATCTTCCCGCAGGAGCTCTTCATCATCCTGGCCGCCACCGGCACCGTGCTGCTCGTGCAGGTC
>JBGPMS010000151.1:0-12218 GCA_041487115.1 Gammaproteobacteria bacterium
AGCCCTCCGAAGGCGTGCAGCCCTCGATCGTGCACGAGATCGGAAAGATCCTCTCGCGGCTGAAGGCCGAGGCGAAGCTCGCGATAGTGATCGTGGAGCAGAACCTCGATCTCGTGCTGGATGTCGCGACCCGGATCGCCGTGCTCGAGCGCGGGCGCATCGAGCGTCAGTGCGGCCCCGAAGTGGTCGGCGCAGGCAGTGCGCTGGTCGATGCTCTCGGACTGGGGTCAGTACGCATGACGCGTGGATCGCAGGCACCGGCTCACCCGCTCCCATCGCAGCGCGCGACGCCGCACGAACCGGCGCTGCGGCAACCACGCAGCGTGGTGTCGAGCGTCAGACCACTTCCCTCCGCGGCTCCGGCCCAACCGCCGGCACCACCCGCTTCATCGACCAAAGTCACAGCCGGCGCGGCAGCGCCCAGAGCAGGGGTGTCCATGACCAACGTAAAGCGACCGTCGCTCGAGCAGATGAAGGACATCGTGACCTCTCTGCACATGAGCATGTCCGACCGGGAAATCGGAGAGTACCTGGACGTCATGGAGGCGACGTTCCAGGGCTACGACCGGCTGCAGCAGCTGCCGGACCACCTGCCCCCTGTGCGCTATCCGCGCACGCCAGGCTATCGGCCGGGCGCCACGGAGAACCCGCTCAACGCGTGGGCCGTGAAATCCGAAGTGCGTGGCGCACCGTACGGGCCGCTGGCGGGCAAGCGCGTCGTGCTCAAGGACAATGTGTGCCTCGCCGGTGTGCCCATGATGAACGGCGCCTCGACGCTGGAGGGCTACGTTCCCGATATCGACGCAACCGTCGTCACGCGGATTCTCGATGCCGGCGGCACCATCCTGGGCAAGACGCACTGCGAGTACTTCTGCCTGTCGGGAGGCAGTCACACTTCCGCACTGGGCCCGGTGCACAACCCGTACAAATACGGCTACTCCGCGGGAGGTTCGTCGTCGGGGTCGGGCGCGCTGGTAGGTGCCGGCGAAGTGGAGATGGCCATCGGCTGCGACCAGGGCGGGTCGATCCGGATGCCCGCCTGCTGGAGCGGTTGCTACGGGATGAAGCCGACGCATGGGCTGGTTCCCTATACCGGCGTGATGCCCATCGAGGCCACCATCGACCACACCGGCCCGATGACTGCGACGGTCGCGGACAACGCGTTGCTGCTCGAAGTCATCGCCGGCGCCGACGGACTGGACCCGAGACAGTACGACGTGCGCGTGGACAAGTACACGGCTGCGCTGGGCCGGGGCGTGGCAGGGCTGCGCATCGGCGTGCTGACCGAAGGCTTCGGGCATGCGGTGAGCGAGGCCGACGTGGATCAGAAGGTGCGCCAGGGCGCCGAGCGCCTTCGCGCGTTGGGGGCAGCGGTCGAGGACGTGTCCATTCCGATGCACCTGGACGGTCCAGCGATATGGACCGCGATCGCGCTCGAAGGCCTGGAGATGCAGATGATGCACGGCAACGGCATGGGCTTCAACTGGAAGGGCCTCTACACCACCAGTCTGCTCGATGCTCACGCCAACTGGCGCGCACGGGCGAACGAGCTATCCCGTACGCTGAAGATATCCATGATGATCGGCGAGTACTTCGTGCGCCACTATCGCGGCCACTTCTACGCGAAGGCCCAGAACCTGGGCCGCCTGCTGCGCCAGACCTACGACGAGACGCTCAACCGTTATGACCTGCTGCTGATGCCAACGCTGCCGATGAAGGCAACGCCGATCCCCGAGCAGAACGCTCCGCTGGCGCTGTATTGCCAGCGCGGCTTCGAGATGCTGCCCAATACCTGCCCGTTCGATGTGACCGGTCATCCGGCCATGAGTATCCCGTGCGGGATGAGTCAGGGCCTGCCGATCGGCATGATGCTGGTGGGCAAGACGTATAACGAGTCCACGATCTATCGAGCGGCGCATGCGTTCGAGCAGCTCGGGGATTGGCGGAATTTCTAGTGAATGACCACCAACCCTTTCTCCTCCGACTGGCTGCGTGGCGGCAGTGACGAGGCTCGCCGGCCGCGCGGAGATCTTTCTCACGTGTGCGGAGCGACCGACGACCCGCTCAAGTTTCTGACCATCCCGGCGCTCCTGGATCGCGCGGCGGTGCGTCACGGCGCGCGTGACGCAGTGATCTACGCACCCTCGGGCGAGCGGTTGTCCTGGCACGAATTGAAGCGCCGCTCCGACGACGTCGCTGCCGGACTGCTGGCCCTCGGTGTGCAACGCGGCGACCGGGTCGGGATCTGGGCACCGAACTGCGTCGAGTGGATGCTGGTGCAGCTCGGCACCGCGCGCATCGGCGCGATCCTCGTCAACATCAACCCGGCCTATCGCGTGACCGAGTTGGAGTACGCGCTGAAGAAGGTCGACTGCCGCGTTCTGGTCATGGCGGCCCGGTTGAAGTCGAGCGACTACGTGGCAATGCTGAAGTCACTCGCTCCGGAGATCGACAGGGGGCTGCGTTCACAGCCACTCGCGCTCGAGCGCTTCCCGCGCCTCGAGCGCGTTGTGCTGATCGGCGATGGTCCTCGACCTTCCGGCATGCTGGGGTTCAAGGAGCTCACGGCGCTCGCGGGTCCGGGCCATCGCGGCCGGCTCGCGGCGCTGAGCGCGGCGCTCGACCCCGACGACGCGATCAACATCCAGTTCACGAGCGGCACCACCGGATCGCCGAAGGGCGCCACGCTATCGCACTACAACGTGGTGAACAACGCCCGCTACAGCGCGAAGGCGATGCGGCTGACCGAGCGCGACCGCCTGTGCATCCCGGTCCCGCTGTATCACTGCTTCGGGATGGTGCTCGGCGTGCTCGCTTGCACCGCCACCGGCGCGGCGATGGTCTTCCCGGGCGCCAGCTTCGACCCCGAGGAAACGCTGCGCACCGTGCAGGAGCATCGTTGCACCGCGCTGCACGGCGTACCGACGATGTTCATCGCGCAGCTCGATCACCCGCGTTTCGCAGCCTACGATTCAACGTCACTTCGCACCGGGATCATGGCGGGCGCCCCATGCCCGGTCGAAGTCATGCGGCGCGTGATCTCGGAGATGCACATGACCGAGGTGACGATCGGTTACGGCATGACCGAGACCAGCCCGATATCGTTTCAGTCGAGCACGGACGATCCACTGGATCGACGCGTTTCCACCGTCGGCAGGATCCAGCCGCACTGCGAGGCGAAGGTGATCGATAGCGGCGGTCGCATCGTCCCGGTCGGCACTTCGGGCGAGCTGTGCACGCGCGGGTATCTGGTGATGCACGGCTATTGGGAGGATCCCGAGCACACGCGCGAAGCCATCGACCCCGCCGGCTGGATGCACACAGGCGACCTGGCGACGATCGATGCCGACGGCTACTGCGACATCGTGGGGCGCGTGAAGGACATGCTGATCCGCGGCGGGGAGAACGTGTTCCCGCGCGAGGTGGAGGAGTATCTCTATCGGCACCCCAAGGTGCTCGAGGCGCAGGTATTCGGCGTGCCCGATGCGAAGCTGGGCGAGGAGGTGTGCGCGTGGATCGTGCTCAAGCCGGGTACCCGTGCCACCGAGGAGGAGATCCGCGAGTTCTGCCGCGGCCAGATCGCTCACTACAAGATCCCACGCCATGTGCGGCTGGTCGCCGAGCTGCCCAAGACCGTGACCGGCAAGGCGCAGAAGTTCGCCATGCGCGAGGCGATGCTGCGAGACTTGATCAGAACTTCCCTAGACGCGAGCAAGGTGAAGACGGCCTGATTTCCACCGCCGCGCGCGCGGTGGCAGCGGGTGTGGAAGTCGCCAACACCCCCGCGGCCAGACGTCCTCAGACCTCTGCGGCCACCAGCGGGAGATAGACCTCCGCTTCCCGTCCCGCGTCGTTGTAGTCCACGGCGGCGCAGCTGCTTCGGAGCAGGCCGATTCCCCTGCCGTGCAGTTCGGTTCCCCCCAGTTTGTCCAGCGGGATGGTGAGGTAAGGCTGATATGCGAATCCGCGCCCCGAGTCCCTGACCCTGATCTTCAGGAAAGGCCGGCCCTCGCGCGCGATGCATTGCACTTCGATCTCGATGGAGCCGTGCTGCAACTGTTGCAGACGCTCTCGGCGCACGGCGCCGTAGGAGTCGAATCCGTCCGCGCCGGACTTGAGCGACGACTCCAGTTCGAGCAACCCATGATCGACGGCGTTGTTGTAGAGCTCCGAGAGCACGATGAAGATCTTTGCCGTGTTCCCGCTGCCGACACCCAGTTCGCCCAACGCGTTGCACAGCGCCGGCACTACGTCTGCCCGCCTGATCTCTTCGGCAGACAGGGCGAACTGCAGGCGCGTGCCGTCCACCCGCGATGCACCCGCGACGCCGCCCTCCCAGATCGGTGCGGCCGCTGGCACAAGCGTGCGCCGGCATTCCGCTACCACGATCGAAATGTCGTCGTCGGGTTGGTCGTAGCCGATATGCCCGTGCACCGCGGCACTGAGCGTTCGCAGCCGCACCGACGGCAGCGCGTTGCCTAGGACCTCGAGCAGCCGCTCCTCCTCGAACGCCTTTCCGTCCGCGTTCTCGGCGTCCACTAGACCGTCGGATGTCATGATGAGCTGGCAGTCGTGGTCGAAGTGAAAGGACTCCAGGCCGGCGTCGAGCTCCGCATCGTCCAGGACCCCCAGGGGCGGTTGACGGGACGCGAAACGCCGGACCGAATGCCCGGCGCCGTCGATCACATGGCAAGCCGGCATCCCGCCGTTCCACACGCTGACCACACCCATCCAGGGGTCGATGGAAGCAATCGCTGCCGCCACGAACCGGCCGGTGGGCAGCATCGCGGCCACCTTCGCGTTCATTTCCCTGGCGATGCTGCCGATGCTGAAACCCTTCGTGCTCATGGCGTAGAAAGGTTGCACCACGGGCAGAACGCCCAGCGCAGCCGACAGCCCATGCCCCGTGCTGTCGGCCAGGAGCACGTGCACCGTGTCGCTCGGCGTGCGGGCGACCGCGACCAGATCGCCGCTGAAATAGCGCGCCGGAAGAATCTTGTGGGCCACCTGTACGGCCGGAGCCTGTGACGCCCTGTTCAGGCGGTCGATCAGATGCTTGGCGATGCGTCTCTCTTCCTCCATTGTGGCGTAGTAGCCCGCCAGTTCTTCGTTGGCGGCCTGCAGTGCGGTCACCATGCGCGCGTTGGCGCTGGCGAAGCGCGCATCGTAGGCCGCAATCGCCACGGTCGCCATCAAAATGATTACCGTGTTGAACCCGATGATCCCACCCAGGAGCGTGCTGTCGATCGTGCTGGGGGTGACCGTGCAGATGGAGTCCGGCGCAAACCGCGCAGCGGCCATGCCGGTATAGTGCATCGCGGCGATCGCGCTGCCCATGACCAGGGCTGCCGCGCCCTTCTTGCGCCAGGACGCTTCCTCCGACAGGGAGAAGGCGAGGCGCAGCGCGACGTAGGCCACGGCGATGGCGACCGCGATAGAGGCCAGCAGTAGAAATGGCTGGTAGCCGATGCGGGGCGAAATATCGATCGCCGCCATGCCCGAATAGTGCATGGCAGCGATCCCGCAGCCCAGAACCACGGCGGCCAGCGCCATGCGCCAGCCCTGTAGATCGCCCCTGCGTACAAGTTCGAGGACCAGTGCGGCGGACAGAATGGCCGGCTGGACCGAGAGCAACGTCACGGGAAGGTTGTAAGCGAAGCGGATCGGGAGATGAAAGGCGAGCATGGCGACGAAGTGCATCGACCACACGCCCAGGCCCAGGGCCACAGAGCCTCCGCCCAGCCAGACCCAGGTCGAGCGCCCCTTCGAAGCCACCACGCGGCCAGCCAGCTCCAGTGCCGTGTAGGACGCTACCACGGCTACCAGGTAGGAGCTGGCGACGAGCCACAGGTTATAGCTGCCTTGCATCTTCTCTCCGCCGGACCCGATGCTCACATTACGGAGCGGCAGCCCGCAACTTGAACCGAAGGCTGCGATCCGGCCGGGACCTCGACACCCCGCGCCGTCCTGCGCAGCCCGGCCAAGGTGGGCGGTGGCCCATGCAGTGTCAGGTAGAGTTCAGGTGTCCCGTCCAGACTGTAACCGCGGTGGTGGTGCCTGGTCACCGCACCCTGGCACGCGCGATGGACAGCCGCGCGGCCAAGCCCAATAATCCGCGCTCACATGACACCCTCTCGACCCGCAATGCATGAAAGCCGCGCGCGTGCTCGTGTCTACGCTTCACTGCTGATCGCCGGCCTGGTTTGCTGCGCCACGGCCGGTTGCGCTGGCAAATCCAGCAGCAAGCTCGACCCCGCCGCCATCAAGCAATATGCCGACCGCGGGTACGCCCCGGACCACCGGTACGAGACGACGTCGATCCAGGACACCTGGACGGTCGGCTCGGAAGTCGTCGACGTCGTGCTCCTCGCGCCGTCGCCGCCCGGAACGTATCCGCTCGTGGTCTACCTGCCTGGCCTCGGGGAATCGCCCGACGCCGGACTGTCCTGGCGCCAGGCCTGGGCGCGTGCGGGCTATGCGGTGCTTTCCGCGCAGCCGGTCCGGTACGGCAAGGCGGTCTGGTCATCCAGCGCTGCGCGCGCAGGCGAGTTCTTCGCCATCGCGAAGGACGCGTTTGCGGTGCGCTCGCTCGCGACGCGTGCCCACCTCGTGCAAGGTATCCTCGACCAAGCCTCGCGTTGGCAGCGCGATGCCCGTACGCCGGCTTTCGCACGCATCGACCTTTCCCGCATTGCCGTCACCGGCTACGACCTGGGTGCTCAGACCGCCATGATCGTCGCCGGTGAGAGCGTTCAGGGCGTGGAGCCGCTGCAGCTATCCCATGGGGTTCAGTGCGTGGTGGTTTTGAGCCCGTACGCGGACTTCTCGGGCATGGGAATGGAGAGCAACTTCATCTCCATCCGGCTGCCGGTCCTCTCGGTAACCAGCCCGGTGGACACCGACGCGTACGGCCTGGTCACCTCCGCTGCCATCCGCCGAGCGCCGTTCCAGTACATGCCTCCCGGACAGAAATCTCTGCTGCTGCTGTCCAGCGCGCCCCACTCTGTGCTGGCGGGAGCCGCTCCGCCCGGACAGCGTAAGGACAACGACGGGACGAAAAGCGCTCCCGCCCTGGTCGACGAAACCGGACCCGATGCCCGGATCGTGAGCGAAGAGACTGCCGAGACCACCGGGGAGACCTACGACAAGAAGCGGCGCAAAGCGGAGACCTCGGTCTCGCGTGGCGGCCAGTCCGCGCAGCGTGTAAAGGAACAGACGCAGGTGCAAGCGGTAACCACGGCCTACCTCGATGCCATCGTCAAGGGCGATCCGCTGGCCTCGGAGTGGCTGTCCAGGAACGCCAAGGGTTGGCTGGGAGAGTCCGCGGACTTGCTGTCCAAATGAGTGTCGGTACCCTCGCCCGCCTGTCCGGTCTGCCGGGTCGCGGGAGTGGGCCAGACCTGAGTTCGAGCGAAAGCCGCGTGCACCACGTTGATGCATCCACACAGCATGGTGCCTTCGGCCCCCGTCCTGTGCGACTGAAGCAGCGGCTCCGACACTGTGACGCCGCTTGTCTTTTTGTCCGTCACGCACTATGGTTGGAGCAGAGCGCATAACGATATGCTTAGGGAGGCATCGATGAAGCGAGTCTTGTGGTGGCTGCTGCTGTGCGGGTCAATGGGGTTCATCATTTCGGGTCTCGCGGATGAATCGGCGAATCCTGCGTCGGCTGCGAGCACCGAAGCTGCCGCGCCTTCCGCACCTACGGCGCCGTTCATGCTGGAGGTGGCCAAGCTCAATTCCGGGGATACCGCCTGGATGCTGACCTCCACCGCGCTGGTGCTGCTCATGACGATCCCCGGCCTCGCGCTGTTCTATGGCGGCATGGTGCGCAAGAAGAACGTGCTCGCCACAGTGATGCAGAGCTTCGCCATCACCTGCCTGGTGACCGTCCTCTGGATGATGATCGCCTACAGCCTGGCTTTCACTCCTGGAACCACCGCCTTCCTCGGCGGCACCGACCGGCTCTTCCTCGCGGGGATGGCCTTCGTCAACGGCGCCAAAGTGAGCGTGTCGCACCTGGCGCCGACCATACCCGAGTCGGTGTACATGTGCTTTCAGATGACCTTCGCGATCATTACGCCGGCACTGATCGCCGGGGCGTTTGCCGATCGCATGAAGTTCTCCGCGCTGCTGTGGTTCATGGGGTTGTGGTCGCTTCTGGTCTATGCGCCGATCGCGCACTGGGTCTGGGAGCCGAGCGGCTGGCTCGCCACCCGCGGCGTGCTCGATTTCGCCGGCGGCACCGTCGTACACATCAACGCAGGTGTGGCCGGGCTCGCCGCAGCGCTGGTGATGGGCAAGCGCATTGGCTACGGCAAGGAGGCGATGCCGCCGCACAATCTGGTGCTCACGCTGGCAGGGGCATCGCTGCTCTGGGTCGGATGGTTCGGCTTCAACGCCGGTTCCGCGGTGGCAGCCGATGGCCGAGCGGGAATGGCCATGGCGGTGACGCAGATCGCGACCGCGGCGGCTGCGCTCGCGTGGATGTCCGTGGAATGGCTGGTCAAGGGGAAGCCCAGCGTGCTCGGTATCGCATCTGGGGCTGTGGCCGGGCTGGTTGCGATCACGCCCGCATCCGGATACGTGGCGCCGGGCGGGTCTCTGGTCATCGGCATCGCCGCCGGCTTGCTCTGTTTCTGGGGCTCCACAACCTTGAAGAGAATGATGGGTTACGACGATTCCCTGGACGCCTTCGGCGTGCACGGAGTCGGCGGCATCACCGGTGCCATCCTCACCGGCGTGTTCGCCGTCAAGGATATCGGCGGTACCGCCGGCATGCTGGAAGGCAACGGTGCCCAGGTGCTGGTGCAGTTGATCGGCGTTCTGTCCACTCTGGTCTACGGATTCGTGGTGAGCGTCCTCATTCTGAAGGGCGTCGATCTGGCCCTCGGACTGCGTGTCACCGAAGAGCAGGAGCGGGAGGGGCTGGATGTGAGCCTGCACGGGGAAAGTGTGTAGCAGCCGGCTGCGTGGGTCGCGATCACGACGACCGCCAAGGAGCTCGACTACGTGCTTCAGGCGAATACTCCCTCTCCCCTTGTGGGAGAGGGCTGGGGTGAGGGGTGATCACTACGCGCCTCTACCTGCAAGAGGACCACTGCTTCGAAACCGACGCAAACGTCGTCGCGATACAAGAGAGCTCCATAGCCTTCGATCAGACCTGCTTCTACCCTGGCGGCGGCGGGCAGCCTCCTGATGAGGGTTCGGTCCGATTGAACAGTGGTGAGGTGCTCGAAATCGCGTCCGTCCATGCGGACGAGGACGACATCCTCTGGCACGTGGCGAAGTCTCCGCTACCAGCCGGCATTCTCGGGCAGCCAGCCAGACTTATCCTGAACCGCGACCGCCGGCTCGCTCTCACGCGCTATCACACGGTCCTGCATGTCCTCAATACGATTACGTGGAGAGACTACGACGGCTGGATTACCGGGGTGCAGATCGCGGTGGACTACTCGCGCATCGACTTCAAGCTCGAAGCGTTCTCCGCTACGTTGTGCGCCGAGCTGGAAAGGAA
Organism: Gammaproteobacteria bacterium; assembly: GCA_041487115.1. Lineage (GTDB taxonomy): Bacteria > Pseudomonadota > Gammaproteobacteria > Burkholderiales > SHXO01 > SHXO01. The sequence goes on from JBGPMS010000151.1 coordinate 9,518, forward strand.
GGTCAACGCAGTTCTCGAGGCAAACCACGCGCTACGGTCGCACTACATTTCGGAAGAAGAGTTTCGTCAGCGCGAGGACTTGCTCCGGACGCTGGAGGTCAAACCTCCAATCTCCCAGGGCCGCGTCCGGGTCGTGGAGATTCAAGGCTTCGATGCGCAGGCCTGCGGCGGAACGCATGTGAGCAGCACGTCGGAGGTCGGCAAGTTCTCGATCTTCCGCACCGAGAACAAAGGAAAGATCAACAAGCGGCTTTACGTACGGCTCGATTGACGGAGTGTTTCCGGCAGCGACTTCAACTCACGTCACAGCCGCGTGGTCTGGTTCGACACGCCCGCAGTCAAGCTCTACCGGCCGGCGAAGCTCTACCGGCCGGCGAAGCTCTACCGGGCTGAAGGAAGGGAGTGGGGCCATACGCTCCCTCAAGGCGAGGGTGGAGATGGCGTCGTGTTGCCGGACCGCGGTGAGTCGAGCAGCTTCGCGTTGATTGCCACGATCACGGTGCTGGCGGCCATGAACACCGCGCCGATGGCGGGCGACAGGAAGAATCCCAACCCCGCCGTCGCTCCCGCTGCGAGCGGGATCGCGATGGCGTTGTAGCCCGTCGCCCACCAGAGGTTCTGCACCATCTTGCGGTAGGTTGCACGGGACAGGCCGAGAATCGAAACCACGTCGAGCGGGTTGCTTCGCACCAGCACCACGTCCGCCGATTCGATCGCTACGTTGGTGCCGGCTCCCATCGCGATGCCGAGGTCCGACTCCACCAGCGCCGGTGCGTCGTTGACGCCGTCTCCCACCATCGCCACGGTCAGGCCGCGCGACTTCACCTCCCGGATCTTGCTCGCCTTGTCTGCGGGAAGCACTTCGGCAAAGTAGTCGTCGAGCCCGATCTCGTCGGCCACGGCTTTGGCAACGGCGCGGTTGTCGCCGGTCAGCATGATGCACTTCAGGCCCATCGCCTTGAGTTTCGCGACCGCCTCGCGTGATTCGGGGCGCACGACGTCGGCGAGCGCGATAGCGCCGATCGGCGCACGGTTGCGCAGCACGTAGATCACGGTCTTGCTTTGCGTCGCGAGCACGCTGACGCGCTGCTGCTCGAGGCCGATGCCCTGCTGCTCGAGATAGCCGGGGCTGACGACGGCGATCTCGTCCTCGCCGATCCGTGCGAGCGCTCCTTGCCCGGTGACGTTGCGGAACTCGGCGACGTGTGCGAGGGGAAGCGACAGCTCCTTGGCTCTCTGTATGATCCCGCGCGCAATCGGATGCTCGGATTGCGACTCGAGCGAGGCGGCGAGTCGAAGCACCTCGCGTTCGTCAGCGTCCGCAAGCAGGATCACGTCGGTCACGCCGAAGCGTCCCTCCGTCAACGTCCCGGTCTTGTCGAACACCACCGCGCCCAGCTCCCGGCCGCGCTCGAATGCGGCGCGATCTCGTATCAGCAAGCCGCTCCTTGCGGCGAGCGTGGTGCTTACCGCGACGACCAGCGGCACCGCCAACCCGAGCGCGTGCGGGCAGGCGATGACCATGACCGTCACCATCCTTTCGATCGCGAACGCGAACCCGCGGTCGGCGAACAGCCAGACCATCAGAGTCGCGAGGCCGGCACCGAGCGCGACATACGTCAGCCAGAGCGCCGCGCGGTTGGCGAGATCCTGGGTACGCGAGCGTGAGGCCTGCGCCTCGCTTACCAGCTCGATGACCTGGGACAGATAGGTGTCCTTGCCGGTCTTGCGGACCTCGATCGTAAGCGCGCCTTCGCCGTTGATCGCGCCTCCGATCACCTGGTCGCCCACGCCGCGCGTCACGGGCTTCGACTCGCCCGTGAGCAGAGATTCGTCCAGGCTGCTGCGGCCTTCCACGATCAGCCCGTCGGTAGGCACGCGCTCCCCGGGCTTCACCAGGACGCGGTCGCCGGGCTGCAGATCGCTGACGGGCACGTCCTGGTGAGCGCCATCGGCCGCAAGCCTGTGTGCAACCGTGGGCAGCAGCTCGACCAGCGCCTTGAGCGCCCCGGATGCGCCCATCACCGACTTCATCTCGATCCAATGGCCGAGCAGCATGATGTCGATCAGAGTGGCGAGCTCCCAGAACAGCACGTTCCCGTGCAGGCCCAGCACTACCGCGGTCGAGTAGATGTAGGCGACACTGATGGCGAGCGAGATCAGCGTCATCATGCCGGGCTGGCGCTGCTTCAGCTCGGTCGCGAGCCCGGTCAGGAACGGCCAGCCGCCGTAGAAATACACGGCGCTGCACAGAATCAGGAGCACCAGCCGCGAGCCTGGGAAGGTGATCGCTCCGATGAGGCCGAAGCCGTGCGCGCCTGCGGGCGACAGCAACAGGATCGGAACGGTCAGGACCACGGAGATCCAGAACCGGCGACGGTAGTCGGCCACCATTCCGGAATGATCGTGTCCGCCATGCATCGCTGCGGCGCTGGCTGCGGGTGTAGCACTGTGATGGTGGTGGTGAGCTTGATCGTGGTTCATCGGTCTGGACTCGAAGGCGGCACGCTCAGCGCGAACGGGTTCTTGGAACTTTGCAGCAACCTGTCAGTTGTGCGAGTGGCTATGATGATGGTGGTCGGCTTCCTCGCTGGTACCCGCGAGGACCTGATACCGGTCCGGCGTGAGCTCCGGCAGCTTTGTGACGAACGCGACGATCGCCCAGATCGTCCTGTCGTCGTGAGTCGCGCCCCACGCCGGC
>JBGPMS010000152.1:0-12182 GCA_041487115.1 Gammaproteobacteria bacterium
CCCTGGAGCGCGCCCGTGCTGCGGATCGTCGCAAAGTGGCGGATGCCATCCGCACTCTCGATCTCACCGATGGGCCCGCGCGCTTCTATCCCGGTGGACGGGTGAAGTTCGACGACAAGGGACGGCGCGTCGGCGCCACGCTGCTGATCGTGCAGTGGCAGAACGGCGCGCCGGAAACCGTTTTCCCGCCCGCGAACGCGACGGCCAAGCCGATCTGGCCGAAGCAGTAAGCGCAGTTTCGCGCAAACGCGCGGGGTAGTCCCACTCTCCCAGGCAGAGATAAGCCCTCCGCCCAGCGCACTTCGACAACTAGATTCTTGCCCTCGACCCAGCCCAGTTCGTGAAGGCGCTCCCAAAAGGCAGTCACGCCACGCGACAGAGATTCCGTCCCGACGAAACCCACGCGTGCGACTCTGTCCGGCCCGGGCCGCGCGTGACGGAGGGCCTGCGACTGGATCGACGATGAGCCCCGTCCCCATCCCCGAGGTCGAGCTGCTGCTGCAGTGCGCACGCACGCGGATCGACGACGACCGGGCTGCAGCCATCCTGGGTCTGGTTCACCACGGGCTCGATTGGGACAGCGTGATCCCGATGGCGCGCCGCCACCGCCTGACTCCGCTGCTGTACCGCGCGCTGTTCAGCGTGGCGCCGGACGAAGTGCCGCCGGGGGTCCTGCAAACGCTGCGGGCCGTGTACGAGGGTAACCGCTTCCGGAACTTGTTTCTCGTGCACGAGCTGATCGACGCCCTGCGCGCCCTCGACGCCGAGGGCGTCCGCGCCATACCGTACAAGGGGCCGGCGCTGGCGGCTGGCCTCTATCAGGACCTTGCCTTGCGCCAGGGTGCGGACCTGGACCTGCTGGTGCGGCCGGCGGACGCTCTCACAGCCCGGCGCGTGCTGCTGGGCATGGGGTTGCAGCAGATACGTCCGCGTCCCGGTCACGTCCGCTGGATGGAAGCGGCCCACGTGGGCCTGCACTACGAGTTCCGGTTCCAGTCCCGCGACGGACAGGTGTGCTGGGATCTCAATTGGCGGATCGCACCCTGGTTCTTCCGTCTCCCCGATCTGCCCGACTCGGCGTGGGACCGGCTGGGTCGGGTAGCGCTGCCCGGCATCAGCGCCCCCTGCCTGGCGCCGGAGGATCTCCTGATCGTCCTCTGCCTGCATGCGTGCAAGCACAGATGGGAAGAGCTGAAGTGGATCGTGGATGTGGCCGAGTTGCTGCGGACCTACCCGGGACTCGACTGGGGCGCGGTGACGAGCCGGGTCGAGCGGGCGGGCTGCGCAACGATCGTGGCCCTTGGCCTGCTCCTGGCGAGCGACCTGCTGGACGCGCACCTGCCGGCACAGGCATGCGAGCTGGTTCGGCGATCGCCTTCAGCCGCCGCCCTGGCGGGCGAGCTCTACGGCCATCTGCTGGTGCTCGATGCGAGGATGAACGACGTGCCGACCCGCCTCGCCTTCGTCGCCAGCAGCGCGGACCGTCTCGACACGAAGTGGTGCTGCCGGCTCCTGCCCCTGCCGTACTTCCTGCTCACTCGCGTCGTTCGGCCGGGGATGGCTGCGCTGCGTCGCGCGGCTGCGGGTTGACGGCGGCGTCGCCGGCCACGACCAGATCCATCGACAGCATCTGCTCGAGGGCGTGCTCGACATCGTTCAGGACGTCGGAGGGCACCACGCTGTCGAAGTGCTTGCACAGCTCGTCGGCCAGCGTCTTCGCGCTGGACGGCGTGGACAGGCGCTGCCAGACAAACGAGCTGGTGCGGTTGAGCATGAAGAATTTCGACGCGGTGGGGTCGAAGAGGATGGCTTCGTCGTCGAGGGGCGCGGCTTCGATCCTGGGATTTTGTCGGAACAGTCGGTTCATCTCATCGCTCCTAACTTGGTTGTCGATCGCGGCGCCCGGAAGATACTACGCAGGCCCGCCCCGCCCGGTCAACGCGGCCTCACCGTCCAGCCCCGCAGTGGGCGCGCGCCCAGACCTCCAGGTTCACGATATCCCACACCCGCCAGCTCTTTTCCGGCGCGGGATGCTCGAGGAATTCGGCCGCCCGCCGACTGTCGACGATGCCCAGCTCCGCCAGCGCCCATCTGCCACCCAGCGCCCGCGCCGCTTTCCCTGCCTCGGCGGCTGTCAGCGACTGGATGAGCGTGCCCAGCGCGCTCTTGCTCTGGGTCTCGAAACCCAGCCCCGGAAAGCGCGCGCCAAGCCCGCTTCGCACCAACGCCTTCGACACGCCGTCGCGGCTGCGAACCTGCGGGCGCACTCCGACCAGAAGGTCGACCAGGTCGACATCCCAGAGCGGATCGTGGATCGACACGCCATTCCGGCGTCCTAGAATGAAGTTCTCCTCCAGGCTCAGCCAGGGCCGGGGGCTGTCGAGCCGTGCCCAGAGATCCTGCAGGTAGGCGCTCGGGGCTCCGCCGGGCGGTGTTGCAGCGCGCCAGCTCTCCTCGAGGCGATGGGCAACCTGCGCCCGCAACGCCGAGTCTGGCGCGATCCACGGCTCGGGAGCAACGCGCAGCATGGCGTTCGCCGCGCCGCCCGGACCGAGGCGCGGGTGCCGGCGCGAGAGCCGATGGAGGACAGCCGCCGTGCCTCGCCAGGCGTTCCGGAGCTTGGGCCGGAGGACGAAATCCCACAGCATGCCGTGCACTGTCCCCCACCGGACCGAGGGATACCAGCGCGCGTGGCTGCGCCACAGCCGGTACGCGCCCACCAGATCCATCGACCGGATCAAGTCGGCCGCGATGTGCGGCGACACGCCGAGCCATTCATCTCCGCCTTCTCCGGTCAGGATCACGCGGCAACCCTGGTGCCGGGCATCACGCATCAGGCGGACATACGCCGGTGCCCAGGGGTTGAATAGCGGTGCCGGTAGCGAGCGGCTGAGTTCCAGTCCGGCGGCGAAGATCCCGTCGGCCCCGGCGGCCTCGCCGAAGGGGATCTGCACCTGCGGCATCCCGAGGGCGGCGGCGACGCCCCGCTGGACGGTGCGCTCGCTGTACGGGTCGGGGAAGTCGATCGAGAGGGCCAAGGGAGGCTGTCGCCCGTCGCGCCGGCAGATGTCTGCCGCCCGCGCTGCGATGGTGGCCGAGTCCAGTCCGCCGCTCAGGAAGATGCCGGCCGGCCCGAGCGCGAGGCGACGGCCTACCGCCTGGTCGAGGAGCGCGTCGAACCGCGGCTGCACCTCCTCGTCCGGGATCCAGGCGATGTCGCGGTCCCGGGGCGCGGGATCCCAGTAGCGGCGCATCCGGCGCCCGCCGGGACCGAACCACAGCGCATGTGCCGGTAGCACCCGGCGCACGTTGGTGAAGTAGGTTTCCTCCCGCGCGATCCAGCGCCGCGCGAGCGCATCCACCATGCCGGCGCGGTTGAGCTCGCTCGATACTCCGGGCTGTCGCAGGAGCGTGTCGATCGACGGGGACAGCAGCAGCGCGCCGGCCGTTTCGGCATAGAACAGGGGGTGCATCCCGAGCGGATCGCGCGCGCACAGCACCTGATTCTTGCGACGATCCCAGATGACCAACGCGAACGCGCCCCTCAGGCGGGCGAGCGCGTCTTCTCCCCAGGCCAGGTAGGCCTGGCCGACCAGCTCAGCGTCGCTCGCGTCGCGCGGCAAGCGAGCTGCTAGACAAGATGCCAGCTCGGCACGGTCGTAGAGAACGCCGCCGAAGATCGCCCGGCAACCCGGCGCTTCGGCCAGTCCCGGCAAGCAGTCGGCGGGAGCACCGGCCAGACGAAGCTGCGGACCGCCGCCGGAGCACAGCGCGCCGCCGTGTGCCGCGCGTTGGCTATCGCGGGTGGCCGGCTCATGCGAGAGATCAGCGCGCTCGCCGTACCACGCGAGCCAGGCCGCCGGGCCGTCCCGGTGCTCTCCCGGATACGAGCCCTCTGCGCGAATCGCCGTCATGCGCGCTGAGGCAGCCTAACGCAGCAATCGGCCGGCATGCAGGCGCCGGAGGGCTCGCCCGACGGGGGCTCGCAGGCCGCGCTCCAACTGCATCAGAGCGCGCGCGAGCCCGCCTGCCGCATCCGGGCTTAGCCAGAGTGCAGCGCCCGCCGTCGCGAGCGAAATGGCACGGACCAGACGGTGGCAGACGGAACGAACCGGCGTCGGGCCGGGTGCCTGCCAGCGGCCGGCCACCTCGACCGCGATCACCGTGCCCACGATGCGCTCCTGCAGAACCGGCGGGTCCGGCGCGAGGCAATTGTCCCCGAGAGTCAGCAGATAGCTGGCGCCACGACCTCTCGCTGGCCGATAGGCCACGCGATGCACCGTGAGGTCGCTGTCTGTCGCAAACAGCACGATGCTGCCGGTCGCACCGAGCCCGCGCCCGAGGCGGATCCGGAAGCGGGCGTCGCTCGGGATGGAAGGCAACATGCTGCCTCCACGCAGGACAAAGACCACTTCCTCCCCGTCGAGCCGAGAGGCCAATGCCGGCAGCGCCAGCTTGCGCTGAAGCAGCACAGAGGCCATCGCACGGGCTGCCGGAGTGTCCGCCTCCACCTGTTCCGTCTCCTGGGTTGGCCGGGGCTGCCGAGGGCGTCCCGAACTCTCTAGCGTGCCGGCTGCGCCGACAGCTCCATCGCCATCCGGACTTCGCTCTCGGTGAAGCCCGCTTCCAGCCGGCCGGCGATGTCGGCGGAATGACGGACACCCGCGGTGCCCTCGGGCCCGATGACCTGCGCGAAGCCCCTCGCCGCCGAGGCGAGCGCTGCGCCGATCTGCATCACGGCGCGCGGGTCGCGTCGCGTGGCGGCACGGATCCAATCGTTGGCGAAGCGCACGTGGAGGATCTCGTCCGCGCGTTGCGCTTCGAACAGCTCCGCCAGCTCCTCGTCCGCCTGCCCGCGCGCGACTTCGATCCCCGAGCTGATGGCGTCGAGCCCGCCGGCCTCGAAGCTGCGGTTCTGCACCGCCAGGCGGCCCACCAGCGAGGCGACGTTGGTGACGATGCGATACTGGAAGTTGAGCACCGGGTATTGCCCGACCTCGCCGCCGCGGGACTCGAAGATGCGCCGGAACATGGCGGCGTGGCGCGCCTCGTCGGCGCACTGGCGGGCGAGCAACAGTCGCAGCTCCCACTCCGCCTCGGGGAAATCGCCGAGGTTGCGCGCCGAGCATTCCAGACTGTCGACCTCCTCGTTCATCTGCCGATGCAGGAACTCGATGTCGCGCAAGGGATCGCCGGCGGGGAAGTTGGCGCAGTCGATCCAGCGCTCCACCACGGTGAAGCGCGCGTCGCGCGCAGGCCCGCTCGCAAGCACGCCGCCATGCAGCTCGGCCGCAGCCGCGGGTTCCATGCTAGCGCTCGGGCTCGGGCTCGGGCGCCAGGGCGCCGCCCAGTCGTTGTTCCATGCGCACCACCTCCCCGATCTCCCGCTCGGAAAAACCCGCCAGCCGCCGCGCCTCCTGCTCGGTGGGAATCCGATGCATGGCCGCGCCGCCGGTCGCGGCCACCACTTGTTTCAGCCAGGCCACGGCCTGCGCGATCTTGAGCACCGCGCGCGGGTCCGCGTCCGTCAAGCGCCTCAGCCATTCGTTAGCGAAGCGCACGTGCTGGATCTCGTCGGCTCCGATGGCTTCCATCACGTCCGCCGTCGCGGGATCACCCGCCTCCCGGAACATGGGTGTTCCGACACCCTCGATGTCCAGCGAGCCGGCCTCGAAGGTGCGATGCTGGATCGCCAGGCGCGCGGGCAGCGAATCCAGCATAGCCACCACCGACCAGTCCAGGTTCGCTATCGGATACTGGCCTTTCCGGCCGCCGCTCGCGACCAGGCGCCGGCGGATGAGCTCGGCATGGCGGGCCTCGTCCCAGCACTGGCGCGCCAGCGCGAGCCGCAGCTCCCACGGCGCATCCGCGTGGTCGACGAGGCACAGCGCCGCCACCTCCAGCGATTGCACTTCCTGGTTGTATTCGCGATGCAGCCGCTGCCGCCGATGCTCCGGACCCATCCCGCCCACGTCTGGCACGTCCTCGTGCAGGTGGACGATCTCGAAGCACGGCTCGCGCGCCGGGTCCCGGCGCACGGTGATTCCGCGCACGACCTTGGTGCCGATGTCGACGCCGGCGCGGGTCATCTACGCCCCCTCGGCGAGGGCGCCCGCCGGCTGCGCGACGATCGCGACGATCGCTGCCTGGCGCTGCTGGCGGACTTCGATCCACTGCAGGTCCGCCAACTGCAGCGCCGGAAGCTCGTTGCGCAGTGCCCGGCCCGCCTCGATCATCCGGGCCATGTCGCCGAGGTGCCGCTCCAGGATGCGCACGGTGGGAGCGTCCGACAGGGCGTCGGTGCGGGCCAGATAGTCGCGGTAGCGCTCGGCCAGCCCAGGCAGGACCACCTCGTACACCGAGGCGAGCCGCTCGGGCGTGGGGCCGATCGCCGCCAGCGCTGAGAGCAGCTCGGCATAGGCGTCGACCGGGCGCAGGCTGTGCTGGAGCGGCAGGCGCAGCTCGAAGGTGCGCTTGCCCAGCGCGTCGGCGTGCTGCGCCGCGTCCCAGATGTGCTCGCCGAACAGCAGCTTCACCTCCATCTCGGGTGTCGTGGGCACCCAGGCCGCCAGCGTCTCCATGAGCCAGACATGCACATGGCGCATCGTCGCCACGAACTGCCCTCGCTCCTTCACCGTCAGGATGCTTGCCATTGCTCCTCCACTGCGTGTTCGATCAGCTCCGCGGTCTCGGCTGGTGTGCCGACCTGGAGCCGCCAGCAGGACAGCCGCGACAGCGCATGCCTGAGCGCCAACAGCCGCAGGGCGCGGCGTTGCGTCGTGAGTCCCCACGAGACGAACGCGACATCGTTCGCAGCCAGCGCGTCGAACACGATCGGGCTGTCGAGCGCGGGCCGAAACGGCGCGAGCGACGCTCGGTCGGCAAATCCGTCGAGAAAGAAAGCGGCCCGCAGCCGCAGCGGGCGGACGGGCGCGGCGGGGAACAGTCGATCGATCCGTAGCGGGCCGGTCTTTCCACCGGCCGCGCTCGAAACTTCAATCGCCCCGACGCGCTCCAGCGCTTCCGCCAACTGCGGCGTCCGCGGCCCTGGGCGCAGGCTCACCGACCGGCGCAACGGGAGGAGCTCCTGTGCGGACAGGCGCAGGACCGCCAATTCGTCCCCCAGCAGGCCATGCCCGCGCGACGCCAAGTGTGCCGCAGTGGTCGTCTTGCCGGCGCGCGAGGGACCGCAGAGCACGATCCCACTGCTACCGATCTGCAATGCCGCCGCGTGCACGATGAGCAGGTCGGGTTGCGTGGCGAACGCGGCACTGACGAGGTAGTCGGCCAGGAAGTCGTCTGGCACGCCGCGCGGGTCGATCAGGACGGAGGATGCGCCGACCGCCACGACCGGGCGCGTCTCGGCGCCGACCCACCGCCAGCCATCCCAGGGGGCGTCGCGCACGGCATAGGGAGGATCGCCGTGCGGCGGGTGCAGCAGGGCCAGCGCGGCGAGCGCGGGGTCCGGGGGGGCGCCTTCCAGAAAGGTCAGATGGATCAGCGGCGGCGAATCGGCGGGGCCTATCACGCACGAGACTGCCGTGTCTGCATGTGCCGGCGCAACCGCGCACTCGCCATAAACCTCGGCCAGAGGCCGCACTGGCCCAGGGTCGTTCGCGGCGACTTGAAGCACCGCGTCGCCGAACCGGTAGCAGGCGATGACGGCGCCATCGGCATTCGCGCGCGTCCAACGCGCCGCCGGCGCCGACGAGCGCAGCCACCAGGGCGCGTCGCGCTCGCTGGGGCGATACTCGACCGATGCTGCAGTGGCCATGACGGCTCGATCAGGCTTGCACACCCGGCGCGGGCACGAGAGAGGCGAAACCCTCCTGGCGGAGCAGCTCCGCGATCTCCTCCTCGGTGAACTCGGCCAGACGGCGGTCGTCCAGATTCGCCATCACCTCGACGTGCGTGAAAGCAGTGAGGTCGACGCCGACCGCGTTCACTTCCCCCGGCCGGGGCGCCAACCCGGCGGTCACCTGCCGCAGGCGCTGGATCCCGGTGGCCACTTGCAGCAGGGTGCGCGGATTCTCCCGCGCCATCTTCTTGAGCCAGCGATTGGCGAAGCGGACATGCTCCACCTCGTCGGCCAGCAGGGTGTCCATCAGGGCCGCCGTGTCGCCATCGCCGGCTTCGGCCCACATGCGCTGCTGCTGCCTCAGCAGGTCCATTTCGCCGGCTTCGAAGGTACGGTTCTGGACCGCGAGGCGGGCGGGCAGGGAATCGAGCAGCTGGGTGACGCCCCACTCGTAGTTCATGACCGGAAACTCGCCCTTGTAGCCACCCAACTCACGCAGGCGCCGGTAGAGGATGCGCGTGTGGCGGGACTCGTCCCAGCACTGGCGCGCGAGCTGCATCCGCAGTTCCCAGGGGGCGTCGTGGAAATCGGCCAGGCCCTGGGCGGCGATCTCGAGGGTCTGCATCTCGTTGTGCATATGCCGGTGCAGCCGCTGCCGCTGCGAGTCTTGGGACATGCTGTCGTAGTCGTGCAGGTCCTGGTGGAGCTGCACGACCTTGAAGCAGGGCTCCCGCGCGGGATCGCGGCGCAGCCTCACGCCGCGGATGGTCTTGATGTCGTCGGCACCGAGCACACGCATGCGCATTCCCCGCCCTCGGGCGCACCGGGTGGTCGAGGGCACCGAAACGTTTCCGGCCGGTAATGCACCGGCCGGCGGGCAACACCTAGCTAGTCTTGCTTACAGGGAGACGCGACGCACCCCGGGGTCCACCAGCACCCCGCGGCGCTGATCTGCGCGGCGGTCATCTGGAAGGCCTGCAGGACCTCGTCCCGGTCCATCGGCGTGATCTTGGGAGTTTCGTAGACCGGCTTTGCGGCGGCCTCGGAGACGTCCATGGTTCCCCCCGGTAGTGGTTCTGCTCGAGTCGTCCTGCTCGGGAGCGATGATCATAGCATAGGGATTCGGGCGCATGACAAGCGCGCCCCCGCCGCGTACCGGGTGGCGCCGCCCCGCTGCCCTGGCCCCCGGATTGAGTCGGACGCAGGCTCCACGCTGGTTCCGGTTTCTCGGACCGTAGCAGAATCGCAGGCGAGCCAATGGCTCCGGCAGCAAGCACGATGCTCTTTCCCGACGCCACAGCGCCATCCGCGAGTTCCACGCCGATCGCACGGTTGCCATCGAACCGCAACCTTCTGACGACGCTCTCGGGCCGGATAGTGAAGTTAGGCCGCTTCCGGGCGGGTTCGAGATACGCAAGCGCGGTCGAGATCCGGGTCGTGCCCTCGCGGTTCAACGGCCATGGACCGACGCCGCTGGCGTTGGCGGCGATGGCATTGTGGTCGCGTACGTCCGGGAATCCGGCCTCGCGGCAGGCATCGTAGAAGGCGCGCTGGATCGGTATGAGTTCGCTGTTCGCGTAGCGGTTGATCGTGATCGGGCCGTTCCTGCCGTGGCCGTCTCCCTGGCCGTTCGCGTCGGACTCGATCCTCCTGAAGAACGGCAGAACCCGTTCCCAACCCCATTCCGGGTTACCGCGCTTTACCCAGGCAGCGAAATCCTCCGGCCTGCCCCACTGCGCAGCTGCCGCGTTGATTGCCGAGGTGCCGCCGGTGACCTTGCCACGGCGGTAAGGGATGGCTCGGCCCTCAACTGGGGTCGCCACGTAATTCCAGTCATGCCGCATCCCGGCGAGGTTTCGCGAGTCCAGGAGATCCGGCGACATGTCGGACCGCGATGCGTAATCGGGGCCCGCCTCGAGCAGCACCACCGAGTGATCGAGGTCCTCCGAGAGGCGCGCCGCCAGGGGCACGCCAAGGAGTTGCACGGCCAACAATACGGCAAACACCACGAACACAACTCGAAAGTGTCTTTCATCAGACCGCCTGGACAACCCCGACGCAACTGAACGGACAAGCTCCACCGCCACCAAAGAAGTGGTAAATGCGGAGAGAGCCACTCCAAAGAGCACGATGGCGATAGGCCACAGATCCGGCGATGTATGTATCGCCGCCGGGAACAGGACAGCGGCAAACACGACAAACCAGACAGCAGCAAGACCATAGCTATCCTCCGCCGCGGTGTCAGGTTGCGCAGGACTGTGCGGAAGGACATGAGCGTGCTAATGCCGCGATCCCCATACCGGCCAGCCCGTGCGCTTCCAGCTGCACGAGTCCACCATCTCTCCCTCTGGGTCCCTCTGGGAGAGGGTAGGGTGAGGGTCCGGGAGAGGTTAGGGTGAGGGGGAGAGGGCGCGGTGAAGGGAATGCTCAGCGTGACAGCGATGCCAGCGCCACCTTCGCCGCCTGCTTGATGTGATTCAGCGAAGCGTCGTAGGCCGCCTGAGGATCGCGTTTCTTGATGGCGTTCAGGACAGCGCGGATTTCCCGAATGCTGGCCGGCCCGCGCTTGGGCGACGACAGCGATACGCGGCGCAGCATGGTGATCCGCGCGTTCATCGTGTTGAGGATGGTGGGGATCATGCTGTTGCCCGAGCCTTCGAACAACACACCGTAGAAACGCCGCTTGGCTTCGACGATCCGATCCACGTCGGCGTCCTTGTAGGCCTGGTCCAGGACGCGCACAGCGGCCTGGAGCTGCTGGACCTGCTCATCGGTCGCATGGCTGGCGAACAGCTGGGCCGCGAGCGCCTCGAGCGCGCCCCGCACCTCGTAGATGCTTGCGGCATCCTGTGTCGAGAGCCTGGAGACCGACGGTCCGCGATTGGGCAAGGTCTCGATCAGGCCTTCGGTTTCGATCTGCCTGAGGGCCTCGCGCACCGAGGCGCGGCTCACGCCCGTCAACTCGCACAAGTCTTTTTCGACCAGCCGCTGGCCGGGCGCAAAGCGTCCACTCGTGATCGCGGAGCGCAACACCTCCGCCACCTGCCGCCGGACGGGAGCGGCAACCGGGGCTATGCGCATCGAGAGGTCAGTCATGGCCATTGAAGTCCGGTGTCAACGGGCTCTCCAGCATACAAGCGGAGCAAGGACCAGCACAAGGTCCCAAGCCACGCGCGCTCCCTCATTGCGTCGGAACAGCCGCCTCCACCAGCTGGCGCATGTCGCTCAGGCCCCCGGCTTTCCAGCACAGCGCGATGAGCTCCCGCACCTGCTGCGACGGCAAGACGCGCGCAGCCTGATCGTGGAACTTCTCTTCCAGCTCGCTATCCGTCATGGGACGCCCGAGGTTGCCGATCGCATGGTCGACTCGCCAATCGATGCGTTCGCCGCTGGTCAACTCGACTTCGACGCGCACCGCATCTTCCGCCACGCTGGGGTCGGCAATCGCCGACACGCGCTCGCGCACGGCCTTCACGTCCGGATCGTTCACCGTCTCGTCGCTGAATTCGCCCAGGCCTGCCTTGCCGCGGACCAAGCCGATCGCTGCCGCATGAAACACCGAGAACTTGCCTTGCAAGCCGACTTCGATGTGCTTCTTGTTGCACAGATCGAGCACCAACGGCGCGACTTGCAGCCGTACCGCGGCGATGTCGCGAGGCTTTATCGCCCGGCTGCGGGAGATCTGGATGCAGGCGTCGATCGTCGGATGGATGACGATTCCGCAAGGAAACGGTTTGTAGGTGTTCGCGCGCAGATCGAAGTCGACACCGAGCCTGTCGGTGATCTTCGCCAGGTCGTAGTGGGTCGCCTGTACAGGAGCAAAGCCGCGCGGCCCCTCGATCCCGGTGTCGCCGCCGGTAAATCCCTCGCGCGCCAGCAGGGCCGCGACGTAGCCGCTCTGGGCGGAGCGGCCGGGATGGAAAGCCTTGCCCATCGACCCGAACATCTCACGCAACCCTGCCGCTTGCGTAGCGGCCAGGCCGATCGCCCAGACCATGTTCTGGTGGGGGAGGGTCAGCAGCTTCCCGATCGCGGCCGCCGCGCCGAACACGCCGGCGGTCCCGGTGATGTGCCAGCCGACATCGTAGTGGGCCGGATAGACCGCATTGCCCACACGGCACTCGGCTTCGAACCCGAGTATGAAGGCCAGGAGGAACGCCTCTCCGGTCACGTGCTCCGCGCACGCGTAGGGGAAGAGAGCCGAGGCTACCGGCGAGCTCGGATGGATGTAGTTCTTGGGGGTCGTGTCGTCGTAATCGTGCACGTGGGAGCTGATGCCGTTCATCAGCGCGGCGTGCAGCGGGTCGATCCGTTCCAGGCGGCCGAAGATGCGGGCAGTCGGCCGTCCGGCGAACGGGGCCAGGGCTCGGATCGCCATATCCAC
>JBGPMS010000153.1:0-12162 GCA_041487115.1 Gammaproteobacteria bacterium
GACGCCTACGCCCACGCCATCACTCTTGCACGGCGCGAAAAGCTGACCTTCGTTCACCCCTACGACGACCCGGACGTGATCGCCGGCCAGGGCACTATCGGCATGGAGATCCTGCGCGAACGCAGCGGCCCGATCGAGGCGATCTTCGCGGCGGTAGGCGGAGGCGGACTGATTTCCGGTATCGCGGCCTACGTCAAAAGGTTGCGTCCGGAGATCAAGATCATCGGTGTCGAGCCGATAGACTCCGATGCCATGACCCAGTCGCTCCGGGCGGGCCACCGTGTGCGGCTGAGCCAGGTGGGACTGTTTGCCGACGGGGTGGCGGTGAAGCAAGTGGGCGAAGAGCCGTTTCGCCTGTGCCGGCAGCTGGTGGACGAGATGGTGCTGGTGGACAACGACGACATCTGCGCCGCCATCAAGGACGTGTTCGAAGACACCCGCTCGATCCTGGAACCGGCCGGGGCTCTGGCGGTCGCCGGGGCCAAGGCCTGGGTAGAGCGGCGCGGGGTGCGCGGCAGGACGCTGGTAGCGATCGCCTGCGGCGCCAACATGAACTTCGACCGCCTGCGCTTCGTGGCGGAGCGCGCCGAACTGGGCGAGCGGCGCGAGGCGATCCTGGCGGTGACCATCCCGGAGCGGCCGGGCAGCTTCAAGCGCTTCTGCTCGCTGATCGGCGCGCGCAACGTCACCGAATTCAACTACCGGTACGCCGATGCAGCCCAGGCCCGGGTGTTCGTGGGCCTGTCGATCCACAACCGGGAGGAGACGCGCACGCTGGTGCGGCACTTGCAACGCCATGGCCTCGACACCGAGGATTTCAGCGACAACGAGATGGCCAAATTGCACATTCGACATATGGTCGGGGGCCATTCTCCTCGGGTAAGAGACGAGCTGGTGTACCGCTTCGAGTTTCCCGAGCGCCCCCGGGCGTTGATGAACTTCCTCGACCACATGAGCCAGGACTGGAATATCAGCCTGTTCCACTACCGCAACCACGGCGCCGACTTCGGCCGCGTGCTGGTCGGGATGCAGGTGCCGCGGGGCGAGAAGGCGGCATTCCGCGCCTTTCTCAAGCAGTTGAACTACCGCTATTGGGACGAAACCGCCAATCCGGCGTACCGGCTGTTTCTGGGCCAGACTCCATAGGCGCCCACGCCAAACCCCATGGCCGGGCACGCTGCACGACACGGCCGATCATGAACGATGATTTTGCAATTCCCCGGCGTCAACTATGTGAAAATGGGGTTGCAAGAAGCGCACTGACCCGAATGACAGCAAGATTCACAACTGTTCTGTTTGCCTTCACGCTCGCCGTGGCCAGCGCTGGCGCGCTTGCGCTCAGCGACGACGATACGTTCTTGGCGGCCCGCGAGGCCTTCGTGAAGGGGAACATCGAGCGCCTCTCGCGTCTCGCGCCCGATCTGAAGGACTACCCGCTCTACCCCTACATCGCCTACTGGCAGTTGCGCTCGCGCCTGTCCGATACCGGCCAGCCGGTGATCGAGGCGTTCATGTCCGACTTTCGCGACGCGCTGGTGACGGAGCGACTGCGCGCGGACTGGCTGCGCCAGCTGGGCCGCAGCCAGGACTGGGAAGCCTACGAACGCGAATACCGCGGCCTGGCGATGGAAGACCCCGAGCTCATCTGCTATGCGCTGCAGGCCCGCATAGCGCTGCACAAGGACCAGGGCGCGATGAGAGAGGCGCGAGCGCTCTGGTTCCAGGGCAGCGCGCAGCCCGACAGCTGCGCACCTCTGTTCGACGCCATGCTCCGCCAGGGGCTGCTGGAGGAAGACGATGTCTGGGCTCGCATCCGCCTGGCGCTGGAGACGGGCAACGTGACCTTCGTGCGCCAGCTGGTGGGCTATCTGCCCGCCGGCAAACGCGCGGATCCGCACCAGTTCGACGCTGTGGCTCGGCATCCCCAGCAGTATCTCGAGCGCCGGCCGCTCAAGGTGAAGACCCGCGCCGAGCGCGAGCTGGCGCTGTTCGCTGCAGTCAAGCTGGGCCAGTCGCTCCCCGCAGTGGCGGCCACCCGTTTCGAGAAGATCCAATCGATGTTCTTCGGCGAGGAGCAGGCCTACGTGTGGGCCCAGCTCGCGCTGGCCGGAGCGATGAAGCACCGCCCGGAGGCCCTCGATTGGTTCGCGCGTGCGGGCGACCGTCTGACCGACCGCCAGCTTAACTGGAAGGTGCGCGCCGGCCTGCGTCAGGAGGACTGGCGCACGGTTGTCGTTGCGGTCGATGCGATGTCTGCCAAGGAGCGGCAGCTGCCGGTGTGGCGCTACTGGAGGGCGCGCGCGCTGACCGAGACGGGGCGAGGCGCGGAGGGCAATGCACAGCTCGCCGCATTGTCCTTCGACCACAGCTTCTATGGCCAACTCGCGATGGAAGAGCTGGGCACCAACATCGCCGCGCCCCCCGACTCCTACCGGCCCAGTGCCGACGAAGTGGCAGCCATGGACCGGCAGCCAGGTATCCAGCGCGCGCTCAAGTTCTATCAGCTGGGTCTGCGTTACGAAGGCGCGCTCGAGTGGCGCTGGACCACGCGCGGATTCGGAGACAAGGATTTGCTCGCCGCCGCCGAGGTGGCGCGCCGCGCCGGCTGGTACGAACGTTCCATCGACACGGCCGAGCGCACCCAGCAGTTGCACGATTTCAGCCTGCGCTTCCCCACGCCCTACCGTGACGTCGTGGGCAATTACGCCAGGCAGCTCGATCTGGACGAAGCCTGGATCTATGGCTTGGTGCGGCAGGAGAGCCGCTTCTCCGCCGACGCCCGCTCCAGCGCCGGGGCGGTCGGCCTGATGCAGCTGATGCCCACCACCGCCAAGTCCGTGGCCAAGCGCTTCGGCATTCCCGGCGTCGACCGCTCCTCGGTGCACACGGTGGACACCAACATCAGCCTCGGCACCTCCCATCTGCGGCAGTTGCTGGACGGGCTGGAGAACCATCCCGTGCTCGCCTCCGCCGCCTATAATGCGGGCATGAGTCGCGCGCGCGATTGGCGCGGGGACCGGCCACTGGAGGGGGCGGTCTACACCGAGACCATCCCGTTCAGCGAGACGCGCGACTACGTGCGCAAAGTCATGAGCAACACCATGTACTACGCGCGCCTGTTCGGCGAGCCGTTCATCCCGCTGAAGCAGCGTCTCGGCCAGGTCGCGCCTAAGCCGCTGTCGAACGAGTAGGCCGACTCATTCAGGTGTCCCGGGCCGGTGCACGCGTGCCGCATCGGGAACGCGTTCTGCAGGACCGTCCCATGCAACTCCGAAGTGTTTGCGTCATCGGTGGATCAGGATTTCTAGGCCGGCACGTGGTGCGCCGCCTCGCGGCACAGGAGATCTTCGTGCGTGTGCCCACGCGGCGACGCGAGCGGGCCAAGGACCTGATCCTGCTGCCCACGGTCGACGTTCTGAATGCCGACGTCCACGATCCGCGCACGCTCGAGCGGTTGATCGCGCCAGTCGATGCGGTGATCAGCCTGGTCGGGATCCTGCACGAGTCGGGCAGGGAAACCTTCCAGCGCAATCACGTGGACCTGCCGCGCAAAATCGTGGACGCGTGCCGCGAGACGGGCGTGAACCGGCTGGTGCACGTCAGCGCGCTCAAGGCGGCGCTGGACGCGCCCAGCGCGTACCTGCGCTCCAAGGCCGAAGGCGAGAGCCAGATCCACGCGGCACGAGCGACCGGGATACACACCACGATCCTTCGCCCCTCGGTCATCTTCGGGCGCGAGGACCGCTTCCTCAACCTTTTCGCGCAGCTCGTGCGGCTGTTGCCGGTGATCGTCCTGGCATCCCCCGGCGCGCGCTTCCAGCCCGTCTTCGTCGACGACGTGGCGCGGGCGCTGACCTCCTGCCTCCCCGATCCCTACAGCTTCGCGCAGAGCTACGACCTGTGCGGACCCAAGGTGTATACGCTGCGCAAGCTGGTGGAAACCGTGTGCCGCACGATGGGCGTGCGCCGGAAGATCATCGGACTGAACGAATCGCTCTCGTTGCTCCAGGCGGGGATTCTCGAGCGCTTGCCCGGAAAGCTCATGACGCGGGACAACATCCACTCCATGCGCGCGGACAACGTGTGCAGCAGCGCCGTGCCCGAGCGCTTCGGATTCAGCCCGACGCCGCTGGAGGCGGTGATCCCCGAGTATCTGACAGGCGTGACACCCCGGACACGCTATCGGAGGTTTCGCTTCCGGGCGCGACGAACAATACAGCCCACATAAACATAACCATGCCTCGATACACCCTGGTGATCGGCAACAAGAACTACTCGTCCTGGTCCTTGCGCCCGTGGCTGCTGATGAAGCAGGCGGGCATCGCGTTCGACGAGATCCGTGTTGCTCTGTACGGAGAGGGGTCCAAGGACGAGATCAGAAGATACTCGCCGTCAGGCAAGGTCCCCGCGCTGCTCGATGGCGATCTGAAGGTGTGGGATTCGCTCGCCATCTGCGAGTACCTGGCCGAGCGGCATCCAGAGCTCCAGCTATGGCCAGCGGATCCGGGGCGGCGCGCAGTAGCCCGCTCGATCAGCGCCGAGATGCATTCCGGCTTCGCCGCCCTGCGCTCGAACATGAACATGAACTGCCGGGGCTCGTTTCCCGGCGTGGGCCGCACCGTGGAGGTCGCCGCCGATATCGAACGCATCCAGCGTATCTGGAACGCGTGCCGCGAGCGCGCGGCTGGTCAGGGCCCGTTTCTGTTCGGCGGCTTCACCGTCGCGGATGCCCTGTATGCGCCGGTGGTGCTGCGCTTCAAGATCTACGCAGTGCAACTCTCTGCCGTCTGCCAGCAGTATGCGGACACGATCCTCGCCCTGCCCGCTCTGCAGCAGTGGGTCGAGGCGGGAAAGGCCGAAACCGAGGTGATCCCCGCCTTCGAGCCGGCCGCGACGCGTTGATCCGGGAACAGCCGTGAAGGTCTACCGCGTGGGCGGCTCGGTGCGCGACGAGTTGCTCGGACTGCCAGTCGCGGACCACGACTACATGGTCGTGGGCAGCAGCGCGGAAGAGATGGAGCGCCTCGGATTCCGGCCGGTGGGCAGGGACTTTCCTGTCTTTCTACATCCCGACACCCACGCGGAGTACGCGCTCGCACGCACTGAGCGCAAGACTGCGCGTGGCTATAAGGGTTTCAGCATCTATGCAGCAGCGGACGTCACGCTGGAGCAGGACCTGGCGCGGCGCGATCTCACCATCAACGCCATCGCGCGCGACGAGCACGGGAATGTGTTTGATCCGCATGGTGGACTGCAGGACCTCAGGGCGGGAATCCTCCGCCACGTCAGTCCCGCCTTCGCCGAAGATCCCGTCCGGATTCTGCGGGTGGCGCGGTTCGCCGCGCGCTTTGCCTTCGAGATCGCGCCGGAGACCCTGGAGCTGATGTGCCGGATGGTTCAGGATGGAGAGGTGGACCACCTGGTGCCCGAACGCGCCTGGCAGGAGATCGCACGCGGCCTGATGGAGCAGCGGCCCGCGCTGATGATCGAGGCGCTGCGCGCCTGCGGAGCGCTGGCGCGGGTACTCCCCGAGGTCGACGCGCTGTTCGGCGTGCCGCAACCGCCTGCCCATCATCCCGAGGTGGATACCGGCCTGCACATTCTGCTCGTGCTGGACTACGCCGCAGCCCGCGGATTCCCGCTGACGGTGCGGTTCGCCGCGCTCACCCACGACGTGGGCAAGGGCACTACGCCGCGCGAGCAATGGCCCAGCCACGTCGGGCACGAAGCGCGCGGAGTCGAGTTGCTGGAGGGCATCTGCGAGCGCCTGCGCGTACCCAACGAGTGCCGCGAGCTGGCCGTGCTGGTGACACGCCACCACGGAGAGGTGCACCGGGCCGAGGAACTCAGGCCCTCGACCACGGTCAAGCTATTCGAGAGGACGGACGCCTTCCGGCGCCCGGACCGTTTCGAGCTGCTGCTGGAGGCCTGCGCGTGCGACTTCCACGGCCGGACCGGGTTCGAGGCACGCCCCTATGCGCCGGCGCCGCTGTTGCGCAAAGCGTTGGAGGCAGCCCGTTCTGTCGATGCCGGAATCATCGCTCGCAATCAGGATGAACCGGCAAAGATCGCCGCGGCCGTGCATGACGCGCGTGTTCACGCCGTCAGGCAGGCTCTGGCCGCCTGAACCCTACCGGCCATCGGGTGGCCGGGTAAGCCGTTGTCGTCGTGTACGCCTGTCCTCCGGAGAGCCTCCATGAACAAGTCCCTGTTGATCGCCGCCTGCCTGACCCTCACCGCCCTGCTGCCCCCCGTCGTAACCGCCGCCGATTCCGGCAAGAAGATGGAGCAGGCGTTCAAGAAAGCCGACAAGGACCATGACGGCAGCCTGGACCGCGAAGAAGCCAAGGCGCTACCGCGCGTGGCGAAGAACTTCGACCAGATCGACGCCGACAAGAGCGGCACCGTGACCTTGGACGAGATCTACGCCTCGGCCAAGAAAGTGGCGAGCGAGATGGAGGAACACAACAAGGCCAGGTTCGACGCGGCCGACAAGGACCACGACGGCACGCTCGACCGGCAGGAAGCAAAGGCTTTCCCCCGCGTCTCGAAGAACTTCGACAAGATCGATGCGGACAAGGACGGCACGATCTCCCAGGACGAGATCAAGGCCTACGCCAAGGCTCACCGCCCTGCCGGCAAGGCGGACGCGCCGAAGAACTGATCGATTCGCGGCTGGGCTCGCGGGCGCGCTGCTTTAAGCGCCGGCAGTATCAGCTGGAACTTCCCGATCTGGGGATGGACCTCGAACTCCGACAGCGCCCGCGCGTCGAAGGTCACGCTCTGGCTGCGGCCGATGAAGTCACGCCCGGTCCTCCTCCCGCCTCCTCGGCCGACTCAGCGTACCAGGTAGAACAGCCAGGTCATCAGCGCTGACAACAGCAGCGACGAGGCGAACGGGAAGCTGTACTCGCGGCCGTTGCGGACGAAGCGGATGTCGCCCGGCAGCCGCCCCAGGCCGAGACGGCGCAGCAACGGCGTGAACCAGCCGATAAGCGACATGGCGAGCACGAAAACGATGAGCCATCTGAGCATTTCGATCTTCCTTCGAATCCCAAATTGTAAGCGCACTTCAGTAGAATCGCGCTGTTTGCCCGTCCTTGGAGGCTGCGTTGATCGATCTGTATACCTGGTCCACCCCGAACGGCCGCAAGGCCTCCATCATGCTGGAAGAGTGCGCGCTGCCGTATCGCGTGCATCCCATCGACATCGGCAAAGGAGACCAATTCAAGCCGGAGTTCGTGGCCATCGACCCGAACAGCAAGATTCCGGCAATCGTCGACCAGGAGGGTCCGGAAGGCAGCCCGTTCCCGTTGTTCGAGTCGGGCGCCATTCTGATGTACCTGGCGTGGAAGACCGGCCGCTTCTTCCCCACCCGGGTCACCCAACAGTTCGAGACCATCCAGTGGCTGATGTTCCAGATGGGCGGCGTGGGTCCCTTCTTCGGCCAGGTGCACCACTTCCTGCGCGCCGCGCCCGCGCCTGTTCCCTACGCCATCGAACGCTACAGCAAAGAGACACGCCGGCTCTACGGCGTGATGAACCGACACCTGGAGCACCGCGAATACCTGGCGCACGACTACTCCATCGCCGACATCGCCACCTATCCCTGGGTCGCCCGGTACGAGTGGCACAAAGTCGATCTCGACGACTTCCCAGCCGTTAAGCGATGGTTCGATCAGATCGGCGCACGGCCCGCCGTGCAGGCTGGCATGAAGGTGCCTCAGATCGTCCGCTGAGCCGGCACCCTCTGGACGGAGCGCCATAAAGTTTCACCCTTTCTTGCCGATTTTCATCTGTCGGCCGCTGCCCTGGTGCAGGGCAGGCCGACATGTGGGCTACCGCGCCAGCGCCCGGCATGAGCCAACCGCTCCCCCAACAGATCGGTAAGTATCACATCATCCGCGAGCTCGGGCGAGGTGCGACCAGCGTCGTCTACCTGGCGCGCGACCCGTTCGCCAGTCGCGAGGTGGCGATCAAGGTTATCAAAGCCCAGCCGTTGCTGGACACGGACCTCACGCGCCGCTACCGCAAGGTCTTCCTCAACGAAGCCGCGCTGGTGGGCAAGCTGTTTCACCCGCATATCCTCGCCATCTACGATGCGTTCAGCGACGATGACGTGAGCTACATCGTGATGGAGTTCGTGGATGGGCACACTCTCGAGGATTGTTGCGATGTGGCGCACCTGCTGCCGATCAGCCAGGTGGTGGAGATCATCTTCAAGTGCAGCCTGGCGCTGGCCTTCGCGCAGCGCCACGGGGTGATTCACTGCGATATCAAGCCGGCCAACATCCTGATCCGAGAGGACACCAACATCAAGATCAGCGACTTCGGGGCCGCGCAGTACGAGGAAGCCCAGCACACTTACCTGCAGGGCATCGGGTCACCCGCCTACATGTCGCCGGAACAGGTGCAGGAGAAGGAGGTCAGCTACCACACCGACATCTACTCGCTCGGTGTAGTCATGTACCAGATGCTGACCGGCAAGTTGCCGTTCCGCGCCTCGAGCAAGGCCAGCCTGCTGTACCAAGTGGTGAACATCCCCGCCATACCCCCCAGCACCTTTCGGCGCGAAGTCTCGGCCGAGCTCGACCGCCTGGTCCTGCGTTGCCTGGAGAAGGATTCGGAGGCGCGCTACCCGACATGGAACGACTTCTCGCGCGAGTTGACCCATTCCTACCGCAACCTGGAGGCGCCGACCGACACCATTTCGGACACGGAGAAATTCAACACGCTGAAGACGCTCCCCTTCTTCACACATTTCCGCGAACAGGAGCTGTGGGAGACGCTACGCATCACGAAGTGGCGCAAGTTTCTGGCGGACCAGCCATTGATCCGCGAAGGCGACAGCGGGGACAGCTTCTACATCATCACCAGCGGCGAGGCGAAGGTGAGCAAGACCGGCCGGCTGCTCAACATCCTGCGCGCTGGCGACTGCTTTGGAGAGATGCTGTACTTCAGCGAGACCAATACGCGCCGCTCCACTACCATCACTTCGCTTTCGCCGATTACGGTCATCGAGATCAAGGCTTCCGATCTGTCGCAGGCTTCGGACGCGCTGCAGAAGGAGATGAACAAGGCCTTCCTGCGCATCCTCATCGATCGGCTGACCTGGGCGAACAACCGTCTTTCGGCGGCGTAGCCCGGGGCTTTCACCGCTCCACTTTGATCGAGGACGCGTCCTGATGGAACCCGCGGCGGAGAGGCCAGACACTATCTGCCCGCGGTGCGGGGGCGACAGCCGGTGCGGAATCGGGGGCGACCGGCCTTGCTGGTGCGTAACCGAGTTTGCGCCCGCGCTGCCGGTGCCAAAAGAGGCGGCAGGCTGTTACTGCCGCCGCTGCCTGACCGAATTGATGGAGGAGCGGCGCCGCGCTCCGGCAGGGTGATCCGCCGACACTATTTGACCAGCAAGACCGGAACGTCGGTCAGGTTGATCACTTTGGTAGTGACCGAGCCCAGAAGCAGGTTACCCACCGAGCTCAACCCGCGTGTCCCCATCGCGATCAGCCCGCAGCCCTTCTCCCGCGCGTAGCGGGCGATGGTTTCGCCCATCTCGCCAACGCGCATCTCGGCGGTGAAGGGGACGACCACCTTGCTCAGCTCTTCGCGCGCGACGGCCAACACCTTTTCGGCTTCTTCCTCGTAGTAACCCTTTAAATTCCCCGGCGTCAGGAACATGCGCACCACGCCGGAGGCCACTGGCGGCTGCACGTTCAGCACATAGATCTCGCCGGCCTCGCGGCAGGTCGACTCGATCGAGGCGACATGCCGCAACGCCCTTAGCGCGTTGTCGGAGCCGTCGACGGGGACCAGAACCTTCAGCATCGGATCAGCCGAGCACAGCGCGGGCGAGCTTGCCGATTTCGGCCGGGTTGCGGGTGATCTTGATCCCGGACTCTTCCATCACGGCCAGTTTCTCGGACGCGGTGCCCTTCCCGCCGGAGATGATGGCACCGGCGTGGCCCATGCGCTTGCCGGGCGGCGCGGTGACCCCGGCGATGAAGCCCACAACGGGCTTGCGCATGTTGTCCTTGATCCAGCGGGCGCATTCCTCTTCGTCGGTGCCGCCGATCTCCCCGACCATGATCACCGCCTCGGTGTGCGGGTCATCGTTGAACATCTTCATGACGTCGAGATGCTTGAGACCGTTCACCGGGTCGCCGCCGATCCCCACGCAGCTCGATTGCCCCAGCCTTTGCTCCAGCAACTGGCCGACCGCCTCGTAGGTCAGCGTGCCGGAGCGCGACACCACGCCCACGGGACCCTTTTTGTGGATGTGGCCGGGCATGATGCCGATCTTGATCTCCTCCGGGGTGATCACGCCAGGACAGTTGGGGCCGACCAGCCTGGTCTTCTTGCCCTGCATCTTGTAGCGGGTGCGGATCATATCGCGCACCGGAATACCCTCGGTGATGCAGATGACCAGGTCGAGCCCGGCGTCCACCGCCTCGTCGATGGCGGCAGCGGCGTAGGGCGGCGGCACGTAGATGACGGAGGCGGTGGCGCCGGTCGCCGCCTTGGCGTCGGCTACGGTGTTGAAGATCGGGATGCCCTCGAAGTCCTGACCTCCCTTGCCCGGCGTCACACCAGCGACGAAGCAGTTCTTGCCGTTCGCATAGGCCGCGCAGGCGTGGGTGTGGAACTGCCCGGTCTTGCCCGTGATGCCCTGGGTGATGACCTTGGTGTTGTGGTTGATCAGGATCGACATTCTGATGCTCCGTTACGGCGCGGCCTAAGAGCCCGCGCCTTCTGGGTGGCGGCCCGCGAGTTGAGCGGCGCGCTTCGGGCTCGGACTTGCGGTCGTTGCAGCTATTGCGGCCCGCCGCGTGACGCGCCAACCACCTTCTGTGCCGCATCGGCCATGTTGGCCGCGGAGATGATGGGCAAGCCGGACTCGCTGAGGATCTGTTTGCCCAGGTCTACATTGGTGCCCTCGAGCCGCACCACCAGCGGAACGGACAGCTTGACCTGGCGCGCGGCCTCCACGACCCCGGTGGCGATCACGTCGCACTTCATGATGCCGCCGAAGATGTTGATCAGGATCGCCTTCACCTTCGGGTTCTTCAGCATCAGCTTGAATGCCTCGGTCACCTTCTCGGTGTTGGCGCCCCCTCCGACGTCGAGGAAGTTGGCGGGCGCAGCGCCGTAGAGCTTGATGATGTCCATGGTGGCCATCGCCAGACCGGCGCCGTTCACCAGGCAGCCGATGTCGCCATCCAGCGAGATGTAAGACAGACCGAACTTGGACGCCTCGATCTCCGCTTCGTCCTCTTCGTCGAGGTCGCGCATGGCCACGATGTCCGGATGGCGGAACAGGGCGTTGTCGTCGAAGGTCATCTTCGCGTCCAGCGCGACCACGCGATTGTCGCCGGTGAGGATGAGCGGATTGATCTCGACCAGCGACGCGTCGGTCTCGTCGAAGGCCTGGTAAAGCGCCTGCAGCAGGCTCACGGTCTGGGGCACCAGCGCTTCGGGCACGCCGGCCTTGCGCGCGATCTCA
Organism: Gammaproteobacteria bacterium; assembly: GCA_041487115.1. Taxonomy (GTDB): domain Bacteria; phylum Pseudomonadota; class Gammaproteobacteria; order Burkholderiales; family SHXO01; genus SHXO01. The sequence continues at coordinate 11,504 of JBGPMS010000153.1, forward strand.
GCGCCCTGCTCGCCGCTCAACCCGGCCATCGGATCGACGTGAGCCCTGTGAATCTTCTCCGGTGCTCTAGCCGCGACCTCCTCGATGTCCATGCCACCTTCGCTGGAGGCCATCAACACCACACGCTGAGAGCCGCGATCGACCACCATGCCGACGTACAATTCCTTCTTGATGTCGGCGCCTTCCTCGACCAGCAGCCGCTTCACGATGCGCCCTTCCGGGCCGGTCTGATGGGTGATGAGGCGCATGCCGAGAATCTGCGCGGCATGCTGCTTGAGCTCGTCGAGGCTGCGGGCAAGCTTCACGCCGCCGCCCTTGCCCCGTCCGCCCGCGTGGATCTGGGCCTTGACCACCCATACCTTAGCGCCGAGCTGAACGCCTGCCTGGACCGCTTCCTCGACTGTAAAACAGGCGATGCCGCGCGGCGTGGCAACACCGTACCGACGCAGGATCTCCTTGGCTTGATACTCGTGGATCTTCATCGTTGGTGGGTCCAGATGGGCTGACGGCGTGGTCCCGCAGTTCATCACGCCGCCGGGCAGTGATGTTCGGCCGCGTGAATGTTGGATGGCCTGCCAAAAAAAGCGTGGGGAAGTATAACTCAAGCCACGTTACCGGCCCCCTCCTCGAGATGGCCCATGCCAGAGGTCAGCGGCCGA
>JBGPMS010000154.1:0-12151 GCA_041487115.1 Gammaproteobacteria bacterium
GCGCACCATCTTCTGCCAGCGGAAGATGGTGCCGAGCGCGAAGGTGACCAGCGCGAAGCCGATGCCGGCGACGATGCCGGCCACACGCTTGTCGGCGAGGAAAGGAAGCAGACCGGATACATCGGTCATCAGGCCGGCGAGGCCGAGACCGGCGAGGACGATGCCGATCGCGTCGACGATCAGCAGCGGTGTCGGGATCCTGGGCCGCGGCGCCGGTTGCTCGCTCATTACGTGCTCCTCGATTCGCTGGTCAGCGCAGAACGCTAGATCCGGTGCAGGGCGGGCAGCAGATCCAGCGCCACGACTCGGTAGGCCGGCCGATAAGCCTCGCGGTAGTTATCCGAGTGGTGCACGGCGGGGTAGCCCTGGTCGGCGATGGACTGGAAGTAGCGCTCCACTTCGTCCTGTGGGAAAGGAATACTGCCGGCTCCCGCAAGATCCCCCAGGCAGCCGCAAAACTTCACCAGCTTGTCGGCTGCGCCTGGATAGGTTTGAGCCGTCCGGATGAACGCATCGGCGAGCAGGTCGAGAATGTGGCCCGCATCGAGGTAGGGGCGCAGATGGATGCGCGCGAGCCTGCCGTCGGGCGAGATGGGGTCGGCGATCGGATCGTCGGGACCGGCGCCGACGCTTGCCGCCTCGGCCTGCAGGCGGGCGCGAGCGGCATCGGGATCGTCCACGGCATGCCCCGGCCCCAGTGCCGACTGGTGCAGCAGCTTGTAGATATCGGGCAGCTCCATGCGCGGGTAGCGCTGGAGGTGCTGGCCCAGCAGTTGACCGACGAATTTCATGCGCAGGCCCTCCGATCACCGAATACGCGAATCGGCCGCGGCCTCCAGCTCGTCGCCGACTCTGAGAACCGGCCCCACCCGGTTGACGATGCACCGGTCGCTCCGAGGCCGCCATTCGAACGCACGAATTGTAAACCTGTCAGTCAAGGGAGCCCATCTCGTTGGACTGCGACCGGATCACGGCTCTGCGCCCAATCCAAGCCCGCGCAGCGAGAACCGGGCGAGCCATTCCTCGAACTCCTCGCGTGGCAGCGGCCGGGAGAACAGATAGCCCTGCATCTCGTTGCAGCCCAGCCGCAGCAGGGCCTGCGCCTGCAGCAGGGTCTCGACACCTTCCGCCACGACCCCCATCCCGAGCGAGTGGGCGAGCGACACCGTTGCCGCCACGACGGTACGGTGCTGGGCGTCTTCCATCATGTTGCTGATGAACGATCGGTCGATCTTCAGCGCGTGCAGCGGCAGGGTCGCGATATAGCTGAGCGAGGAATAGCCGGTCCCGAAATCGTCGACGACGATCCGCAGCCCCATTTCCTTGAGCCGCACGAGGACGCCGAGGGAATGCGTCGGGTCCCCCATCAAGGTCGTCTCGGTGATCTCGATCTGCATCAGCTCGGGCCCGATATCCCACTGCCGTTGCAACGCCAGCACCCGATCGAGGAATTCCGGCTCGCGCAGGTTGCTGGGCGATACGTTGACCGCCACCGACAATCCCAGGCCCATCTGACGCCAGGCGGCGCACTGCCGCATGGCCGTGTTCATGACCCAGTAGGTGAGCGGCTTGATCATGCCGGTATGCTCGGCCAGCCCGATGAACTCGTCGGGGGGAAGCATGCCGCGCTCCGGGTGCTGCCAGCGCACCAGAGCCTCTACGCCCGACACCTTCCCTGCGCGGATGTCGACCTTGGGCTGGTAGAACAGCGTCAACTGGTCGGCTTCGATCGCGCGCCGCAGCTCCCCGATGAGCGCGAGGCGCCGCGGGCTCTCTTGATCGGTGGCGCCGCTGTAGACCTTGTATTCGGCACCCTGCTGCCGCGCTTCGCGCGCCGCGATGTTGCTCCGCAGAAGCAACGCGTCGGGGTCGATGCCGTGATCCGGGTACAGGGCCGCGCCGATGCTGACGTGAACGTCGAGAGAGATCCCGGCCTGCTCGAACGGCGCGTGCATCCCCACGCTGACCGCGTTGGCTACGAAGAGCGCCCGATCAGCATCGCCCTGAGGAAGCAGAATGGCGAACTCGTCGCCTGCCAGCCGGGCCACCATCGCTCGAGCGCCGACGGCCTGCTCCAGGCGTGAGGCGATCTGCCGCAGGAGCTCATCCGCCTGGCGGACCCCGAGCCCGTTCTGGAGCTCGCGGAAGCGATCGACGTTCACCATCATCAGCGCAAGCCGCCCGCCCAGCGCGCTCGCTTCCGCGATCGCTTGCTCCAGACGTTCGTGCAGGCGCAGGCGATTCGGTATTCCGGTGAGCGGATCGAAGTAGGCCAGGCGCCGCACCGTCTCCTCCGCCTGCCTGTGTTCGGCGCGCGTGCGCAGAGTCGCGATGCCGAAGGCGAGATCGTCTGCGAGCTCCTGCAGCAGCGTCACCTCCTCCGAGTTGAAGGCATCGGGCTCCGACGCGTAGATCATCAGCGCGCCGAACGTGCCGGAAGTGCCCTTGAGAGGGAGCGCGATGGACGAAGCAAAGCCGCGCGCCACCGCTTCGGCGCGCCACTGGGCAACGGCGGGATTGGTCAGAAAGTCATGGTTCACCTGCGTCGTACCGGTCCGGATCGCCGTGCCGGTCGGACCGCGCCCGCGCTCGGTATCGCCCCAGCTGATCGCCGCACCCGCCAGATAACCCTCCTCGTAGCCGTGCTGCGCCATCGCGCGTACGCTGCGTTCCTCTTCGTATTCGGCAAAGCCGACCCAGGCCATGCGGTAGCCGCCTGTTTCCACCAGCAAGCGGCACACTTCGTTCAGCAGCCCCGGCAGCGTCTCCGAGTGGATCAGTGCGGTGTTGCAGTCGCTCAGGACGCGGAGCGCGCGATTGACTTTGCGCAGCCGCTCTTCCGTCCGCTTCGGTTCGGTGATGTCGTAGACCGTGGCGCGGCTCATCACGTAGTTGCCATCCGCGTCCTTGATCGCGCTGGCACTCAACAGCACCGGGAGCAGGCCGCCGTCCTTGCACACCAGCTCGTACTCGAGATCGCGCACCCAGCCGTCGGCGACAAACTGCGGGAAGCTGCGCTGGAAGGTGAGCCGGCTCGCAGGAGTCATGCAGTCGGAAAACCTCATCTTCTCGATCACTTCGTCCCGCGTATAACCGAGCCATTTCAACTCGGTGTCGTTGATGCGGACGATCAGGCCGTCCTTGTCGAGCGAGTGGTAGCCGCACGGCGCGTTGTTGTAGAGGTCGGCGATCTCTTCCGCGGACTTGCGCAGGACCTCCTCCGCGTGCTTGCGATGCGTAATGTCGTGAAACGAGCAGACGACGCCGGCGGGTTGCGAACCGCTGCTTCCCTGGATGGGTTGAGTGTTGATGGATATCCATCTCAGCGTTCCATCCGGCCGATGGATGCCCATGGTTATGTCGAACTGCGGCGTGCCCGTCCTCAATGTCACCATGGCCGGGTGGCTGTCACCCTCGAACGGCGAGCCATCCTCGTGAATCGCTCTCCAGCGTGGATCGACCGAGGTCCGGCCGAACATCTGGTCCGCGGTCAGCCCGAGGATGCGTTCCGCGCTCAGGTTGCAGGAGACGATCGCGGCGCGGGCGTCCTGCACGAGCACGCCCTCCGCCAGCGCATTGGTCAACGAGCCGAAGCGCCGCTCGCTCTCGCGCACCGCTGCCTCGGCCTCGAGGAGCTCCGTCACGTCGCGCGTGTGGACGACGATCCCGTGTACGTCGGGCTCGTCCAGGTAATTCCGCCCATGCGCTTGGATGGTGCGCCAGGAACCGTCCTTGCACCGGTATCTGAGTGTGACCGAGACGACGTCCCTGGTCTGCAGCACGGCGGCAAAGGCGTGCAGCACTCCGGGTAGATCCTCCGGATGGACGAAGCCGGCGAAGTGCTGCCCGACAACCTCTGCGGGTTCATACCCGGCCAGCCGGGTTACCGCCGGGCTGATGTACTCGATGATCCCCTCTCGCCCCAGGATCTCGATGAGATCCACGGCGTGGTCCACCACGATGACGCGCATGCGCCGCGCCTTCGCCGCCGCGGTGGCCTGCGCGTCCGCAGCAGGCATCGATCTGACCGGCTCCTTACCCCTGCGCATAGCTGGCGCCTGAGCCCCGATGGCTCGAGGGCAGGTCCTACCGAGTTACCAGGACTGGCACCTTGCTGTGTGTCAGCACCTTGGTCGTCTGACTGCCCAGCACCAGCCCGGCCAGGCCGCTGCGCCCATGCGAGCCCATTACAATGAGGTCGCATTTCTTCTTCTTTGCCGCCTCGATGATGGCCTCCCACGGGGCGATGCCGCTGAGGTAGAACCCTTCGTAGGGCACGCCCGCCTCCTTGGCCGTCTTCTCGACCAGGCCGAGATGCTTCTGGGCCGTCTTCTTCGCCTGCGCTTCGAACTCCTCTTCGGACATGAGGCTGGGCGGAATGTACTCGCTGTACATCAGTACCCGGTAGTCCTCGGGCGAGAAGAAGCCCACGACTTTCGCGCCGATGCTCTTGGCGAACGCCACACCTTGCTTCACCGCCTTGCGTGAGACGGGTGAGCCGTCGGTGGGCAACAGGATCTTCTTGAACATGGTGTTTCCCTCCTGGTGACTGAAGCGTCCGGGCTGCCCCCGGGCGTCACATCATCGTCTCTCGCAGCAGCGCTGCAGCCGTTGACCCAGATCAACCCCTGCGCCGAGTATATCCAACGCCCGCCCCGCGTGTCGCCTGGCTCTTTGACAAACCGCAGGCGATCCATTAGTTTTCGGCTGCCGCGGAGCGGTGCCTGCCGTCCCAACCCAGCCCGTCCGGACAAGGAGGAGAAGTCCCATGACCCCGATTCGCCGCGTCGTCGGCAGTCTCGCCTGGCTCGCTCTCGGCGCAACGGCCGGCTTGACGCTCGGTCCCGCGGCCGCCCAGAACCCGCCCATCCGCATCGGTGTGCCTACCGCGATCCAGCTCCAGGTCGGGCGCGACACCACCGATTCCATGCAGATGGCGGTGGACGAGATCAACGCCAAAGGCGGAGTGCTCGGGCGCAAGCTGGAACTGGTGGTCGCCGACGAGACCGAGAACCCGGAGACCGGGATCAATGCCATCAAGAAGCTCACGGCGGATGAAAAGGTGGATGTGCTGGTCGGCGGCTACACCAGCGGCGTGACGCTGGCGCAGCTGCCGCACATTTCGCGCGCCAAGACGATCTACCTCGGCGTAGGCGCCGCCTCGCCCTCCATCACCCAGCGCGTGAAGCAGGACTACGACAACTACAAGTACATCTTCCGCGTCAACCCCATCAACGCGGCGCACCAGGCGCGAGCGCTCGCCGACTTCATCTCCGGCTTCGTCATGGCTGAGATGGGCCTGAAGAAGATCGCGATCATCGGCGAGAACGCCAAGTGGGTGCAGGATCTGGTCCCGATCCTCAAGAAAGGTGCTGTCGACGCGGGCGCCGACGTGCGCATGTCCGAGTTCTTCGACACTCAGACCTCGGACTTCTCCCCGCTGCTGTCCAAGGTCAAGGAGAGCGAGGCCCAGTTTCTGGTGGTGATCCTGTCGCACGGTTCGTCGGACGTGTTCGTGAAGCAGTGGTACGACGCGCGCTTCCCGGTGCCCATCGGCGGCATCGACGTGAAGAGCATGGACGCCGATTTCTTCAAGCGCGTGGGCGGCAAGTCCATCTCCGAGATCACCATCAACGGCTCCATCCGCGCGCCGATCTCGCCCAAGACCATTCCTTACTGGGATGCCTTCGTCAAGAAGACCGGCCGTGGCGGTCCCGTGTACACCGGCCCCGGCGCCTACGATGCCGTCTACGTCTACGCCGAGGCGGTCCGGCGTGCCAAGAGCACGGACCCCGACGCGGTGATCAAGGAACTGGAGAAGACCGACTACGTCGGCGCGCTCGGACGCATCCAGTTCGATGACACGCACGACGTGAAGGCCGGCCCGGGCCTGGTGAGCTTCGGCTTCGTACAGTGGCAGGACAAGGGCGAGCGCGCGATCGTGTGGCCGAAGGAGATGCGCAGCGGGAAGGCGATTCTGCCGCCGTGGTTGAAGAAGTGAAAGCGTGGCCGAAATCCTCATCTACGGCGCGGTCACCAGCGCCATCTACGCGATGCTGGCGGTGGGCTTTACCCTTATCTTCGGCGTCGCGCGCATCCTCAACCTCGCGCACGGATCGTTCTATGCGCTGGGTGCTTACACTGCATATGTCCTGACCACCGTCCTGCACTTGCCGCTGCTGCCATCCGCGGTGCTCGCAGTGCTGTTCGTCGCCGGCTTCGGCGTGGGACTGGAGCGAGCGCTGGTGCGCCCGCTGCGCGGCTCGCAGATCGCCGTGCTGATGATCACGCTGGCCACTTCGCTGGTGGTCGAGCAGGTTCTGTTTCTCACCTTCGGCTCCGAGTACCGCAACGTGCCTTCGCTCGCGAGCGGGAAGCTGACGCTGCTCGGCGTGGACATCAGCGCTCAGCGCCTGGTGACGCTGGGCGTGAGCGTCACAGCGCTTTCCCTGCTGTGGCTGTTCATCCAGCGCACGCGCCTGGGCTCGGCGATCCTGGCCGTGTCCCAGGACCCGGAAGCGGCGCAATACATGGGTATCCCGAGCGATCGGGTGTTCGCCACGGTGATGGGCCTCTCGGCCGGCCTCGCCGCGCTGGCCGCGGTGCTGGCTGCGCCCTTCCTGACGGTACAGCCGGGCATGGGATTGCTGCCGATGGTGAAGGCCTTCGCTATCGTCATCGTCGGAGGCCTGGGCTCGATCCCGGGCAGCATCCTGGGGGCGCTGCTGCTGGGCTACTCCGAGACCATCGTGGCGTACCTTATCTCCACGTCGTGGACCGAACTGGTGTCGCTGGTGGCGGTGCTGCTGACCCTGATCCTGCGACCGGCTGGCCTGTTCGGCAAGCGCGCGGCGTTCTAGGTCAGTGCCGAGCACATGCTTGCCAGCCTGACCTGGAAAGATCTGATCGGCGCTGCCGCGGCAGTGGCGTTGCTCGCCATTGCGCCGCTGCTGGTCAAGAGCAACTATCTCGTGGGCGTGCTCACTGTCGCCATCATTTATGGGCTGTGGGCGGCGAGCTGGGACTTCATGTCCGGCCTTACCGGGCGCGAGAATTTCGGCTACGCGCTGTTCATCGGCGCCGGCGCGTACACCGCCGGGTTCCTGGACACCGCTTATATGGCGAACCCCTGGTGGGGCCTGCCGGCCGGCGTGATGGCCGCCGTGGGTTTCAGTCTCGTCCTCGGTTTTCCGACGCTGCGTCTGAAAGGCCCGTACTTCGCGCTCGCCATGCTGTCCGGTGCTGCCATCCTGCAGCGCTTGATGCTGATCTTCTGGGAGAAGACCGGCGGCGAAGAGGGACTGTACGGGATCCGGCCTCTGCTCGATTCGCAACTCGGGTTCTACTACCTGGTGCTGGGCGCTACGGTTGTGAGCGTAATGATCCTGGTGTTGCTCGCGCGCTCGTCCTGGGGCGTGATCCTGCGTGCGATCCGCGGCGACGAAGCCTCCTGCCAGGCCGCGGGCATCAACGTCACCTTCTACAAGATCGCCTCGCTTGCGATCAGCGCAGGTTTCGGCGGACTGGGCGGCGCGCTCTACGCGCACTACCAGTTGCAGGTGAGTCCACAGCTGTTCTCGATCGTGACCACGATCACAGTCATCATCATGGTCTACGTGGGAGGCATGGGATCCATCTACGGCGCGGTCGGCGGCGCTGTCCTGCTGACGCTGCTCACCGAACTGTTGCGCGATTTCGGCGAGTGGCGGCTGCTGGTCTACAGCCTGATCCTCATCCTCATTCTGTTCTTCCTGCCCGGGGGGCTCATCGCCCCGCTGTGGCGGAAGCTGCGCGGGGCGGCGAGATGAGCGCACTGCTCGAAGTTGCGGGCCTCACCAAGCGCTTCGGTGGCCTCGTCGCCGTGAAGGACGTTTCCTTTACGCTGGCCAAAGGCGAGATCGCCGGTATCCTCGGCCCGAATGGCGCCGGCAAGACGACATTGTTCAACCTGGTGACCGGTTTCATTCCGCCCGACACGGGAACGGTCGTGCTGGACGGCGAGTCGATCCGCGGGCTTCCGCCTTTTCGCATCGTGAACCGGGGCCTCGCCCGCACCTTCCAGCTCTGCCGTCCGTTCGTGGGCATGAGCGCGCAGGAGAACGTGCTGGTCGGCTGCCTGGGGGCAGGCAGGCACGGCAGCGAAACGGCAGCGGCGCGCGCGCTGGAGCTGCTGGGCATGGTCGGGCTGGAGCACAAGGCACGCACGCCGTCCGAGCTGCTGCCCTATGGCGATCTGCGGCGGCTGGAGATCGCGCGGGCGCTCGCCACCAACCCGAAGCTGCTGTTGCTGGACGAACCGTTCGCGGGGCTGGGCACGGCGGAGATCGAGCCCCTGTCGGACCTGATCCGCCAGCTGCACCGCGAGCAGGGCCTCACCATCCTGATCATCGAGCACAAGCTGCGTGAGTTCATGAAGCTGGTCATGCGCGTCATCGCCATGGATTTCGGCGAGGTCATCGCGACCGGCGGCCCGGAACAGATCGTGCGCGACCCGCGTGTCATCGAAGCCTACATCGGGCGGGAAGAAGAGCATGCCCCTGCCTGAGGCCGAACTGCTCGTCGTCGACAATCTCGTCGCCTACTACGGCAAGGCGCTGGCTCTGGAAGGCGTATCGCTCACCGTGGGCCGAGGCGAGCTGGTGGCGGTGCTCGGGCCCAATGGCGCGGGCAAGACCACGCTGCTCAAGGCCATCTCGCGCTCGCTGCCGAGCAGCGGTACGCTGCGGTTCAACGGCAAGGCGCTGGGCGGTTTGCCTGCGCACCGCGTGGTGGCGGAGGGGATCTGCCACTGCCCGGAGGGACGGCGGCTGTTCCCGGAGCTGACCGTGATCAAGAACCTGATGCTCGGCGCCTACCTGCGGCGTGACCGCGACGGTGTCGAGCAGGACCTGGAGCGCGTATTCTCTCTGTTTCCGGTGTTAAGAGAGCGCCGGCAACAGCAGGCGAGTACGCTATCGGGGGGGGAGCAGCAGATGGTTGCGATCAGCCGTGCGCTCATGGGCCGGCCCTCGCTGCTGCTGCTGGACGAGCCATCGGTGGGAATCGCGCATCGGCTCAAGGTGCAGATCTTCGCGGCCATCCGCCAGATCCAGCAGGCGGGGACCGCAGTGCTGCTGGTGGAGCAGGATGCGCTGGCCGCGCTGCGCATCGCCTCGCGCCTGTATGTCCTGGAGCATGGGCGCATCGTGCGCGAGGGTGCCAGCCAGGAGCTTTCCGGAGACGACTACATCCGACAGATTTATCTCGGGGTCTAAGTCTGATGCAAAACCACAACGCGAGCGCCAACGCGAAGTTTGCGTGGGGCGCACACGCGCACAAGTGCTTGAAGGAGCGAGAGGTGGTGCTTCGACTCTGCGTGCAAGGTACGACTTCGCAGAGTTTTGCGTCAACCTGCTAACAGCCGCGCCCGGCTCTCCCGCAGGATCCTATGGCCGATACGCCTACTGCACTCACCTTCCGCGCCTTGCGCCTGCTCAGCGACGAGGAATTCCGCTCGGGCGCGGATCTGGCGCGCACCCTTGGGGTTTCGCGGAGCAACGTGTGGAAGGCGTTGGAAGGCCTGGCCGAAGTCGGGGTCACGGTGCTGCGACTGCACAGCCGCGGCTATCGGCTCGCCGCGCCCATCGACTGGCTCGACGGCGCGCGGATCCGGCGTCAACTCGGCGTGCATGCCGAGGACTTCGAGGTGCGCGTGGTGGACCGGCTCGAGTCGACCAACACGACGCTGCTCGAGCAGGCGGTGGCTGGCGCTGCAGGTGGGCTGGTGCTCGCGGCCGAGCTCCAGACGCGCGGCCGCGGCCGCCGCGGGCGCGCCTGGCATACCGGGCTGGGTGGGGCACTCACCTTTTCCTTGCTGTGGCGCTTCGAGCAAGGCGCGGGATTCCTGGCCGGACTCGGGCTAGCCGTGGGCGTTGCATTGGTGCGCGCGTTGCATTCGCTGGATGTAGAGGACGCGATGCTGAAATGGCCCAACGACGTGCTGGTGCGGCATCAGAAACTGGCCGGCACGCTGGTCGAACTGCAGGGGGACGTCCTGGGTCCCAGCCTGGCAGTCATGGGGGTGGGCATCAACTATCGTCTCGATCACTCTACGCGCCAACGCATCGACCAGGCGGTGACCGACCTCATCGCGGCGGGCGCGCCGCGCGATCGCAACCGCGTGCTCGGCCAGGTGCTGGCGCAATTGGCCGAAGTGTTGCGCGTGTTTTCGGCGCACGGCTTCGCGCCGCTGCGCAAGGAATGGGAGAGCTACCATGTCTATGCCCAGCGCGCGGTCGCTCTGCGTCTGCCCGACGGCAGCTGGACGGAGGGCACGGTGGCGGGCGTGGGCGACGACGGTGCGCTGCTGCTGCAGACCACCACCGGGCTGCGCCGCTTCCACTCCGGCGAGGTCAGCCTGCGCGCCATCGGCGATGCTGCGCGCCGCCGCTCTGCTTCCTCGCCCTGAGCTTGCATGCACATCCTCGCTGTCGACGTGGGCAACACCCGGACCAAGTGGGGGCTGTGGGACGGGCGCTGGTTGCGGCAGGATTCGGTGCCTACCGTGGACTTGGCACTGCTCGCCGACGCCTGGCAGGGGTTGCCCAGGCTCCGCGAACTGGTCGCCTGCAGCGTGGCGGGCCGGCAAGTCGGGGATTGGCTGCATGCCTGGGCGCTGAGCCGGGGTCTCTCGGTGCGCTGGGTGATCAGCCGGCGCGAGCAGTGTGGCGTGCGCAACGGCTACGAGGAGCCCTCGAAGCTTGGCGCGGACCGCTGGGCAGCACTGATCGCCGCGCGCCACCTCGTAGCCGGTGCGGCACTGTCGGTGATGGCGGGCACGGCGCCGACGATCGACGCGCTCACTCAAGAAGGGGAGTTCCTGGGCGGACTGATTCTGCCGGGACTCGACATGATGGCCGAGTCGCTGGCGCGCGGGACGGCGGGGTTGCCGCGCGCCCACGGCGATTTCGCGCTGTTTCCCCGGAGTACCGCGGACGCCATCGCCAGCGGCGCCATTCAGGCCCTATGCGGGGCGGTCGAACGCATGCAACGTGCACTCGCGGAACGCGGCACGGAACCGCAGATCCTGTTGAGTGGCGGCGCAGCCGAGACCCTGCACGCCCATCTGGGCCGGCCAGCGCGCGTTGTCCCCAATCTCGTGCTGGAAGGGCTGCGTGTCATCGCGGAGAGTGAGGGCAAGCGGTGAGAGCTCTGTTCGTGCTGCTCCTGCTGGCCAATCTCGCGATCGCGGGTTATGCCTGGTATTCGGCGCGCCCGGCCAATCCCGACGCCGGCCTGCTGAACCAGCAGCTCAACGCGGACAAGATCCGCGTCACCACCCCCCGGCCCATGGTGCCGGCGGCGCGCCCCAAGGCCGCCTGCCTCGAGTGGGGGACCTTCGGCGCCGGAGAAGTGAAGGCCGCCCAGACCGCGCTGGACGCGTTGCAGCTCGGCGATCGTGCCAGCTCACGCGACGTGCAGGTGCTGGTGGGCTTCTGGGTGTACATCCCGCCGCTCAAGACCAAGGCCGAAGTCGACCGCAAGATCGCGGAGCTGCAGAAGCGGGGCGTCCAGGAGTACTACGCGGTCGAGGCCCTGGGCCCGATGAAGAACGCCATCTCGCTGGGGATATTCAAGACCGAGGACGCGGCGAACAAATTCCTCGAGAGCCTGCAGCAGAAGGGCGTGCGCTCGGCCCGCGTGGGCAGCCGCGAGCACCGCGTGACCCAGACAGAATTCCTCGTGCGCGAGCCCGACGTCGCGCTCACTGCCAAACTGGCGGAGCTGCGCGTGCAGTTCCCGGGGAGCGAGCTGAAGGCCGTCGACTGCCCGCCTTGAAGACACCCTCTCCCTTACGTCGAAGACGCCTCCCTCACCCTACCCCTCTGTCCCTCACCCTACCCTCTCCCAGGGGGAGAGGGACCTTATGTCTGTCTGGGCAGCGGACGAATATAACGGCTACGATACGAGCAGCGTCTTGGTTCCGTCTTCCGCGGGGGCGATCATGCAGCAGAGAAGGATCGAGGCTTTACAGCGCATGCCGATCTTCGGCGGCATCCGCGGGGATGTGCTGGAGTATCTGCTGGATGCGTCCGGGATGGTTTCCGTTCAGAAGGGCGAGTACTTCTTCCATGAGAACGAGAAGGCCGAGTCGATGTTCGTCCTGGAGGCC
>JBGPMS010000155.1:0-12123 GCA_041487115.1 Gammaproteobacteria bacterium
GTTGATGGTAAAGGAAATCGGCTCGGACATGACATTACCTCCTACCTCGCAGATTAGCGCATGGCGTGTCGGGCCAGTTGATGGCGATCAATTGGGCGGTGGGAGGCCGGAGATGGTCAAGGTTAGTTCGGCTTGGCGCCGCGCAGGGGCTGCATCTCGGGGAAACCGTGCAGCGGAGTGCGCAACAGCCTCGGCAGCCGGATTCGGTGCAATTGCGGATCCGCAGTCTTGTCGGGCAGGGACTCCAGGTAGCGGGTGACGGTGCCGGTTGCGTCCAGGATCTCTCCAGTTTTGCCTCGCACCAGCCGGATGAAGGTGCCCGGCACCTTGGGGCACTCGCAGCCGTTGATGTCATCGGGGGCGTCTGCATACCAATATCCTGCGTAGGAATAGACCGCCTCCGGATCGAGCGAGCACGATTGCAGGTTATCCCAATCCAGGGCCGGCGGGCAGCCTGCTCTCGATCCCGGCGGCCGCGTCAGGCGGACACGAGCAGATAGCCGCCGAACGCGATCATCAGAACGCCGCTTGCTCGTGCGATCCATTGTCCGCCCGGGAACAGCTTCTCGACGAACACGAACGCAGCGATCGCCGCCACCCACAGCAGGTTCATCACTCCGCCGACGAACAGCAGTGCCATGAGGACCGCGCAGCAGCCGAGGCAGTACGCCCCATGCTCGGTGCCCATCCGCAGCGCACCGGCCCAGCCGTCGCGCCAGCGGTTGATCACGAAATCGAGCGGCGAGCGGCAGCTTGCGAGGCAGGCCCGCTTGAGGGGCGTCCACTGATAGACTCCGGCGGCCACAAAGAGGACACCGCCCAGAATCGCGTTGCCGGTTTTCATCGTCGGGAGCAGGAGCGCCGCTCGCTCCAGTCCCAATTGCGCGAGCGTCGCCGTGAGGCTGAACGCACCCCAGACCAGAAGGTATCCGCCGGCGAATACGAACGTGGGAAGGAACGGCTGGCCGCGCTCCCGCTGGCGCCGATTGACAGTGGCGAAGGTCAGGATCATGGGAGCGGCGCCGGGCAGCATCATCCCCACCATCATGACCCACCACATCGCGAGCATCAGGGCGAAATCGACGGGCGTCCACGGCATCGGCATCGAGCTCATCGCACCGGCGACCATGTCCGGCATGTCGGGCATCGATGCGTCCATCCCGGCCATGGCGCCCATCCCCTGCCCGGCGAGGTGGAGCAGATACAGCCACGAGACGGCAGTGACCCCGATCAATGACGCGAGGATCGACGCACGATCACGCCACGCGAGCCGGCGCGACGAGGGGCTCTCGGCCGGCATGGCATCGTCCCTGTGGAATTGCTAGCTGCGCTCCCTTAGTTGCTCCAGCTGAACGGCGCGAAGTGGCCGTTGTTGCTCTTCCCCACCAGATCCAGGTCCAGGCCGAAGGAGTGGATGTGAGTCTCCTTCGATTTCGCGAGCGCAACCTTGCGGTTGGCCGGGTGCGCCGTGTTGTCGAGATAGATGGGCTCGCCGTTGTTGTTGCGGGAGGGCACGCCCTCCACGGCGAACTCCAGCACACCCGGAATCGAGGCCGAGCGGGTGAGCCCGTCCATCCGGAACGCGATGGGCTTGACCTCCACGCCGCGGAAATCGCCGACGAGGTTGTCGCGGATGCGCGCCGGGGTGCCGCCTGCCTTGCCGCTCACGATCGCGGTCAGCGCTTCGCGCTGGGCACCATTGGCCGCTTCATCGACGACGCCGGCGAAGATCCAGTTGCCTTGAGACATGACCTTGCCGGAGCGGATGATCAGAGCGAACGAGAGGCCGTCCAGCTTCACGTCGCCGTAATTTCCGCAGTCGATGCGATAGACCTGCAGCGAAGTGCATTGGTCATACGTCACCGGTGCCTGTGGGTTGGTGAAGATGCAAGGGCAGAGATAGTCGCAGTTGCAGCTTTCCATGTACTCGCCGCCGATCTTCCATTTGCTTTCCGCCATGGTGCTCTCTCCCTGTGGTGGCCTGGATGCTGCCCGGGTTGCGCATTACACCGGAAGTTTACCGATCATGGGTGGCATCGGGCAATCGCGACTTGCCCGATAGGGTCGCGCCGCTCTGAGGTGCAGGAACGAAAGGCTCGGCTGGTCGTTGCGGCGGGAAGGGTGCGCGATTGCGCGCTCCTCCCCTCGGCCGCCGAGGAGGGGGCGCACTCTCGCGAGCTTCTGGTCTCTCGACCGACTACGTGGCCGGCCTGCTCGAACGAGGCGAAGAGCGGGCGCGTGCAGAGCGCCTCGAGGTGAGCTTCCAGGTGGCCGACGCCTTCACGGCCTTGCCTGATCCCGAACAGGCCTGGCGGCACAATGAAAGCTACAGCGTCCCGGGCGAATTTGTCATCGTTGGCGCGGTCGCACCGAGCCGGCTTCACGCAGGCCGGTAGAAGAGGCCGCGTGATGGCGGTCATTGCCGGATTCTTGGAGCCATGTCCCGTACGGGTCAAGGCGCGTCGGACGGCCGCTCGGAGGCTCGTAGCCAGCCGTGTCGGCTGACAGAAAACTCCCCCGGCTTGAAGGCGTAGGCATCCTTGTAGAACTGATACCACCGTTGTGCCTCGCGATCGTTGGGTAGTTTCTGCGCCAGGAATCTCAATTGCTCGAGAAACTTTTCCGCCTGCGACGTGTTGAGGTAGAGGTCGACGAGCCGCCACCTGTAATCCAGGCGCTCGGGGGCGAGCCGGGAGGCCGTCTCATACATCTCGAGAGTCCGCGAGAGCCAATTCATTTCGAAGAAATAGACGTCGCCTAGCGCTGCGTACAGTTGGCTGTTTGTTGGTTCCCTGCGGATTTGGTCCTCGAGCTGCTGGACCGTCTTTTCCAAGGACACGGGATAGGCCGGGACCTGCGGCGTGCGCACGCGATGCTTGTAGATGGCATCGTTGGCATGCGGCTGCCGCGTTTGCCGCAATGCGCTCAACAGCGGCAAATCATCGAACTTCGGGAAGAAATCGGTGCCATCCTCGAAGCGATGAAAATAAGTCCAGGACTTGGGCTCATCGACGTACCAAAGGCCGTTTTTCCCTGCTCTGAGGACGATGGGAAGGTTGGGCACTCCTGGCTGAAAGACCGCGAGTCCAAGGCCATCAGCTGTTGTCAATCGGTAGGGCAGAGCCTTCTGGAAATAGCCGAAGACCCTGTGCTGCTGTGCTGCGTTCCTAGGGACAAGAGCGCGGAAGATCTGACTACCGCTCGTCAGCAGCGGTATTTGAGGATCGCCCAGACCCAGCTCGAGCGATGTCAGATAGCGCTGCACGGTTTGGGAAGGGTCAGCGGAGGGCTGGAAGTCCTTGACCGAGGCGGCGCTCAAGCGGCGCACCGCAGCTTCATAGTCCGCCAGTGTCTTTGAGTACCCCTTCGATGTCACGCCCGCACCGCCGGACAGAAAGCTCTGGGTAAGCCACGACGGGGGCGATGCCACGTCCTCGCTTCCGACCATCTCGCCGGCGGCCCTCAGGTTCATCGTGATCAGCAACTCGGAGATAAAGTCCTGCGGGACGTCCGACAGCATATAGGTCTGAGCCGCTTCCTCCAGCCGGCGACAAAGGATGTCGGGAAAGATGCCTTCGAGCTCATAGGAGACCTCGATCTTGAACAGGTTCTCCGCCTCGCTGTAGACATACAAGATGCCTTTGCCGCCTCGGGTGCGGCCTATCCGCCAGTGGTCGAAAAGGTCGACCGCGACACGCTCGATCGTCGTGCCGGACGGCAGACGCTCGAGGAAGACGAGCGCGTTCTCGACACCCGCTCGCTTCTCGGCCAGTTTCAGGCTCATCTTGAAGGCGAGATCGTGCTCGTGGCTATCCGTTTCATTGATGAAAATGTAAATGGGACGATCCGGAAGAGCGGACCGCTCGGCGCTCAGGGCAACCGAGGCAGCGAGCGATAGCGCCAGGACCCCGGCCAGGCGCGCGGTTTGCCATGCGAGCTCTTTTCCGTACATGCTGTCAGCGAGTGCAGACACGGTTCGGGTCGTCGCAGTAGTGGCCGACAAAGTCGGTCTTGGTTCCGTCTGCCGAATAGTGCACCAGGAAGGCCGGCTGCTCGTTCTCTGTCATGCTCAATCCGAACACCATGCGCACGATGTCATCATGCCGGAAGACCAGGATCGGAGAAGCCATCGGTCCGTCCACTCGACCGAGTCCGAAGCTGCGTGTCGCTCCATCGGATACGAGCAGGAACGGAAAGCCATTGGGGTGCACACCTGCCTGGATCGCGGCCCCGCTGTTCGAATACGCCAGCCGGAGCAAAGGCCCGCCTTCGGCTGACGAACCCCAACGGATTGCGGGGAACGCGCTGCTCGTCACATCCAGTTCACGCACCGTCAGCGAGCGGTAGGTCTCGCGCTGGCTGTTCGGAGCGCCGGCCTGCGTCAGCACGGTGGAAGCCCCGTCCACGCGTCCCAGGAGCACGCCGGCGATGAAGCTCGCGACGGTGACCATGCAGGCTGATTTGTATTCAGGCCGCATCAGTAGTGACCGAAGACCGAGTGCTTGACGCCCTGTGCGTCGTAGAAGACCAGGAAGGGCTCCTGGCCCGTGGAGCTGTTCAGCCCCATGACGATGCGGTCGCGGCCGTGCGCTTTCATGACCAGCACGGGGGCACTTTCCGAGCCGACAGTACGGAAAATCTGCACCGCCTGCTCGTTCTCGTCGTTCAGGACAATCACCGCGTTGTTGTCCTGGTAAAGCCCCATGCTGAGGCGAGCCTTGCCGTTCTTGTCGAAGAACCAGATGCCGGGAGAGCCTTCCGAGGATGTGGCCATGACGATCTGCCTCCTGCCCCCAGCGTCCACCAATTCGACGGCCTGCGCGGAGACCACGGTGCCATGGATGTTTGCCGGAATATTTGCCTTGGACTTTGCGACCAGCGAGTGACTAGCCACCCAGTAGCCCAGGAACATCCCGAAGGCAGAAAGGAGAACATTGAGGAGCTTGGACTTCATGTCTGATACCACGCGGCCATTGTGGGTCGGTAACGCCTATAGCGGCATCGTTCCCCCTTTCCTGAGCCCGGGCCACTACGCGGATGCGCCCTGTAGTGCGCAAGGCCAGTATTGCCTGGACGAAGCGCTGGGCGAGCCCACCGCTCATCGCCCTCCCAAGCGCCCTGAGCGGCCCCAAGACGCCGCCGCGACCGCCCCGAGCGCTTCTCCAGCCCCGGCAGACCAATCCAACAGCTGGCCTTGAGCTTCCTGGGACGCGTCCTGTGCTTGAAATTCCTATCCGTATCCCGTTCACGCCATCGTTTGCACATGCTAGTGTGCTTTCTACCGAAGGCCCGGGAAGGCAAGAGCGCTTAAGCCAGTTCGCGGCGTGGCCTTCCGGGGAAGCCGCCGCTTGTGAGACATTACTCAAAGGGACTGCACCACGGAGTCGCAGGCCCCACCCAATCGCTAGGAGGAGACCATGCCTGACACGAAGGAAACGCTGAAGAATCGCCGCGGGTTCATCAAGGCGGCAAGTGCAGTGACCGCTGCCACCGGGATCGGATTCCCTTATATTTCGCGCGCTCAAGACAAGCCGATTCGGATCGGGATGCCGACCATTTTGTCCGGACGGGTAGCGCAGCTCGGCATCTCCTCGCGTAACGCCGTGCTAGTGGAGGTAGAAAAGTTCAACGCGGCCGGGGGCTTGGGCGGACGCAAGATCGAGATCATCACGCGTGATTCCAGGGGAAAGCCGGATGAAGCGGCGAATAACACACGCCAATTGATCAATGGCGAGGGCTGCGAAATCATCCTCGACGCCGAGTCTTCGGCCGGCGCGTTTGCGGTGCAAGAAGTCATCCGCGAGTTGAAGGTGCTGTGCGTGCACACCAATTCCGAGACGTCTTCGCTCTCGGCCGATCCGAAGATCCGCGTTCCGACGGCTTTTCGCGCCGCGCGTCAGGGCATCCACGATGCGATCGTGAGCGCCACCTATGCGGCGAACGTCGCCAAGGCCAAGGGGCTGAAGACCTGGATGAGCTGCTCCCCGGACTATGCCTACGGGCGGGACAACACCTCGTTGTTCCTGCAGTACCTGAAACGGTTCCAACCGGATGTCGAGATGGTCGGCGAGGCCTGGCCCAAACTGTTCCAGGCCGACTATACCGAAAACATCACCAAGATCCTTCAGGCCAAGCCGCAAGCCTTGTACTCGGCGCTATGGGCGGGCGATCTGGTTTCCTTCGTCGATCAGGCCGGCATCTACAACCTGCTGGGCCAGACCAACATGTTCGCCATCAACATGGCCGACTACACGACGCTCACGGCGGTGAAGAATCTTCCGCAGGGCATTCATTCGGCGAGCCGCTACATCAAGACGTTCCCCGCCACCGCTGAGAATGCCGCCTGGGCGGACGCTTACAAGCTCAAGTATGGGGACTATCCGACCAACTGGTCGTGGGAGAATGCGGTGGCCATGAGCTACATCGTCTCCGCGATGAAAAAAACCAACTCCACCGATAGCGCGAAGCTCGCCGATGCGATCCGTGGCATGAAGCTCAAAACCCCCTTCGGCGCCGATGGGACAATCACTATGCGTGCGGAGGATCAGACCACGGTCGGTTACGCGCTGGGCTGGGGTACCACGATCCCGAAAGAGCCCTACGTTCCGAACGTCTCCCCGGGCGACTGGAAGTCGATCTTCGAGCACGAGGCCGAGTGGAAGAAGACGATGGGTTACGCCTGAGCTCGAGCGCCGTCCGACCGATTTCTCCGTAGCGCGAGATCGCGCTGCGGAGATCTTCCCGCCCATCCTCGATTCGGAGTAGACCTTGGATCTGCAAGCGATGCTGGCGTGCTTTTCGTCCGCATCCTGTCTGGTTACGCAGACCACGGGCGGGCTGATCAGCGGCATGCTTCTGTTTCTGGTCGCGGCCGGGTTGTCGTTGATCTTCGGCACCCTCAAGGTCATCAACTTCATGCACGGCTCCCTCTACATGCTGGGGGCTTATTTCGCGTTCACGATCTACAACGTTACAGGCAGCTACACGCTCGCGGTACTCGGCGCGGCGGCCGGCGTCGGACTGTTCGGCCTGCTGTTCGAACGGCTGTTCATGAGCCGTGTTTACGGCACCGACGTCCTCATGCAACTGCTGGTGTGCTACAGCTTCATCCTCATCCTGGACGACGCGGTGAAGATCATCTGGGGCGCCGAGTTCCGGTCGATGGGCATGCCGGCTGCGTTTCAGCGCCCGCCGATCATCCTCGCAGGCGGCGTCCTTCCGGTCTTCTACCTGTTTCTGATCGGGGTCACCATTTTGGTTGCGCTCGCCTTGGGCCTGGTCATCACCAGAACTCGGATCGGCAAGATCGTGCGCGCGGCGGCGGTGAACCCCACCATGACCTCGGCCCTGGGTATCAATACCACGCTGGTCTACGGCGGGGTCTTCGCGCTCGGCTCGCTGCTGGCCGGGCTGGCCGGCGCGCTGGCTGTGCCGGTTCGCTCGCTGGTATCCGGGATGGGTTTCTCGATTCTGATCGAGTCTTTCATCGTCACGGTCATCGGCGGCATGGGCTCGGTGGCCGGTGCTCTGGTTGGCGCGCTGTTGATAGGGCTGGTTCGCAGCTTCGGTTCGATCGGCTTTCCGCTGTTCACCGACGGGCTCATGTTTTTGTTCATGACCGTCATTCTCATTACGAAGCCGAGCGGCCTGTTCGGGAAGGAGCTCTGAGGCATGCGCAAGTCTTCGATCGGGCGCGACGCGTTGATTGCGGCCGCATTGCTGGTGCTGCTGGCCGCCTTACCTATGGTTTTTCCGAGCAAGTCGTTTTCCGACTTCGTCATGCGTGCCTCGGCCTTTGCCATCTTCGCCACGTCGCTCAATCTGCTGGTCGGCTATGCCGGCATGGTTTCATTCGGCCATGGCCTGTTCTTCGGGCTGGGCGCCTACAGCTTTGCCCTCCTGATGCAGAAGCTGGGGACCTCGATCCCGGTGGCGTTTGCGTTGACCGTGGTGATCAACGCGCTGGTCGCGGCGGTGGTCGGCGCGATCTGCGTGCGCCTCAAAGAAATCTACTTCTCGTTCCTGACGCTCGCCTTCCAGATGCTCCTGTACAGCCTGATCATCGCCTGGACAGCGGTCACCGGCGGGGATCAGGGGCTCACTGGTGGTGTGCCGCGGCCGCCCTTCCTCGGCGTGCGGCTCGATGATCCGCACCACCTGTACTGGTTCTGCTGCACGACGCTGGTCGTCTCGCTGTTCCTGATGTGGCACCTGGTGCAGTCCCCGTTCGGCTATACGCTGCGGATGATTCGCGACAATCCACGCCGCGCGAGCTTTCTCGGCATCCAGGTCTGGCGCGTTCGAGTGCTGGCCTTCATCGTCGCCGGTGTGTTCGGCGGGGTCGGCGGAATGCTCATCAGCCTCTTCGTATCCAGTGCCTACCCCGATTTTGCGTACTGGACTGTGTCGGGCGAAGCGGTGTTCATGATCATGCTCGGCGGCATCAACGTGTTTTTCGGTCCCCTGGTCGGTGCAGCGCTGTTGCTGGTGCTGAACGACTTCGTCACCAAGGTGACCGAGCACTACAGCCTTGTCCTCGGGGTGATCATCCTCATTTTCGCACTCGGCCTGCGCAAAGGCTTGCTGGGGTTCGTCGTACAGGCATGGAAGAAATATGTGTCCGGCGCGCTGGCGACCGAAAAAAGCGCGCGGCCAGGTCGCAACTGACATGCTCAGGATCGAGAACCTGCACAAGTCCTTCGGCGGTGTCAGCGCGATCAGTGATGTCAGCATGCATTTCTCGGCCGGGTCCCTGACTGCCGTGATCGGTCCAAATGGCGCCGGGAAGACCAGCCTCTTCAACCTCATTTCGGGCGCGTTTCGCCCGGATCACGGCCGTATCCTGCTCGACGGCGAGAACATCGCCGGGCTTCCCGCACCCGCTATCGTGCGACGCGGAATCGGCCGTGCTTTTCAGATCGCCAGTATTTTCTCATCGCTCACGGTCCGCGAGGGGATCCTCGGGGCGGTCAACGCCCATCGCCGATGGTATGCGCGCTTGGGCCGACGCTTCCCGCTGGCGGAAGCGCAGGCGCAGGCGGACGAAGTGATGGAGCTGGTTGGCTTGACGGCGACGGCGGACACGCTGTCGGGCAACTTGTCGCACGGAGATCAGAAGGTTCTCGATATCGCGCTGGCGCTGGCGCTGGAGCCGCGGGTCCTGCTCCTCGACGAGCCCACCGCCGGGATGGGTCCGGAAGAGCGCTGGCAGATGATGGAGACGGTCCACCAGTTGTGGGAACGGAAGAAGATGACTTTGATCTTCATCGAGCACGACATGGACATCGTGTTCAAGTTCGCGCAGACCATCCGGGTACTGAGCTACGGACGCGTGCTGGCTGAAGGGGCGCCCGAGGAGGTCCGCCGTCATCCGCAGGTCATCGAGGCCTATCTTGGCGCCAAATACGACGCGGAGCATGTATGAGCGCTCGTGTGATGTTCGAGGCGCAAGGCATAGACGTGTTCTATGGCAGCAGCCAGATCCTGTTCGATGTGAGCATCGCGGTCGTCGAAGGGCAGACCATGGCCCTGCTCGGTCGCAACGGCGCGGGCAAGTCCACGACGCTCAAGGCGATGGCCGGCATTGCGCCGCCTGCGCGTGGCCGTGTTCGCGTAGCCGACGCGGAAGTGCAGGGGAGAAAGCCGTATGTCATCGCCCGCGCCGGCATCGGCTTCGTACCCGAAGACAGGCAGGTATTCCCCGAGCATTCGGTGGAGGACAACCTGGTGATCGGTGCCAAGAAGGGCCCCGGCGGTCAGGACTACTGGAACCTGAAGCGGGTGTATGAGATGTTCCCCCTGCTGGTGTCGCTGAAGCAGAGAATGGCCGGGCACTTGTCGGGCGGCGAGCAACAGATGCTCACCATCGCTCGCACGCTGATGGGCAATCCCATCGGCTTGCTGCTCGACGAGCCGAGCGAGGGGCTGGCGCCGGTGATCGTGGAGCGGATCGGCGAGCTGCTGCGGCGGCTCCGCGATATGGGTGTGACCGTGCTGCTGGCCGAGCAGAACATGCATTTTTGTCTCGGCATTGCGAGCCACGCCACCATTATCGACAAGGGCCAGATCGTCTACCGCAACACGATCGAGGCGCTCAGGCAGGACGACGCAGTGAAGAGCCGCTACCTGGCAGTGTAAAGGCGGGGGCGTTCACGCACCACTTAGCGAGCGGTTCGGTAGAATAGCGTTTGCGGCCACAATCCCCTCGGCGCACAATGGTTCGAGAGGAAGCTGTACGCGGCCCCAACGTGCCTCGCAGCCACCGTGGAGAGCTTGGAAATGCCAGTTGCGAAACGGGAAATGCCAGTTGCCAAACCAGAGATCAAGGCCAAAGCGGAACGCACTTCGCAGTGCGATGCGGTCGTCGTCGGTGCGGGGCTTGGCGGACTTTACATGCTGCACCGCCTGCGCGCGCTCGGGCTCAGGGTGCAAGTCTTCGAAGCCGGCGGCGGCATCGGCGGCACCTGGTTTTGGAACCGCTATCCCGGTTGCCGCTGCGATATCGAGAGCATGGAGTACTCGTATTCGTTCTCGGACGAGCTGCAGCAGGAGTGGAAATGGCCGGAGCGGTACGGTACTCAACCCGAGATTTTGCGTTACATCAATCACGTCGCCGACCGGTTTGATCTGCGCCGGGACATTCAATTCAACACGCGCGTGGTTTCCGCTCTCTTCGACAACGCCGCCAATCAATGGACACTGAAGACGGACCAGGGCGATGTCGTCCGGGCGCAGTTTTGCATCATGGCGAGCGGCAATCTGTTGACGCCACGAGTGCCTGAGTTCAAGGGTCTGGATGCGTTCGAGGGTAACTGGTACCACAGTGGCCTATGGCCTGCGGAAGGCGTCGATTTCTCCGGTCAGCGGGTCGGGGTCATCGGCACGGGCTCCTCGGGCGTCCAGATGATTCCGCACATCGCCAAGCAAGCACAGCACCTCTACGTTTTCCAACGCACGGCAAATTACAGTCTGCCGGCGAGAAACGCCCCGCTCGATCCGGAGAAAGAGCGCTCGCACAAGGCCGAGTACTCCGCGCGGCGACAGGCAGCCCTCGACACGTCGTTCGGCATCGCCGGCTATCCGCCGCCTGTCAAAACGGCCTTGGAAGCCTCGCCCGACGAGCGGCGCCGCACTTACGAGGCGAAATGGGCGGAAGGAGGCAGCATCAGCTTCCTCTTCTCGTATACGGATCTGTTGGTGAACAAGGCCGCCAACGATACCGCGTCCGAGTTCGTCCGCGAAAAGATTCGACAGATCGTTCGCGATCCTGCCGTCGCCGAGCTGCTGGCGCCCAAGGATCACCCGATCGGCACCAAACGTCTTTGCCTGGACACCAACTACTACGAGATCTACAACCGCGACAACGTCACACTGGTCGACGTGAGGGGCGCCCCGATCGAAGAGATCACACCGAAGGGACTGCGCACGCGAGATCGGGAATACGTCCTGGATTCCATCGTGTTCGCGACCGGGTTCGACGCGATGACGGGTGCGATGCTGAATATCGATATCCGCACCAGGTCCGGCGCCATGCTCGAGGAAAAATGGTCCGCGGGTCCGAAGACGTACCTGGGACTGATGGTCGCCGGGTTTCCGAACCTGTTCATGATCACCGGGCCGCAGAGCCCCGGTGTGAAGTCGCAGATGATCCTCTCGATCGAACAGCATGCCAACTGGATTGCGGATTGCCTGACCCATCTGCGATCGCGCGGCTTTGCGCGCATCGAGGCCAATGCGCAGTCGGAAAGCAAGTGGGTCGAGCATGTGAACGAAGTCGCCGATGGTACGCTCTATCCGCTCGCCAATTCGTGGTACGTCGGAGCCAATATCCCCGGGAAGCCGCGCATCTTCATGCCTTACGTCGGCGGTTTTGCAGCGTATAAGAAAAAGTGCGATGAGGTGGTTGCAAATGGCTACGAAGGATTCACCATGACACGGGGAGAGGTCGCGGGCCGCAGCGCGGATATGAGAGAGAGGATAGGCACGGAAGTGCAGGGGTAAGTAAATGTCCGTCGCGGCTCTGTCGGGCGTGGCGGTGGTCACGGGGGGTGCGAGCGGCATCGGTGCGGCCTGTTGCCGAGAGCTGGCAGCTCGCGGTGCACGCCTAGCCCTGTTGGATCGGGA
>JBGPMS010000156.1:0-12095 GCA_041487115.1 Gammaproteobacteria bacterium
AGATTGTCCACCTGGCCGAAGCGCAGGGGCTCGATGTTGAACCCGAGCGGCGCCAGCCGGCCGGAAAGGACCTGCTGGCAGCCGTCGTCGTTTGGAGTGACGGAACGGCGCGCGATGAGCGCGCAGGTCAGCGCGAGCGCGGGGGAATCGAGCGACTGGTTCGACAGCGGAAGCTTGGCGTTCACGGCTCGCGGGAGAATCGATGAGCCCGGCGCGAGGCCGGGCGCGATCCGTGATTATAGAGGAGAGCCCACAGGTGCGGGCCCTCGTCGCGGGAGTGCTAGTGGAGAGTAACGTCGGATTCGGGAAGCCGCTGAGTGGTCTGAAATGGGTGCGCTTTGCCCGGTGTGGAAAGCCTCCCTCTCCGAGCAGAGATAAGATCCCTCTCCCTCTGGGAGAAGGTAGGGTGAGGGATGGAAGGGTGGCTTTCTACTTCTACACCCTCGCACTAGTTCCCGGCGTTCACGTCGATCTTGAAGTGATCGAACGAGGACGCACCGACGTCGGTGCCACGCGCTATCTTGCTCAGGTCGCCCTTGGTCGATTCCGCCTTCTGTTCGGCGTTGTTCATGAGCCAGGAGAGGTTGGTGGCGGAGTCGGAGTTGCGCAATGCCTCGTCCTTGGTGATCTTGCCGTCGACGTAGAGCTTGAACAGCGCCTGCTCGAAGCTGACCGAGCCCGGCGACAGGCTCTTCTCGATGGCTTCCTTGATCTGGTCCATCTCGCCCCTCACGATCAGCTCCTGGATGTGCTTGCTGTTGAGCAGCACTTCCACCGCCGCCACGAGGCTGCCGTCCACTGCTTTTACCAGGCGCTGGGAGATCACCGCCTTCAGGCACACCGCGAGGTCGCTGAGCAGGGCCGGGCGCGCATCGTAGGGGAAAAAATTGATGATGCGATTGAGCGCGTGGTAGCTGTTGTTGGCGTGCAAAGTGGATATGCACAGATGGCCGGTCTGGGCGTAGAGCAGCCCCTGCTGCAGCGTCTCTTTGTCGCGGATTTCGCCGATCATGAGAATATCGGGCGCTTCGCGCATGGCGTTGACCAAGGCGTTCTGGTAGGACTTGGTGTCCAGGCCCACCTCGCGCTGGTTGATCACGCAGCGTTGATGCTTGAACACGAACTCGATCGGGTCTTCGATGGTGAGCACGTGGCCGCCGCGGGTGGCATTGCGGTACTCGATCATGGCCGCCAGCGTAGTCGACTTGCCCGAGCCGGTGGCGCCCACCACCAGGACCAGCCCGCGCTTCTCTGTGATAAGGTCCTTCAGGACCGAGGGCAGTCGCAGCGCCTCGAGGCCGGGGGTCTGCGAGCGCAGATAGCGGATGACCAAGGCGACGTTCCCCCGCTGCCGGAACACGTTTACGCGGAAGCGGCCGACGTCGGGCACCGGGAAGGAGAGGTTCATCTCCCAGTTTTGCTCGTAGTCCCGCTGCTCCGTCTCGGACATCAGCTCGTAGGCTATCTTCTTGACCAAGGGCCCGTCCATGACGTCGTTGTTGACCGGCATGATGGTGCCCAGGATCTTGATGCACATGGGCGTTCCGGCCGAGATGAACAGGTCGGAAGCCTGTTTCTCGGCCATGAGCTTCAGCACGGGGGTCAGGAACATAGCGGTCTCCATCGGTTACGGAGCTTGGATAGCGGCGGCCCAGTGAGTGGGTCAGCCGAGCCTTCAACCGGATCGCAGCTCGAGCCAGTTCGCAAATTCAGCGCAATCACAGTAGCAAGTTTCGAGCAAGTTGGCGGAGCCGGTGAGGCCTGCTTGCTAATCCCCTCGTAACAGCTCGTTGATGCTGGTTTTTGCGCGCGTCTTGGCGTCCACCTGCTTGACGATGACCGCGCAATACAGGCTGTACTTTCCATCTTGCGAAGGCAGGTTGCCCGACACCACTACCGATCCGGGCGGAATGTGCCCATACAGCACCTCGCCCGTCTCCCGGTTGTAGATCCGAGTGCTCTGCCCGATGTAGACACCCATGGAAACTACCGAGCCTTCGCCCACGATCACACCTTCGACCACCTCCGACCGCGCGCCGATGAAACAGTTGTCTTCGATGATGGTCGGGTTGGCCTGGACCGGCTCCAGGACGCCGCCGATCCCGACCCCGCCGGACAGATGCACGTTCTTGCCGATCTGCGCGCAGGACCCCACCGTCGCCCAGGTGTCCACCATCGTGCCTTCGTCCACATAGGCGCCGATGTTGATGTAGGAGGGCATCACCACGACGTTGCGCGCGATGAAGGCACCGCGGCGTACGGCCGCCGGCGGTACGACGCGAAAGCCGCCGGCCTTGAAATCGGTGGCGCCGTAGTCGGCGAACTTCGGCTCGACCTTGTCGTAGTAGTTGGTGTACCCGTCACGCACCACGCGGTTGTCGTCCAGGCGAAAGGACAGCAGCACGGCCTTTTTCACCCACTGATGCGTGGTCCAGGTCCCATCGATCTTCTCCGCCACGCGCAGCGTACCGGCATCGAGCTGGTCGATGACCTGTCGGACCGCCTGGCGCAGCTTGGGGTCGGCCGAGGCGGGCGTAATGCCGGCGCGATTGTCGAAGGCGGAGTCGATCAGTTGCTGAAGTTCGGTCATGAATGGGCCTTGAGTGCGTTGTCGGCTTCTCGTTGTAACGTGGAAAGACAGGACCGCAGGCGCTGGGCCGCCTCCAGGCAGTCGGCCGCGGAGGGCACCAGCGCTACGCGCACGAAGTTGCGGCCGGGGTTGACGCCGCGCGCCTCGCGCGCCAGGTAGCTTCCCGGCAGCACGGTCACATTATAGTCAGCGTGCAGTGCGCGGGCGAACTCGGTGTCGGGCACCGGGGTCGGCAACCAGAGATAGAAGGCCGCCTCCGGCATCTCCACGTTCGCGACTTGGTTCAGCAGCGCGGTCACCTGGGCGAACTTGTCGCGATACAAGCGCCGGTTCTCGACCACGTGTGCCTCGTCCTTCCACGCCGCAATGCTGGCTGCCTGTACCGCGGGGTTCATGGCACCGCCGTGGTAGGTCCGATACAGCAGGAACTGGGCGAGGATTGCCGCGTCGCCGGCCACGTAGCCTGAGCGCATGCCTGGCACGTTGGAGCGCTTGGACAGGCTGCCAAAAGCCACCAAGCGGGGGAAGCCGGCGCGGCCGAGTTGCTGCGCAGCCTGCAGCCCGCCCAGCGGTGCGCGCGACTCGTCGAAATAGATCTCCGAATAGCATTCGTCCGAGGCGATGACGAAGCCGTGGCGGTCGGACAGGTCGAACAACCGGCGCCAGTCATCCAGCGTCATCACGGTGCCGGTGGGATTGCCGGGAGAGCAGACATAGATCAGTTGCGCGCGCCCCCAGGTCGAATCGGGCAACTGCGCGAAGTCCAGCCGGAAGCGGCTGTCTGCACCGATGTTGAGAAACTCCGGTGCGGCCCCGGCCAGCAGCGCGGCGCCCTCGTAGATCTGATAGAAGGGGTTCGGCATCACCACCAGCGCACCCGGGCGGCTCGCGTCGACGACCGTCTGCGCGAAGGCGAACAGCGCCTCGCGACTGCCGTTTACCGGCAGCACTTCCTTTGCCGGGTCCAGGCGTGTGAGCCCGTAGCGCCGCTGGAGCCACTCGGCGATCGCCATGCGCAGCGGCTCGCTACCGGCCGTTGCCGGGTAGGAGGCGAGGCCGTCCAGATTCTCGGCCAGCGCGCGCCGGATGAACTCCGGCGTCGGATGCTTGGGCTCGCCGATGGACAGATTGATGGCGCGCAGCCCGGACGGTGGTGTGAGGTCCTTGAACAGCGCGCTCAGCTTCTGGAACGGGTACGGCTGCAGCCGCTCGAGATTCGGGTTCATGTTATCCGCGTACGTTGGATTGCGGCGTAAACTGGAGCACGTCGACCACGGGCTGCGGCTGCCAGTCGCGCTGTCGGTGGTCGGCGACGACGGTGGTGAAGATGCCTCCGCGCACGTAGAACTTTGCGGTCAGCCGCATGAATCGCGGCTGCGTCGCCGTGACCAGGTCGTTCAGGATACGATTGGTCACGGCCTCGTGGAACGCGCCTTCGTCGCGATAGGACCAGATGTACAGCTTGAGGCTCTTCAACTCCACGCACAGGCGGTCCGGAATATAGTCCAGCAGCAGCGTGGCGAAGTCGGGCTGGCCGGTCTTGGGGCACAGGCAGGAGAACTCGGGAATCTCCATATGGATATGGTAGTCCCGCTCGGGGTTGGGGTTGGGGAAAGTCTCGAGATCCCGTGCGGCCTGCGTTGCCATTATCCACGCCGTAACGATTCGGTTAAAATACGCTCGCGCTTGGGTCCGGTGGCCCAGGCGCTTGTTTTATCGAAGTTTCCTTGCATTATAAACCTTTACCTCACGTCGCAAATTGCGCCTTTCCCACATCAAGCTCGCCGGCTTCAAATCCTTCGTCGATCCCACCCACATCCCGGTGCCGGGACAGCTCGTCGGCGTCGTCGGCCCGAACGGCTGCGGTAAGTCTAACGTCATCGACGCCGTGCGGTGGGTGCTGGGCGAATCATCGGCCAAGCACCTGCGCGGCGAGACCATGCAGGACGTGATCTTCAACGGCGCGGGCGAGCGCAAGCCGTCCAACCGTGCGAGCGTCGAGCTGTTGTTCGACAACAGCCTGGGCAGGCTGGCCGGCGCCTGGTCCAAGTATTCCGAAGTCGCGGTCAAGCGGGTGCTCGACCGCGAAGGCGAATCGGCCTACTTCATCAACAACCTGCATGTCCGGCGCAAGGACGTGGCCGACATTTTTCTCGGGACCGGCCTGGGCGGGCGCGCCTACGCCATCATCGAGCAGGGCATGATCTCGCGCATCGTGGAGGGGCGGCCGGAGGAGCTGCGTGCCGTCCTCGAAGAAGCCGCGGGAATATCCAAGTACCGCGACCGGCGGCGCGAAACCGAGCTGCGCCTGGAGGACACCCGCGAGAACCTGGCTCGTGTGGACGACATCGTGCTCGAGCTCACCAAGCAGATCGAGCACCTGGACGCGCAGGCCCTGATCGCGACCCGCTACCGCGACCTGGAAGGCACTCTCAAGCAGACCCAGCACCTGCTCTGGCTGTTGCGCCGGCAGGACGCGGGCAATCAGCGCGCGCGCTTGGCGCGAGAGGTGGACCAACTATCCCTGGAACTGGAGGCGCAGACGGCGCGCCTGCGCGAGCTGGAGAGCGGTCTCGAGCAACTGCGCCAGGGCCACTACGCGGCTTCGGACGCTGTCCACTCCGCGCAGGGGGCGTTGTACGAGGTCAACGCCGAAACCGCCCGTTTGGAGCAGTCGCTCGCCCATCTGCGCGACAGTCGCCGCCGCGTGGAGAACCAGCTTGCCGCGCTGACACAGGAGCAGGACGAGGCCGCGCGACAGGATCAGGCATTGAACGAGTCACTCGAGAGCCAACGCGCAGCACTGGACCAGGCGCGCGAGCAGCGTCAGACCTGCGACGCTCAGCATGAGGCCGAGGCGATCGCGCTGCCCGCAGCGGAAGCCGGCTTCGCCCGCACCCGCAGCGACGTCGAGCAGCTCCAACAAGAAGGAGCGCACTGCGAGCAGGCGACTCAAGTCGAGACCACGCGCCAGCAGCATTCCGAGAAATTGCTGGCACAGCTTACCCTGCGGCGCCAGCGTCTCGAGCAGGAGCAGGCTGGGCTGGAAGAAGAGGACCCCGAAGGGCTCGACCAGCTGGGGCGCGAGCT
This sequence comes from Gammaproteobacteria bacterium, assembly GCA_041487115.1. Taxonomy (GTDB): domain Bacteria; phylum Pseudomonadota; class Gammaproteobacteria; order Burkholderiales; family SHXO01; genus SHXO01. Next base: position 5,681 of record JBGPMS010000156.1, read on the forward strand.
CGATGACCTGGACTATCGGTATCAGGCGCGGCGCGACGCGCTCGACCGTGCCGAGGAAGAGCTGCCCGCGCTGGAACAAGCGCACCGCGCCGCCGGGGAGGCGGCGGATGCTGTCACGCGCGAGCTGGGTGCCGTCGAGGCGCGCAGCACCGCGCTGGAACTATTGCAACAGCAGGTCAGCCGGTCCGGCGAAATGCACGCCTGGCTGGACAATCAGCAACTCGACGGTTTCAGCCGGCTGTGGCAGGGCATCCGCATCGAGCCGGGCTGGGAAGACGCACTGGAGGCCGTGCTGCGCGAGCGCCTGAACGGCATCGCGCTCGACGAGCTGCACCGGGCGATCGCCTGGCTGACTCAGCCGCCGCCGGGGAAAGTCTCTTTCTTCCAGAAGCGGGAGGGGCAGGCGTCGGTTGCGGAACTGGCCGGGCGCCGTCCGCTGCTGGACTACATCACCTTCACCGATCCAAGCGATGCCCTGGTGTTGTCCGACTGGCTGGAACGGGTTTACGTCGTGCAGGATGCGGCAGACGGCTTTGCCGAGAGCGCCAGCCTGCCCGCCGGCGCGCTGCTGGTGTGCCCGCAAGGCCACGCGTTCACGCGCAACAGCGTAAGCTTTCACGCGGCGGACTCCGAGGTCCACGGGATCTTGTCCCGGCAGCGCGAGATCGAGTTGCTCCGAGACCGGCGCGCGGCGCTCGAGGCCGATGTCGAAGTGGCGCGTGCCGGGGCCGCGGCGGCCCTGGCGGAGTTCGATCAGCGCCGCGCCCAGGCCCTGCGCCTGCGCGAGGAGGCCGAAGAGCTTCAGCAGCACCGGCACGACCACCAGCTCAACCATGTCCGCCTGTCGCAGCAGGCCGAACGCGCTCGCCATCGTCATAGCCAGATCGTCCAGGAGCAGGAGGAGCTCGATGCCGAGTTCGAGCGCGAGTCCGCGCAGCAGGTCTCGGCGGCTGATCGGCTGGTCCAGCTGCAACGCGAGGCGGGCGAACTGGGGCAGCGCTTGGAGGCGGCGCGGCAAGCGCACGAGACAGCGTCCCAGGCCCTCGATGGCAGGCGCGTGGCGGCACAGGCGGCGCAACGAAGATTTCAAGAGGCGAGCTTTAGCGAGAGAGTTATATCTCAAAAGATCAATGATATAGAGAGTAATATTAAGGTTTTGGTTGAGAAGCTGGAGCGGGTGCGCCTGGCCGCAGACGGCCTGGTCGCGGAGCGCGATGGCCTGGATGAGGCGCCGATTCAAGCGCAGCTCGATCGAGTCCTGGAGCTGCGCTTGGAACGCGAGCGTGGACTGGCGCAGGGTCGAGAAGCATTGGAGGAGGCGGAACGGTCGCTGAAGGACACCGAGCTGCAGAGGCTTGCGTGCGAGCAGCGGCTCCACCCGCTGCGCGAGCGTGTGGGTGACCTGCGCCTGAGAGAGCAGGAGGCGCGTCTGTCGGAGGAGAGCTTCGCCGCGCAGTTGGCCGAGGCCGGCGTAGAGGAGGCGCAGCTGGTGGACAAGTTGGAGAAGGGCATGCGCCCCAACGCGCTGCAAGCGGAAATCAATCGGCTGGGAGAGGACATCGCCGCGCTAGGCGCGGTGAATCTGGCGGCATTGGAGGAGCTCGAGGCCGGGCGCAACCGGAAGATCTATCTGGATGCGCAAACCCAGGATCTGCGCGAGGCCGTGACCACGCTGGAAAGCGCCATCCGGCGCATCGATCGCGAAACGCGCGAGCGGCTGCAGGTCACGTTCGATCAAGTCAACCAGAACCTGGCGCACCTGTTTCCAACCCTGTTCGGGGGCGGTGAGGCGCGGCTGGTCATGACTGGGGAGGAGATTCTGGACGCGGGGCTGCAGATCATCGCGCGCCCGCCAGGCAAGAAGAACACCTCGATTCATCTGCTGTCGGGCGGGGAGAAGGCGCTGACCGCACTCGCGCTGGTGTTCTCGCTGTTCCAGCTCAACCCCGCGCCGTTTTGTCTGCTGGACGAAGTCGACGCGCCGCTGGACGACACCAATACCGAGCGGTTTTGCGACCTGGTGCGCAAGATGGCGCAGCAGACCCAGTTCATGTTTATCAGTCATAACAAGATCACCATGGAGATGGCCGAACAGCTGATCGGCATTACCATGCCCGAGCTGGGCGTGTCCAAGGTGGTGGCGGTGGACATCGAGGAGGCCCTGCGGCTCAGGGACGAAATAAGGGAGGAGGCGGCTTGACCATGACGACTCGATCGGGAACGACTCGATCAAGGGGGAATCGTTCGGGCGGCCGCCGGAGGCTATGAGCGATCTGCAGGTCGCATTGATGATCGTCGGCGGGCTGGTGATCGGCTGCGTGCTCGCCTACAACCGGGTCCAGGAGAGCCGCTTTCGCAAGCGGGCGGAGGCCAGCCTGGGTGGGGACCGGGGCGATGCGCTGCTCGAGCCGGTAGTCCGCGGCCGCACCAGCCGCATCGAGCCGCACCTGCAGGCTGGAGGCGCCGAGCCGGACAGCGCTTCCGCCGGCCGCGTCGAGCCGTTTGGCCTGCCCGCAAGCTCTACCCTCGAGCGCGCGGGGGACGAGGACTCGCCCATCGACTTCAGCATCGACGTGACCTGCGAGCAGCCCCTGCAGAGACCCGCGCTGCAGCAGTTGCTGGAGGCCCTCGATGGGCTCGGTCGCCGGGCCCACGTGATGGCGAGCCTGGCGGACGGTATCTGGGTATCCCTGGCCAGCGCACCTGCGAGCGTCAACCACATGCGCGTTGCGCTTCAGCTTGCCGACCGGCGCGGGCACGTCACCGAAGGCGATCTGAGCGCCTTCCAGGGACTCGTAATCCAGTGGGCCGAGGGTGTCGGCGCCACAGTCCAGGTCCCTGACCTCGGACCGTATAGCCAGGCGGCCAAGGAGCTTGACCGGTTTTGCGCCGAGGTCGATGTGCTGGTGGGCTTGAACGTGGTGGCGGCCAGCGGCGACCCGTTCTCCGGGACAAAAGTGCGGAGCTGCGCGGAGGCCGCCGGTTTCCGTCTCGAGAACGGCATCTTCTGGCTCGAGGATGCACAAGGGGACGGGCTGTTCAGCCTCGAGAACCAGCAGGGCGACGCGTTCGACCCGGACCGGCTCAGGACCGCCGCCATCGACGGTGTCACCTTGCTGCTGGACGTACCCAGGCTCGAGCAAGGACTGAAGATCTTCGACCAGATGCTCGACACCGGAAGACAGCTCGCGATCGCGTTGGGAGGCACCTTGGTGGACGACAATCGGACGCCGGTCACCGAGGCCGGGTTGGAGCAGATTCGCACGCAGCTGCGCAAGATCTATGCGGCCATGGAGCTCAGAGGCATCCGCGCCGGCAGCCACGTCGCGCTGCGCCTGTTCTCCTGACAGTGCGCAGCAACTTGGGCGTAACCACCCCGTCGCCTTCGGCACCACCCCTCCTTGGAAAGGAGGGGAGAAGTAATTCTTTCCCCTCCTGCCTGAGGAGGGGTGCCTGCGGAGCGGGCGGGGTGGTGGGAGGCGGGGGTCTGCTATGAAAGCCCCGCCGGAAGCCGCTGCTCGCGCGGCCGAGCTGCGCCGCGCGATCGAGCACCACAGCTACCTCTACTACGCCAAGGACGCGCCGCAGATCACCGACGCGGAGTTCGATCGCTTGTACCGCGAGTTGCAGGAGCTCGAACAGCGCTACCCGTCGCTGGTGACGCCGGACTCGCCTACCCAGAGGGTCGGTGCGAAAGTCGAAGGCGACTTCCGTGCGGTCGCGCATGAGCTGCCGATGCTCTCGCTCAACAACGCGTTCACCGACGAGGAGGTCGCTGCGTTCGACCGCCGGGTGCGTGAGGGCCTGGGGTTAGAGGAAGTGGAGTACGCCGCGGAGCCCAAGTTCGACGGGTTGGCGATCAGCATCGCGTACGAAGACGGCCTGTTCACCGTGGGCGCGACGCGCGGCGACGGCTATACGGGCGAGGACGTGACGGCCAATCTGAAGACCATCCGGAGTCTCCCGTTGCGACTGTCCACTCGCCATCCGCCCAAGCTGCTCGAAGTGCGCGGCGAGGTGGTGATGCTCAAGAAGGACTTCGAGGCGATCAACCGGCAACTGGTGGAAAGAGGGGAGAAGCCGCTGGTCAACCCGCGCAACGCTGCGGCCGGAGCGTTGCGCCAGAAGGACCCGCAGATGACCGCAGCCCGGCCGCTCAGTTTCTTCGCCTACGCGGTAGGCCGCTTCGAGGATGCGCGGCTGCCGGGCGACCGGCACAGCCATCAGATCGACTACCTGGCGGAGCTGCAGCTCCCGGTTTCCCCCTATCGGCATGTCGTACGCGGGCTCGACGGGCTGCTTGGCTACTACCACGGCATCGGCGCCCAGCGCTCGAACCTGCCCTATGATATCGACGGCGTGGTGTACAAGGTCAACGAGATGAAGCTGCAGGAGAAGCTCGGCTTCGTCTCGCGCGCGCCACGCTTCGCCCTAGCCCACAAGTTCCCCGCCGAGGAGGCTGAGACCGAGGTGCTGGGGATCGAAGTTCAGGTCGGGCGCACCGGAGCGCTGACGCCGGTGGCTCGCCTCAAGCCGGTGTTCGTGGGTGGCGTGACGGTGACCAATGCGACCCTGCACAACGCGGACGAAGTGCAGCGCAAGGACGTCCGCGTGGGCGATACGGTGGTGGTGCGCCGCGCCGGCGACGTGATTCCGGAAGTGGCGCGGGTGCTGCTCGACAGGCGGCCTGGCGGCACCCGGGCGTTCGAGATGCCGGACCGCTGCCCGGTGTGCAAATCCCGCGTCGAGCGCCTGGAAGGCGAAGCCGTGACCCGCTGCACCGCCGGCCTGTTCTGTCCCGCCCAGCGCAAGCAGGCGATTCTGCACTTCGCCTCGCGCCGCGCCATGGACATCGAGGGTCTGGGCGAAAAGCTGGTCGATCAACTGGTCGACAGCGAAATTGTAAAGACACCGGCGGATATTTACGGTCTGACCGTGGAGACCCTGGCGGGGCTGGAGCGCATGGGAGAGAAGTCCGCCGCCAACCTGGCCGAGGCCATCGATCGTAGCCGTCACACGACGCTCGCGCGCTTCATCTTTGCGCTCGGGATTCGCAACGTGGGGGAAACCACCGCGCGCGACCTGGCGCGCTCCTTCGGTGCGATCGGTGGCTTGATGGAGGCGGACGAGGCGCGCTTGCAGCAGGTCCCCGACGTGGGACCGGTGGTAGCGCAGAGCATCGCGACGTTCTTCGCCGAGCCGCACAACGGCAAGGTGGTGCAGCAGTTGCTGAAGGCTGGAGTCCAGCCCGAGCAGGCGTCGGTGCCGGCAGAGCAGGGGAGCCTGGCCGGCAAGACCTTCGTCGTGACCGGGACGCTCCCGCATCTCACACGAGACCAGGCCGAGGCCCGCATAGAGGCAGCCGGCGGCAAAGTCTCCAACAGCGTATCCAAGAAAACCGCGTATGTAGTCATGGGCGCCGACCCCGGCAGCAAGTACGACAAAGCGCACGAGCTCGGTATTCCTGTGCTCGACGAGGACGGCTTGCTAAACTTGCTGTCGGGCTCTCATTCCTCCGAGGAGGCGCGTTGACTCGAATCACGAAAGCGGTTTTCCCGGTAGCCGGGCTCGGCACGCGCTTTTTGCCGGCCACCAAGGCCAGCCCGAAAGAAATGCTTCCAATCGTGGACAAGCCGCTGATCCAGTACGCGGTGGAAGAGGCGGTGGACTCCGGCATCACGCACATGATCTTCATCACCGGCCGCAACAAGCGCGCCATCGAAGACCATTTCGACAAAGCCTACGAGCTGGAGAATGAGTTGTCCGAGCGCGGACGCGAAAACCTGCTGGATCAGGTCCGCGACATCGTGCCCAAGAGAGTGGCCTGCACCTACGTGCGGCAAACCGAGGCGCTCGGGCTCGGCCACGCCGTGCTGTGCGCGCGGGCGGTAGTGGGCAGCGAGCCGTTCGCGGTGATACTGGCCGACGACTTGATCGACGCGGAAGTCCCTGTGCTCAAGCAGATGATCGATGTGTTCGACAAGGAGCAGCGATCGATCATCGCGGTGCAGCCGGTGCCGCTGGAGGACTCCCGCAGCTACGGCATCATCAAGGGCGAGCCGGCGGGCGAGCGCCTGCATCGGATGACCGGAATCGTGGAGAAGCCGCACCCCGACGTCGCGCCGTCCACCCTCGCGGTGGTTGGGCGCTACATTCTATCCGCGAGCGTGCTGGATCTGCTGGAGCGCGTGATCCCGGGCGCCGGCGGCGAGATCCAGCTCACCGACGCCATCGCCGCGCTGCTCAAGCTCGAGGGCGCGCTTGGCTACGAGTTCTTCGGCACGCGCTACGACTGCGGCTCGAAGCTCGGCTACCTCCAGGCCAACGTCATGTACGCGCTCAAGCACCGCGAGGTGGGCGAGGAGTTCGCCGCCTTCCTGTCTGCGCTGGCGGCTCGACCGGAGCACTGAGCCGA
>JBGPMS010000157.1:0-12082 GCA_041487115.1 Gammaproteobacteria bacterium
CGCGAGAAAGCCGGTAGAAAGCCACTGCGCCGTGTCCTGGCTGAGCGAGAACGCGGCCATGATGCCGGGGATTGCCACGTTGACGACGGTAGTGGCGAGCACCATGGAGGCGGTACCGAGCATCATGGTGCCGGTCGCGTACCAGCGGTAGCGCGCGCCGTGCTTGCGGAACAAGGCGTCGACGGAGTGGGCCACGGGCATCGTTTGGAGCGATCGGGACCATGCCAGACTACACCAAGGATGCCGGACGGGCGGATGCGCGCATCCGTTCGATGGCGGTTCGCCGGGAGCGCTTCGATCGGGACCACCTAGCCCCCTCGAGCAGGGCCAGGTACCGAGCCGCCGCCGGCTGCGGACGCCCGCTGACGACGCAGCGAAAGGCGACACGCGCGTTGACCCTGGGGCGTGAGGTCCCGTAGCCTACGCATCGGACGATCGTCGGTCACTTGCAATCGCGTAACTTATAGGTTACAGTGGCGCCTCAAGAGCTTCGCGTCTACCAGCAGCAAGACGGGACTCGGCACTTTGCCGTGTGGCTTGCCGAGTTGACGGACCGGCAGGCACGAGCGCGTATTCGCACCCGGCTGAGCCGCCTGGCGCTGGGCAACTTCGGGGACTGCAAAGCGCTGTACGGTGGCGTGTCGGAACTGCGCATCGACTGGGGACCGGGGTATCGCGTGTACTTCGCGCGGATCGGCACCGCGATCCTCTTGCTGCTGTGCGCCGGGGACAAGACTACTCAATCACAGGACATCGAACGTGCCAAAACCTACCTCGAAGACTTCCGCGCCCGTGGCGCGCCCCCGCAAGGGCAGAAGCGCTCGGGAAAAGGCCGCAAGCGTTCCGTATGAGGACACGCTCATGGAAAGCCTGAAAGACCCCGAGGAGGCTGCCGCGTACCTCGAAGCCGCGCTCGATGACGGAGATCAGACCGTGCTCATGCTGGCGCTACGCCAGGTCGCGAAGGCACGCGGGGGCGTGGCAGCTGTCGCCCGCAAGTCGAAGCTTACGCGCGAAGCCACCTATCGCATGCTGTCCGAAACCGGCAATCCCGCGTTGAGCAGCCTGACTGCCGTGCTCGCCGCCACTGGTCTGCAGCTTTCGGTGAAGCCCATCGTGCGTCCTAAGGTGCGGCGCGAGAGGGCGAGGCGAGCCGCATGAGCTGCGACCCGGCCGGCTGCAAGCGCCGAACTCGGTGAAAGTCAGTAGCTGACTCGGCGGCAAGCACTCGGTGCCGCGTGCGCAGTTGACAGGTGAGTAAACGCAATATCGGCCAGGAGATCATGGCGGCCCGCGTTGACCCTGGGGTGTGTCGTCCTTTAACCTAGACAGCTTGTCCTATCGCGTGGGAGGAGCAGTGCCAACACAACTACTGTTTTACGAAGCTGCGCTGCCGGTGTCCGCGGGGCGACACGGCAAGTGGTCCGTGGAGGTGGGCGGCGATTATGCGTTCAGCCGGAATGTCAACTCGGTCCCGTTGATGGCGGTGGAGTTCGCGCACGCCGCGCTGGAGTACGCGATCGTGTTCGCGGGACGGGAGGAGGAGGTCATGCCGGCGGTCGTGCTCGGGCTTCGCCGCAACGACAATCGGTACCTCACGGACGCCGGCGCGTGGGACGCCAAGTACATCCCGGCGTTCGTGCGCCGCTATCCCTTCGTGTTCTCGAGCGACGGCAGCGCGACGACCTTCACGCTGTGCATCGACGAAGCGTTCAAGGGCTTCAATCAGCAGGGGCGCGGAGAGCGGCTGTTCGGCGACGACGGCAAGCCCACGCCCTACGTGCAAAGAGTCCTCAACTTCCTGCAGGAGTATCAGGCCCAGTTTCAGCGTACCCAGGCGCTGTGCCGGAAACTCAGGGAACTGGAGCTGCTCGATCCGATGGAGGCCCAGGTCACCCTGAAATCGGGTGCGCAGCTGTCGCTGACCGGTTTCATGGTGGTGAACCGCGAACGACTGAGAAAACTGTCCGGCGAGGTGCTCACCGAACTGGTGAAGACGGACGATCTCGAGCTGATCTATACGCACCTGCAGTCGATGGGCCGCTTCTCCAATATCGTCAATCGGGTCGCTGGCACGGGCGAGGCCGGCGTAAGCGGGCAGGGCGAGGCTGGGAAGGAGGCCGGGTCGACCGCCCCGGCGGGCACGCAGTAGCGGGAGTTGAATCGATGAAGGTCGCCATCATTGGCGTCGGTGCAATGGGGTCCGTGTATGCGGGGCTGCTCGCTGCCGCGGGACACGAGGTCTGGGCCAGCGATACCTGGAGCGAGCATATCGAGGCGATCCGGACACGCGGCCTGCGCGTCGAAGGCGCTTCGGGCGATCGCACGGTGCAATTGAATGCCACGCTGCGACCCGCAGATGCCGGCGTTTGCGACCTGGTCATCATCGCCACCAAAGCGATGCACGTCACGCAAGCCGCCGAGGCAGCGAAGCCGTTGCTCGGTCCCGAGACGGTCGTGCTCTCCATCCAGAACGGTCTGGGCGGCCCCGATGCGGCGGCCCGCGTGCTCGGTCGCGACCGCGTCGTAGTGGGCGTCGTGGGCGGCTTCGGCGCATCGATGAAGGGGCCCGGGCATGCCCACCACAACGGCTGGGAACTGGTGCGCCTGGGCGAGCTCGCCGGGCCGATCACCCCGCGGCTCGAGAAGATAGCCGAGGTGTGGCGCTCGGGGGGCTTCAAGGTGAAGTGCTTCGACGACATCGACCAGCTGGTGTGGGAGAAGCTCATCTGCAACGTCTGCTATTCGGGCACCTGCACGGTGACCGAGCGGACCATCATCGAGGTTATCGAAGACGCCGACGCCTGGGAGGTGGCCTCGGGGTGCGCAGTGGAAGCGTTCGAGGTGGCGAGAGCACGCAAGGTCAAGCTGGATTTTCGCGATCCGGTGGCCTACGTCCGCGAGTTCGGCTTGAAAATCCCGAATGCCCGCCCGTCGATGCTGCTCGACCACATGGCCGGCCGGATGTCCGAGATCGATGCCATCAACGGCGCCATTCCACCGGCGGCCGCGGCGGCGGGGTTGCCTTCGCCCTACAACGAAGTCATCAGTAGCCTGGTGCGAGCGAAGGAGCGGCGCATGGGGGTGCGGCAGAGCTGACTGACCCGTAACAACCACTTACCAGGAAGGAGACGCAAAATGCTCGGACAATTCATTCACGGCCTGCGCAACTTCGCCACGCTGCGTGCCGCACCCGGTGGCGCCGGAGGGGCTCAGGGCTGCAGCGGAACGATCACCGTCGCCGAAGCGCTGCAAGCCGAGGAGGCGCGCTATGCCGCGCAGATCGGTAACGACTTTGCGGCCATGGAGCGCCTGTTCGGTGACGAGCTCGTGTACATCCACTCGAGCACCCTGGAAGACACCAAGGCCAGCTTCATCGAATCCATGCGCTCGGGCAACGTCAAGTACCGCGGCATGAAGCGCGGGGATGTCGCGGTGCGCACCTATGGGTGCATCGCCATCATCAGCGGCCATGCCAACTTCGAGGTGACGGCCAGGGGGCAGGATCTCTCGCTACAACTGCTGTTCCACGCCGTATGGGCGAAACGCGCGGCCGGCGTGCAGTTTGTCTCCTGGCAGGCCACTCGCGCCATGCCCAAGAGCTAAGGAAGCGGACCCGCCACCCCTTCCTTGAAAAGGAGGGGATAGAGATCTTTCCCCTCCTGCCCGAGGGGTGCCCGCACAGCGGGCGGGGTGGTGGGAGCCTGCCTGCGAACCACCCCGTCGCCTTCGGCGCCACCCCTCCTTGAAAAAGGAGGGGAGAAGAAGATCTTTCCCCTCCTGCCCGAGGGGTGCCCGCACAGCGGGCGGGGTGGTGGGAGCCTGCCCGCGAACCACCCCGTCGCCTTCGGCGCCACCCCTCCTTGAAAAAGGAGGGGAGAAAAAGATCAATTGGGTCTGTCCTGTCGATTTTCTGCCCGCTCGTTCGTCTAGGGAGCAGGACCTTGTCGGGCGTGCCGCCCGACAGGCGCGCAACGACACTCTCGTGTGCCAACGACCGAAGGAGGCTGCCCATGTCGAGCTTCATGCTGTTGCTTCATCAATCCCCATCGAAATTTCGTGACTTATCACCGGAGGAGATCCAGCAGATCATCGCCAGGTACAAAGCATGGCGCGAGGAGCTGGTGCGGCAGAACAAGATGCGCGGCGGCGAAAAGCTCACCAACGACGGCGGCCGGCGCCTGCGGATCCAGAGCGGGCAGGTGTCCGTCACAGACGGCCCCTACAGCGAAGCCGCAGAGGTGCTGGGCGGTTACTTCGCGATCGAAGCTGCGGACTACGACGAAGCCGTCGCGATCGCCCGCACCTGCCCGCATCTGACCGACGGCCAGTGGATCGAAGTGCGCCAGATCGACGCCCTGCGCTAGAACGCTGGAGGCTGACGTGAGCGGCGACCCGGAAACCGTCAACCAGCTCGTCGACCACCTGTTCCGGCGCGAGGTGGGACGGATCGCCTCCCGATTGACGCGCGTGTTCGGCGCGCACCGCCTGGACGTAGTGGAGGACGCGGTGCAGTACGCGTTGCTGCAGGCGCTGCAGCACTGGCCGTATCAGGGCGTGCCGGGCAACCCGCACGCCTGGCTCGTGCGCGTGGCATCCAACCGCGCGCTCGACGTCGTGAGAGCAGAGAGGAAGCTCCTCTCGTTCGATGCGGACGAAGAGCAGGAGCTGACGCGGGACATCGAGGCACTGCCGGTCTGGAGCGTGCAGGACAAGCACAAGTTCGCCGGCGAAGTGGACGACGAGCAGCTCGCCCTCATGTTCGTTTGCTGCCACCCGGCGCTGCCGGCACCCGCGAGCGTCGCCTTGACGCTCAAGGTCGTGTGCGGATTCGGTGTCACGGAGATCGCCCGCGCGTTTCTCACCAGCGACGCCACCATCGCCCAGCGGCTGGTGCGCGCCAAGCGCCTGATCCGGGAGCGTCGGATCGGCTTCGAGGTGCCCGGACCCGCGGCCTTGCCGCAACGGCTGGATCCGGTGCTCGAGGTGCTGTATCTGTTCTTCTCCGAAGGCTACGCGCCGACCGCCGGCGATCGCCTGATCAAGGAGGATCTGTGCGCGGAGGCGATCCGGTTGACTCGACTCCTGGCGGGAAATCCCGCCACCTCCCGGCCCGAGTGCCACGCGTTGCTGGCCTTGATGCTGTTTCAGGCCGCGCGCTTCGCTTCGCGCACCGACGCGGCCGGTGATCTTCTGCTGCTGGAGGAGCAGGACCGCAGCCGGTGGGACCGGTCGATGATCTCCCTGGGCCTGCTCCATCTCGAGCGCGCGGCGGCGGGCGACCGGCTCACGCCCTACCACCTGCAGGCCGAGATCGCCGCGATCCACGTCGCCACGTCACATCCCGATACGACGCCCTGGAATCGCATCCTCGAGCTCTACGACCTGCTGCGTGAGCTTCAGCCTACCGCGGTAGTCCAGTTGAACCGGGCCATCGTGCTGGGCAAGGTCGAAGGCTCGGCCGCCGGACTGGCCGCGCTCGAGGCCATCGAGCCGGACAGCCGCCTGGAGCGCTATCCATTCCTGCCGGCGGCGCAAGGAGAGTTCCTGCGCCGTCTGGGTCGAATCGACGAGGCCGCAGAACGCCTCGGGCACGCGCTCGACCTCGCGCGCACCGAGCCCGAGAGGCGCTTCATCGGCCGCAAGCTCGCGGACCTCCGCGCCGTTTTGCCGGGCACCGGCGCGGAGCCACCTGAAGCGCCCGTCCGGCGATCATTTCCGCCCAACTGATGGAGACAATCATGGCAAACCCCTTCGTGCACGTGGAGCTCAACACCACCGACGTAGGCAAGGCGAAGACCTTCTACGGCAAGTTGTTCGACTGGAAGATGGAAGACGTCCCGATGCCGGGCGGGAGCTACACCATGATCAAGGTGGGCGAGGGAACCGGCGGCGGCCTGCTGAAGCACCCGATGCCGGGCGCTCCCTCCGCCTGGATCGCTTACGTGCTGGTGGACGACATCGCCGCGGCGACGAAGAAGGCCAAGTCGCTCGGCGCGACGGTCATCAAGGACGTGACCGAAGTGATGGGAGCCGGCTGGCTCAGCATTATCACCGACCCGACCGGCGCGACGCTCGGGCTGTGGAAACCCAAGCCCGCGTAATCGGGCACCGAGAGTGAAGCGGCAGGTCCGCCCGGCGTCAGATATCAGTAGACAGGTATCAGGGGTCAGTAACACGAAGCGTGGCGCAGGAGCGCTGCACTTTCGATACTGATCCCTGACGTCGGCGCTATACTGGTGCGCGAATTGCTTGCGCGAAGCGTCTCTAACCAGGATGCGCTGCCGGACCACACGCCGTGTTGCTGGACAAGATCCCTCTCTCCCGCCGCATCGACATCGGCGACCGTGCCGGGGTGACGGCCGGGTTACTCGGCGTGCTGTGCGTGCTAGCCGAGCTCTGCTTTCTGTTCCCGAATTTTCTGGTGTCGAACGACGCGCGCGGCTTCTATGCCGAGCACATCCAGATATTCCGCGGCATTCTGCACGTCGCCATCATCCTGACCTTTGCGCTGGGCGCACTCAGCGTGCTGATCCTGCGTTCCAGAGGTGCCGGCTTGCTGGGAGTAGCGCTGGCCATGGTTGCCACGCTGCTGGGCGGTTCCAGGGCCGAGCCGATCACGGCGACGCCGCGCGAGTTCAGCGCGGGACTGGACTACTTCATCCTGGAACTGCTGGTGCTGGCGCTACTGTTCATCCAGCTCGCCTATCCCTTCAAACGGCAGCGGGAGACGCCCTACGGTTAACCCGCTCGCGCGTCCATCCTCGCCCAAGGAATTGTTCGTCGCCTTCACCCTTCTCGCTTTGCAAGGGTTCGGCGGCGTGCTGGCTGTGGCCCAGCGCGTGCTGTGCGATCAGAGGCGCTGGCTGACGAAGGAGGAGTTCGTGGAAATCCTCGCCTTCGGGCAGGTGCTGCCCGGACCCAACGTGTGCAACGTCGCGCTGATGGTCGGCGACCGTTTCTTTGGCTGGCGCGGGGCGTTTGCCGCGCTGGCCGGCATGATGGTCGTGCCGCTGGTGATCGTGCTCGTCGTCACAGCCGTCTATGCGCACTATTCGCTGCAGCCGGCGGTGGCCGGCGCGCTCAAAGGCATGGGGGCGGTCGCGGCGGGGCTGATCGTGGGAACCGGGCTCAAGCTCGCCAGCACCTTGCGGGTCAATGCGATGGGAGTCCCGGTCTGCATCGCGCTCGCGGCACTGGCCTTCGTGTGTGTGGCCCTCTTGCGCTGGCCCCTGGTCTGGGTGCTGCTCGCGCTCGGCACGGTCGCCTGCGCGCATGCGTGGAACCGCTTGCGCGCAAGAGCGTTGACCGCCGCGCAAGAGCGTTGAGCGTTAGATGCCGCCGTCCATCGACTGGCTGGGGTTGTTCGGTCATTTCCTGCTCTTGTCGTTGCTGGCGATCGGGGGCGCAATCACCGTCGCCCCGGAAATGCATCGCGTCATGGTCGAGCAGATGGGGCTGCTCACCGACGCACAGTTCAATGCGTCGATCGCAATTGCACAGGCGTCACCAGGCCCCAACGTTTTGTTCGTCGCGGTGATGGGCTACCAGGCGGCCGGATTGGTGGGGGCGGGCGTCACGCTCGCGGGCATCATGCTGCCGTCCACCACGCTCGCGCTTGCGGCCGCACGCTGGAGCCACGCGCGGCGGGAATGGCGCGCGGTGCAGGCGTTCAAGGCCGGCATGGCGCCGATCGTGATCGCCCTCATGTTTGCCACCGGCTGGATTCTCGCCGCGGAAACGCCGGGCTGGCATCATCTGCTCCTCACCGTGGCAGCGGCCCTTTTGGTCTGGCGCACGCGTATTCATCTGCTGGTGTTGATCGCGATCGGGGCCGTTCTCGGCGCGCTCGGATGGGTGTGAGAAGATCGCGCCCGCCGCGGGCGGCTTGAACGTTGTCTCCCCGCCGTGGCACCTGCTGGCGATCGGCACCATCAGCGGCGCCTTCGGGGATCTGGCGAGTCGGACCGCCGGGCCACCGGAGAACGGCGTGGCCGGCAATCTCCTCGGTGGCATGGGCTCGGGGCTCGCTTACGCGGGCGGCAACACCTTCATCGCACTGCCGGATCGCGGCCCCAACGCCGCCGCGAGGGCGGATAGGAATTCCAACCGTATCACGCGCGGGCGATGGGCTCGCGCGGGGGTGCCATTTTGACCATGCGCCGCAACGCGGGCGTCATCGCAATAAGACATTCCGTTAATGGTCGTCCCGTAAGGTAGGAGGCTCCCACACGAAAAGGAGCCTGCCATCATGAGACGCTGAACAACTGGTCGCCCGGGAAGGACTTGTCCACGGACGCGCGCTATACGGAGAAGAGCATCCTGATGCTGGCCGGCCGCTCGAACCGTGCATTCCTCGAGTACTCGCCTATGCGCTGGTTCACGCAGCAGGAATCCGAGCGCATCTACCGGCATCTTCCCTACGGCAAGCTGCTCGACGTGTTCGTGCTCGACATGCGCAGCTACCGCGCCGCGAACAGCTTCAACCGCCAGCCGGCACCCGGTGCGGACACCGTCTACATGGGACCCGCGCAGGTTGAATGGCTCGAGGCCGGTCTCGCGGCTTCGCGCGCCACCTGGAAAGTGATCGCCTCCGACATGCCGCTCGGCCTGATCGTCGGTGACGGCAAGGACGCTCAGGGACGCGACCAGTTCGAGAATTCCTCGAACGGCGACGGCCCGGTGCTGGGACGCGAGTTCGAGATCGCCCAGATCCTGCGCTCGATCAAGCACAACGACGTCGAGAACGTGATCTGGCTGACAGCGGACGTGCATTACTGCGCGGCCCATTTCTACGACCCGGCCCAAGCGCAGTTCAAGGACTTCAAGCCGTTCTGGGAGTTCGTCGCCGGGCCGCTCAACGCCGGCACCTTCGGCCCCAACGCGCTGGACAACACGTTCGGCCCGAAGGTCGTGTTTCAGAAGGCGCCGCCGGCCGGGCAAGCTAACCTGCCGCCGAGCGCGGGCTTTCAGTTCTTCGGCGAGGTGAAGATCGACGCACGCAGCCGCGACATGGTGGTATCGCTGAAGGACATCAACGGAGTCAGTGTTTTCTCGCAGCGGCTGCACGCGCGCCAATGGGAGCGGGACGACGACTGACGGGAGGGAACTGACACAAGAGAACGGACGCCGTCGGGGCAGTGGCCGCAAGGCCATTGCCCCTTTTTTCGTTCGCGGCAAGCTCAAGCACGAGCGCCGATGACGCCGTGTTTTCCTGCCGTATGCCGCTACCGGAGGATCTGCGCCGATGTTGCTGCCAAGAACTATGAAGGCTTCACGCTGAGCGACTGAGCGACTCATTCGTTGCGGCAAGAAACGGGGGTTCCGTTCGCGCTGAGCGTAGTGGCGTCAGCCACGGAGTCGGAGCGTACGAGCCATCCCTCGCCTCACGGTTCGGCCAGACGCTTCGACTCTGCAGCTGGCGCAGCGACGCTCAGCGCGAACGGGGGATTTTGACCCTCCCCTTCACCCTTCACCAAGAGCTAGGGGCGCGAGATCAATCCAGCAGCCCGACCGCGCTCGGTGCGTCTGCGGGGCTCAGCGCCAGCTCTTCGAACTCCACGATCTTGTCGATCTCGGTTCCCATCGAGATGTTGGTCACGCGCTCGAGCATGATCTCGATCACGACCGGGACCTGATACTTCGCCATCCACTCCTTGGCCTGCTCGATGGCCGGGTCGATCTCCTCTTGCTTGCGCACCCGGATCGCCTTGCAGCCCAGACCTTCGACCACTTTCAGATGGTCCACGCCGTACTCGGCGAGCTCCGGTGAGTTGATGTTCTCGAACGAGAGCTGCACGGCGTAGTCCATGTCGAACCCGCGTTGCGACTGGCGGATCAGCCCGAGGTAGGAGTTGTTCACCACGATGTGCAGGTAGGGCAGCTTGAACTGGGCCCCCACGGCGAGCTCTTCGATCATGAACTGGAAGTCATAGTCGCCCGACAGCGCGATGATCTTGCGGTCGGGATCGGCGGCGCGTACCCCGAGGGCAGCAGGGATGGTCCAGCCCAGCGGACCGGCCTGGCCGCAGTTGATCCAGTTACGCGGCTTGTACACGTGCAGGAACTGCGCGGCGGCGATCTGCGACAGCCCGATGGTGCTGACGTAGCAGGCGTCCTTGCCGAAGGCGTTGTTCATGCACTGGTACACGCGCTGCGGCTTCATCGGGACGTTCTCGTAGTTGGTCTTGCGCAGCAGCGTGCGTTTGCGCTCGCGGCATTCCGCCACCCACGCCGTGCGATTTTTGAGCCGGCCGGCGGCCTTGAGCTCCTTGGCAACCGTTACGAACAGCTCCAGCGCCGCGCCCGCATCGGAGACGATGCCGTAGTCCGGGGCGAATACGCGTCCGATCTGGGTCGGCTCGATGTCGACGTGCACGAACTTGCGGCCCTTGGTGTAGACGTCGATGGAACCAGTGTGGCGATTCGCCCAGCGGTTGCCGATGCCCAGCGCGAAATCGGAGGCGAGCATCGTCGCGTTGCCGTAGCGGTGCGAGGTCTGCAGTCCCACCATGCCCGCCATCAGAGGATGATCGTCCGGGATGGTGCCCCAGCCCATGAGCGTCGGGATCACCGGCACGTTGGTGATCTCGGCGAATTCGACCAGCAGCGCGGAGGCGTCGGCGTTGATGATGCCGCCACCGGCGACGATCAGCGGGTGCTCCGCCTCGTTCAACATCGCCAGGGCCTTCTCGATCTGCTTGCGAGTGGCCTTGGGTTTGTAGGCCGGCAGCGGCTCGTAGGTGTCGAGGTCGAACTCGATCTCCGCCATCTGCACGTCGAACGGCAGGTCGATCAGCACCGGTCCCGGGCGCCCGGAGCGCATCAGGTGGAAGGCCTGCTGGAAGGCGCGCGGGACCTGCGCCGGCTCGCGCACGGTGACGGCCCACTTGGTCACGGGCTTGGCGATGGACTCGATGTCGACCGCCTGAAAATCCTCCTTGTACAGGCGCGCCCGCGGCGCCTGGCCGGTGACGCACAGGATCGGGATCGAGTCGGCCGAGGCCGAGTACAGGCCGGTGATCATATCGGTGCCCGCCGGCCCTGAGGTGCCGACGCACAGGCCGATGTTGCCGGCCTTGGCGCGGGTATAGCCCTCGGCCATGTGCGAGGCGCCCTCGACGTGGCGCGCCAGGTAGTGGCGGATGGTTCCGGCCTTGCGCATCGCCGCGTAGAACGGGTTGATGGCTGCGCCGGGTACGCCAAAGGCCGCTGTGACGCCTTCCTTCTCGAGCACCCCCACGGCGGCTTCTACCGCCCTCATCTTGGCCATGGTCTCCTCCTCTTTGGCTTGTTTATACATCGTATCGTGTACGCTTGATTAGAATAAGAGCGTTCTCGCTCAGTCGAGCCGATATTAGCAGTATCGATTCCCCCGCCCTAACTCTGCCCCGCGAGAATGGCGTTAGGGTGAGCGGTCGAGCACCCTTTGGTTGAGCGATTGGCGGGACTGGAAGACGCGGCGCGTGCGGGCAAACCCAAGCGCTACGAGCAGGAGGCAGAGGCGCGTATTCTGGCCAAGCTCGATGAGCCTGCTCCGGAGGGCTACGCTGCATGGAACGGCAGACTGGTCGCCGCGGCGCTCGGAGATGTGTCCAAGCATCAGGTCTGGCGCGTACTCAGAGCGCGCCAGATCTCGTTGGAGCGGCGCCACAGTTGGTGTGTGAGCACCGATGCTGCGTTTGCAGCCAAGGCCGCCGACATGGTGGGGTTGTATCTGAACCCGCCCGAGCATGCGGCGGTGCTCAGCGTAGATGAGAAGCCTTCGATCCAGGCGCTGGAGCGCGCACAGGGCTGGCTTCGCCTGCCCAATGGCAAGGCCCTGAGCGGGTTTGCCCACGGCTCCAAGGACCATGGACCACAACCTTGTTTGCCGCCTTGGAGGTGGCCACAGCTCTGGTCAAGGCTGGCCACTACACCCCCCCGGCGGCGCCGGGAGTTTCTGGACTTCATGAACCAGATCATTGCCCACTACCCCGACAAGCAGATCCACGTGATCCTGGACCACTTGCAGACGCACGAGCCCAAGCGGGACCGCTGGTTCAGGCGGCACACTAACGTGTACCTGCACTTCACTCCCACG
>JBGPMS010000158.1:0-12055 GCA_041487115.1 Gammaproteobacteria bacterium
ACGTATTGCCGGGCACGGGCGCGACAGTGGGCGCAGCGCTGGTCGCACACCCGGGCGTAAAAATGGTCTCGTTCACAGGAGGCACGGCCAGCGGACGGCGCGTGGCGGCGGTTGCGGCGCAGAAACTCATGCCGGTGGCGCTGGAGCTTGGGGGAAAGTCGCCCCACATCGTGTTTGCCGATGCCGATCTCGCAGCCGCGGTCGAGGCCGTTGCCGGCGGCATATTCGAAGGCAGCGGCCAATCGTGCGTGGCCGGCTCGCGCCTGTTCGTGCAACGGGGAGTCCATGACCGCGTGGTCGACTTGTTGGTCGCCAAGGCGCGCGACCTTCGCGTGGACCTGCCCGATGCCGCCGGTGCGCAGATGGGTCCAATCGCATCGTTCGCGCATCGTGAACACATCGCGCGACTGGTCGACGGCGCACGAGCTGCCGGTGCTCGAGTATTGATCGGCGGCGGTGCGCCCGCCGATGCCCGCCTGGCGACGGGCGCATTCTATCTCCCCACCGTGATTTCCGGCATCGACAATTCAGCCCCGATCGCCCAGCAGGAGATTTTCGGGCCGGTGCTTTGCGTTCTCCCGTTCGAGAATGAAGAGGACGTCATCGCACAGGCGAACGACTCGGTGTACGGTCTTGCCGCAGGTATCTGGACGGCGGACTACAAGCGTGCCTGGAGAGTGGCGCGCGCGCTGGAAGCCGGCACCGTGTGGATCAACACCTACAAGCAGCTATCCATTGCGACGCCGTTCGGCGGCTTCAAGGAAAGCGGCCTGGGACGAGAAAAAGGACTCACCGGCCTGCGGTTGTATCAGCAGACGAAGGGGATCTACTTCGGTCTCGACAATCCATAAACGGGATCGCTACAACACATGAGCACGACCAGCAGTTTCAAGACGATCGGTTTCATCGGCCTGGGCGTGATGGGCGAGCCCATCTGCCGGAATCTGGCGCGCAAGTCGGGCCTGCCGGTGCGCGGGTACGACCGCGATCCGTCGCCTTTGCAGCGACTCGGTGCGGAGGGCGTGCGCGCAGCCGATTCGGCGGCTGCAGCATGCGAGGGCACCGATATCATGTTTCTGTCCCTGCCGTCGGGTGAGATCGTACGCGACCTGGCCCGTGAGCCCGATGGGCTTCTCGCTATGGCACGTCCGGGTCAGACCGTTGTGGACCTCGGCACGTCGCCAGTGGACATCACGCGTGCGCTGGCTGCCGAGTTTGCCCAGCGCGGCGCCCGGTTCGTCGATGCGCCGGTGGCACGCACCCGCGCTGCCGCAGAGGCGGGCACCTTGGCGGTGATGGTGGGAGGCGACCTCGACGTCTTCGAACGTGTGCGGCCGCTGCTCGCCACGTTTGCCAGCGACATCACGCATTGTGGCCCTGTCGGCTGCGGGCAAGTGGTGAAGATCCTGAACAACATGGTCCTGTTCGAGACGGTGGTCGCGATCTCCGAAGCCAAGGCGATCGGCGAGCGCGCGGGCGTCGATCCGGCGTTGCTGTTCGACGCCTTGTCCAAGGGTTCGGCCGACAGCTTCGCCTTGCGCAATCACGGCATGAAGGCCATGTTGCCAGGCGAATTTCCGGAGCGCGCTTTCTCGGTCGAGTATGCGCGCAAAGATTTGGCCTATGCGCTGCAGCTTGCGCGCGAAACCGGCGTCGACGCGCGCGGTGCGCGCACCGCCGACGGCTGGTTGAGCGAGGCCATCGAGACCGGCCAGGGGAAGAAATATCACCCGGTGATCAGCCGCCTGATCCAGCAGAAATAAGGTCCCTCTCCAGCAGAGATAAGATCCCTCTCCCTCTGGGGGAGGGTAGGGTGAGGGTCCGGGAGAGGGTAGGCGGAGGCACGCTGGCGATCAACGTCCCCAGCGCAACGCCGGGGCCAGCCCCGGCAGGCCGAAAAGGGTTAAACCTGCGCGTTATTTGCCGTTAACGGTGGTGCGGCAGGTCCTTCTCGTGCCGCCGGCATGTGAGGATTGCTGCCCCCCGTTCGATTGTCGCCCGAGTTCCAGTTGAGGGATGCGATATGACCGTTCCCATCCTCGTTGTCGATGATTCGGCGCTGGCCCGAAAGATGTCGATCACGGCCTTGCCGAAAAGCTGGGATGTGTCCGTCACGGAGGCGACCAACGGCGCAGAGGCGCTGGCGAGCATGTGGCAGACAGCATGGCCGAGCTCGCGAGCCAGGGCAACGTGTCGGCGGTGCGCCAGGCGTTCCACAGCCGCATGCGCGGCGAAGCGATCTGCATCTTCAGCGGGGAGCGGTTCGGCGACCTTGCCGGGATGATGGGATACGATCAGCCGCCCGATCAGGCGACCGAGATTGAGATCCTACTGGACATCACGGGAGTCCTGGTCGGGGCATGTCTGGGGAGCATCGCGCGCCAGCTCGACTCGGAGATCGGCTTTTCGCCCCCTTCACTGGTCGCCAAGGCAGTGCCGGTCTCGAGCCTTCTGCGCCTCGACGGCATCGCGTGGAAGTCCGCCCTGCTGCTCGAGGTCAACTTCCAGCTGGAGCACCGCAGCTTTGCCTGCCATATCCTGATGGTGATCCCGGACACCGAAATGCAGGCTCTGAGCGATGCGCTGACGCGGATACTGGAGTCCGCATGATGCAGGCCGGCGCGCCTGCGCAGTTGCCCGAATCCATCCTCGACCAGCTGGATGTCGGGATCGTGGTGCTGGATCGCAACAGGAACATCGTGATGTGGAACGGCTTCATGTCCGTGCACAGCGCACGCCCGGCGGCGGAGGTGGTGGGGCGCAACCTGTTCGAGTGCTTTCCCGATCTGCCGCGAGGATGGCTGGAGAAGAAGATCGAGAATGTGTTTCTGTTGGAGACCTCCGCATTCACCTCTTGGCAGCACCGGCCGTACCTGTTCCAATTCCCCGACTATCGCGCGCTCACCGGGCGGTTCGGATACATGCGGCAGAGCTGCACCTTTCAGCCGACGAGGGTGGAGGGCGGCAGCGCTCGGTACATCTGCCTGACGATCCAGGATTGTTCGGAAGCCGCGCTGTTTCACCTCGATCTCGATCAGGCCATCTCCGAATTGGAGACCGAGCGCGCCGAGCAGCGCAAGCTGATCGATCGGCTCGAAGAGGCTCACAACCAACGCAGCGCAAGCTATCTCCGGCCGCGGACTCATCACCATCGCGACGGGTAGCCGCGGTGAATGGGTGTGGGTCAGCATCTCCGATAGCGGAGCGGGGATCTCCCCCGAGAACCTCAGCCGGATCTTCGACCCGTTCTTCACTACCAAGCCGGTTGGCAGTGGCACGGGCCTCGGCTTATCCGTCTCCTACACGATCGTAGCCAAGCATCACGGGCGCATCGAAGTGGAGAGCCGCATCGGTGCGGGAACGACTTTTAACGTGTGGCTCCCGATCAGACAAGACATTGCCGAGGAGTCGCCTGCGGAGGCGTTGGCCGACGCGCAACCATGATCGGTTCGAGACTTGCCGCTCGCGTTGAGCGCCTGCCCTGAATCCCGATGGCTGGCTGGCTCGCCGTTCGGATCTCCACATCGGTGCGACCGAGGGTATCCTACGCACCTGTCGAGGCCGGACTCGACCGGAGGAATTCAGCGTGAAGGATTGGCGTGCGGGATCCAGGCTGCGATGATCCCCCCACGCCCTCTGGTGCCCACCGAGCCGGAATTCCTGGCCGACGGCACGCTCTATTCGAAGCGGTTCGACGATGTCTACGCCTCTGCCGCAGGCGCGCTGGACGAGACTCGTCACGTGTTCCTGAGTGGGAACGGTCTGCCCGAGCGCTGGCGCGACCGGCCGCGCTTCGTGATCGTCGAGACCGGTTTTGGGGCGGGCCTGAACTTCCTGGCCACGTGGGCGGCGTGGCGCGAGACCGTGGCTCCGGGTGCATGCCTGCATTTCATCTCGGTGGAGAAGCATCCGTTCCGGCGTGCAGGTCTGCATCGCGTGCTGGCCAGCTGGCCCGCGCTTGCTGCGCTGGCAAGCGAGCTGATCGAGGAGTACCCGCCTCTAGCTCCCGGCTTTCACCGGCTGAGCTTCGATGGCGGCAGAGTGAAGCTGACCCTGCTGTTCGGCGAGGTGCTGGACAGTCTGCGTCAGGTCGATGCGGGCGCTGACGCGTTCTATCTCGACGGCTTTGCGCCGGCGAAGAATCCGGACATGTGGACCGACAGCGTGTTGCGCGAATTGGCCCGGCTCGCTCGGCCGGGCGCGACCGCCGCTACGTACAGCGTGGCGGGCGCTGTCCGCTCGGGCCTCGCTGCGGCGGGCTTCGAGGTCGAACGCCGTGCCGGATTCGGGCGCAAGCGCGAAATGCTGACGGCGTATTGCATCGCTCCCTATAGAGCGAAGGAGGGAGGGACTGCACACCGGGAGGCGATCGTGATCGGTGCCGGATTGGCCGGCACGTCCTGTGCGGCGCAGCTGGCAACGCGCGGGTGGCATATCGATCTGATCGAACGCCGCGGAGCACCGGCGCAGGAAGCTTCCGGCAACGCGGCCGGGGTCCTGATGCCTGCCTTCTCACTCGACTGGAATCCACTCACGCGCCTGACCGTGCAGTCGTGCATCAACGCCGTGCGCTGGCTGACCGGACTGTCGCGTGCCGGGCACGCACCCACCTGGGAGCGAAGTGGCGTGCTGCAATTGGCGCGGGACGAAGCGCACTTCGAGCGTCAGTGCCGGATCACAGAAACCTTCGCGCTTGGGGATGAACTAGCGCGGCCGGTCGACCGCGAGCAGGGCAGCGCTCTTGCCGGCGTTCCGGTCGCTGGCCCGGGCTGGTGGCTGCCCTCTGCCGGCTGGGCCGATCCCGCCAGCGTCTGCCGTGCCACTCTCGCGGTCGCGGGTGCGGCGGTCCGCTGCTCGTTCAACAGCGAGGCGGCGCAATTGCGCAGAATCGGCGATGGCTGGGAAGTGCTCGATGCGCTCGGCCACTCGTTGGCCCGCGCCCCGGTCGTCATCCTGGCCAATGCATGCGATGCGCGCCTGCTGCCCGGGTGCGAAGGACTGCGGCTGGCGCTGACGCGCGGGCAGGTCAGTCTCGTCCCGCAGAAATCCAGCGTGGTATTGCGGGCGCCGGTCTGTCGTGAGGGCTACATCACGCCGGCCGCACAGGGTTTCCATTGTGTGGGCGCCAGCTACAACGCCGACAGCGACGACCCCCGACCGACGTTGGAGGATCACCGCGGCAATCTGGAGCGCCTGACGCGCCTGCTGCCCGGTTTTGGCGCTGGACTGGAACCCGCAGCGCTGGACGGGCGGGTCGGGTTTCGGGCCGTCAGCCCCGATCGAATGCCGCTGGTGGGCCCGGTCGCGCTGGCTGGAGCCGATCGCGGGGAGGCCGGGCTGTTCGCGTGCCTGGGGCTCGCCTCGCGCGGGCTGACGTGGGCGCCGCTGCTGGCGGAAATCGTCGCATGCCAGGCGACCGGTGAACCGCTGCCGGTGGAGCGGGATCTGCTGGGCCTGCTGGATCCGGGGCGATTTGGGGGCCCCGGCTGAACCCCGGCTTCAACATACGCGTCGAAGCTGGTAGCATCGCGCACCTGTCGATTTTTCACTCATCTGGGAGAACGCAAGCATGGGCAGAGGCGACCTTCGCACGCGCCGTGGCAAGATCTTCGCCGGCAGCTACGGCAACACCCGTCCGCACGGCAAAAAGAAGCCGGCGCAAAAGCCCGCGTCACCGGCCAAGCCGGCAGGCGGCAGCCGCTGAGTTGCGATTTCGAAGCTGTGACGTCGGATCCGCCGCGCCGACGTAGAATGCAACGGCCCGCTTGATGCGGGCCGTTTTCTTTTGCTGCCGCATCCGGTGCGCACATGGCCGAACCTCGCTTCGATACCTACTATCGCTATGCCGATCTGACCCGCATCCTCCAGGAACTGGCCGCCGCGCATCCGCAACTGCTGCGGGTGGAAAGCATCGGGCGCAGCTTCGAGGAGCGCGACATCTGGCTGGCGACCATCACCAACTTCGCCGCCGGCCCGGATCGAGAGAAGCCGGCGCTATGGGTGGACGGCAACATCCACGCGACCGAGGTGGCCGGCTCTATGGCCTGCCTGTACCTGATTCATCACCTCGTCACCCGCTACGCTGCCGATCCGGATGTCACGCGCTGTCTGGATACGCGCGTGTTCTACGTCTGTGCGCGACTGAACCCGGACGGTGCCGAGTGGGCTCTGGCGGATGCTCCGCGCTTGATCCGCTCGAGCACGCGGCCCTATCCCCACGACGAAGAGCCGATCGGGGGCCTGACGCGCGAGGACGTGGACGGCGATGGCCGTGTGCTCACCATGCGCATCCGCGATGCAGACGGTCCGTGGAAGGTGGCCGACGAGGACCCGCGCCTGCTGGTACGGCGCGACCCCGCGGAGACTGGCGGCACTTACTACCGGCTTCTGCCGGAAGGCCGGCTCGAGCACTATGACGGCAGCTTGATCCGGCTGCAGCCGCACAAGGAGCAGCTCGATCTCAACCGGAACTTCCCGGCGGGATGGCGGCAGGAGCACGAGCAGTTCGGCGCCGGTCCTTTTCCGGTGTCGGAGCCCGAGGTCCAGGCGGCGGTGAGGTTCATCGCGTCGCATCCGAACATCACCGGCGCGGTGGCCTTCCACACCTACAGCGGTGTACTGTTGCGGCCCTTCTCGCATCAGGCCGACGACCAGCTGCCGGCCGACGACCTGTGGACCTACCAGAAGATCGGCGCGCGCGGTACCGAGCTGACCGGCTACCCGAACATCTCCGTGTTCCACGACTTCCGCTATCACCCCAAGGAGGTCATCACCGGCTCCTTCGACGACTGGATGTACGACCACGGCGGCGTGTTCGCCTGGACGGTGGAGATCTGGAGTCCGCAGCGCCAGGCCGGCATCGGCGACTACAAGTTCATCGAGTGGTATCGCGAGCACCCGGTAGCCGATGACCTCAAGCTGCTCGAGTGGAACGACGAAGTGCTGGGCGGAAAGGGCTTCGTACGCTGGTACCCGTTCGAGCACCCGCAGCTCGGGGCTTTGGAGCTGGGCGGCTGGGATTCGCTCTACACCTGGAGCAACCCGCCGCACGCGCTGCTGCAGAAGGAGATCGAGCGCTTCCCCGCGTGGCTGACCTGGCACCTGCTGATCTCGCCCCGGCTCGAGGTGCACGACGCGAGTGCAACGCCGCTCGGCGATGACACCTGGCGAGTGCGCCTGGTGGTTCAGAACACCGGCTGGTTGCCGAGTTACGTCACCAAGCGGGCGCTCAACAACAAGATCACGCGCGGCGTGGTGTGCGAGATCGAGGTGCCCGCCGGCGCGACGCTGGAAACGGGCAGGCCGCGCGAGGAACTGGGGCAACTCGAGGGGCGCGCCTATAAGCCCGTCACGCCGAGCAGCTGGGCGGGCTGGAGCGGGGATGTGACCGACAACCGGGCGAAGGTGGAGTGGGTGGTCAGAGCCCCGGGCGGTGGCGTGGTCGGCGTTGTCGCACGGCACGAGCGCGCCGGTACCGTCCGCGTACAGGTCGCGCTGGAACGGCGTTGAGTCTTCCGGTCGTGGGCGCATCGTTCCCGGCTTGCACTGCTGCGGCGCAGCCGGTTGCTACAGCGCACCATGGTTCGTTTCTTGCGCAAGTTTCTGCCAACGGTCGCCCGAAACAGAAGGTGTTTCGAGTCGAGCCGGTGCTAGTCTGCGATCACGGATCCGCTCTCACGTCGAGTACGTGTGGCCGCAGGCGGGGCAGGTCCGCCAACGACGACTACAGACTTCCTTCGAGGAGGGGCTATGCAAGCGAAACTCACGACCCTGGCAAAGCAACTCACGCTCGCTGCCGTGCTGTGCGGGCTCGCCTGTACGGCGGCAGCGCACGACCTGACGCTAGACGAGTGTCTCGAGGGCGGCGACTTCATCAAGCACGCCGCCATGTCGCGGGACTACGGCATCACGCGCGAAGCGTTCCTCGACCGGATGGAGGGCGACCTTCTCGTGATCCAGCAGTTTCCGCCGCACATGCGCTGGTTCGTGCAGGACCAGGAAGACGAGACGCTGCTCACTCAGGCGGCCCAGACGGTCTTCGATTCGCCGCGCGAGCCGGCAAGCCATCAGTCGGATTTCCTGGCTGTGTGCGTGGAGCGCGTCGGTCGCCGCGCCGGCGCGGACTCCGACAACGCCGGTCTGAACGCGAACGCCGCCGAGGTACCGGACGCCTCTGCCGATAACTGATCGCCAGCTTTCGCACGGAGCCAGCACCAGGACTGGCGCCACTGCGGCAACGATGTGCCGTTCCTGCGCGCAAGCTGCCGCGTGCAGAGCATCTTTTACATCAAACCTGCGCAAACTCTACCTGCGGTCCCGGCCGTCGAGCCGGGCCACTTGAGATTCCGCGCAAAAGAGCTATAGTGCGGTTAGGAGATGGCATTCCTCCTTTAACCGCCGCAAGGCTGATGATGCCTACTGGTTCGCCGGATTCTAGGGGAACGAGTGGGCTAGTGCTTCCTCCGATCCCCGGCGAGCGATCCGCGCTCAGTCAGCCGGGGATTTTTCATGTCGAATGGACTGGTTGCTGTAGGCACCGGCGCCGCCCTTGGCGCCTGGCTTCGCTGGCACCATGAACCTGGTGTTGGCGGCATGAGATCGGTCATGCGTGAAGCTCCAGCCCGGTCGTGCGAGCCTGCCCGGGTTAGCGTGAAGGCTGGGCCTGCCTATGCTTTACCTGGCGGGTGCCTGAGGACAATCCACGAGGAGGCGTCGGGGGGGAGTCATCCCGCAGAGGCCTCGGCCTGGATTGGCTCCTTGCAGAGCGAAAGGAGGGTGGGTGTATGAAGGGCACTTATCTTAGGTTCTATGTCCATGAGCTGAGAAAACGCGACGGAGAACTGCTCTACGACTGGGTGTTGAACAAGGCGAAGGCCATGGGTATCCACGGAGGGTCCGCCTTCCGCGCCATCTCCGGCTATGGGCGACACGGGATCCTCCACGAGCAGCGGTTCTTCGAGCTGACCGCGGATCTCACCGTCGAAGTGGAGTTCATCGTCAGCGACGAGGAGGCCGAGCGGCTGATAGAGATGATACGCGGGGAGGGTATCCATATGGTCTACGCGAAGGTGCCCGCGGACTTTGGTGTGATAGATGGCGAGAACTGATCCGCAGCCGGGCAGCATTCTCGCGTGGTCGCGGCCATGACGGAAATCTTTGCGCTCGCCGCGCTGTGGCTTGGGCTTGCCCTGGTGGCCGTTTTGCTGTCCATCTGGCTGCGAATTGCCACCGCGATGTCGGAGATCGTGGTTGGGACCGTCGCGCAACTCATCATCGGCGCGGCCATCGGCGCCTCGGTGCTGGGTACAGACCAGACCTGGATCAAGTTTCTGTCCACCACTGGAGCCGTGTTGCTCACCTTTCTAGCCGGCGCGGAATTGGACCCGGCGGTGATGCGCAAGAACTGGAAGGAGGCCTCGACGGTCGGATTCGTCAGCTTCCTGGCTCCCTTCCTCGGTTGTACCGCGGTGGCTTACTGGGGACTCAACTGGTCGGCCCAGGCCAGTTGGCTCGCTGGAATTGCCCTGTCCACCACGTCCGTTGCGGTGGTGTATGCCGTGATGCTCGAGTTCGGTTTCAACACCACCGACTATGGGAAGACCGTACTGGCGGCATGCTTCATTACCGACCTCGGCACCGTCGTTACGCTGGGACTGATGTTCTCCCCATTTACGCTCAAGACCCTGATTTTCGCGGGAGTCAGTGTCGGGGCGTTCAGCGTGCTGCCATGGCTTACGCCACGCTTCTTTCGGCGCTACGGCGGTCGGCCTTCCGAGCTGGAAGCGAAGTTCCTTCTGCTGTTCATTTTCGGCTTGGGCGCGCTGGCCCTATGGGCGGACAGCGAACCCGTGCTGCCTGCCTACCTGATGGGCATGGTGCTGGCGGGCACGGTAGGCAAGGACCATGTCCTCGTGCGCCGGCTGCGCACGCTGACCTTCGGCCTGCTCACGCCCTTCTACTTCATCCGGGCGGGCTCCTATGTTTCGCTGCCGGCGCTGGTGGCGGCGCCCGTGACATTCCTGGTCCTGCTGTCCGCGAAGATGGTGACCAAGGTCCTCGGCGTTTATCCGGTCACGCGCATGTTCGGCTCTCCCCGGATGGAAGGGACGTACACTACGCTGCTGATGTCGACCGGGCTTACGTTCGGGAGCATCTCCGCATTGTTCGGGCTGACGCACCACATTATCGACGGCGATCAATACTCGTACCTGGTCGCAGCGGTCATCGGAAGCGCCGTTGTGCCGACGCTGGTGGCAAATGCCTTCTTCTTCCCGCGACATCTGCTTCCCAGCGAAGAGCCTGCTCCTGACCTCGCCACTGCAGAGCTTTCCGCGCACAAGCAAACGCGAGCTTGACTGTGAGGACAATCAAATGACCAAGCACATCCTGGTGGCCTATGACGGTTCTGCGCCGGCCGAGAAGGCGTTCGACTTCGCGCTAGGCCTGGCGCAGGCTGTCAGTGCCGACCTCTACGTGCTTGCGGTCGCCCGCCCACCCGAGCCGCCCGAGGAGGTCGAGACCGCGGCCGTGCTCGAAAGCGCCAAGGAGTACTTCGAGCAGCGGTTCTCGACGCTGAGACAAAGGCTTACCGGTGCCCAACTAGCCGCTAAGTTCGAGGTAGCGGTGGGCCACCCCGCAGAGCAGATCGTCTATCAGGCGGAGAAGCAGGGCATCGATCACATTGTCATGGGCCATCGGGGCAACACGTTCTTCAGGCGCTGGCTGCTCGGCTCGGTCTCGAAGCAGGTCATCGACCATGCTCATTGCACCGTCACTGTCGTCCGGTAGACATCGCGACGGACCGGAGTATGGCAGGGCCGAGAATCGTTCAGGGGAGCGCTCCGATACAACGGTCGGGCGTTCGGAGTAGGCGTTGGCGGTTGCAGCGGCCGTTCCGCTGGTTAATATGCACGGAGGTTGGTCATGAAGACGATTCGCATTTTGGACTCTTCGGGCGACCGAGTAATCGCCTTTGACGATACCGATGCGACGGCGTCAGCCCGGGCCCAAGCGCAGGCGTGGTTTGAGCGGATGCTTGCGGGAGGATCTACCGCTTTCAAGGTGAACCGCGGGGAGGGAAAGGCGGATGAGAAGGTGACTGCCTTCTCCGCACTCGAGAACGAGACCGTCCTGGTACCGCGCATCGTCGGCGGTTGAGAGCATCGCTGAGCAATGAACGTCCGATCCCTGGCGCGATTCATCAGCGGACCTCTCCGGAGCGCATCGCCGGACCGCGATGGTCCTGCAGACAAGGGAGAGCGCCCGGGTATTGCACTGTGCACACCCCCCACCGTGGCCGAGGTGCGCGCCAGGGAGCTGCTGCTTCGGATCCTCAGTCCGGCCCAACGCGAGGAGTTTCAATCTCACGGCTACTTCGCGGTGGACGTCGCCGGACGGGGGAGATTCTGTATCCTGCCGAGCACGATGTTCAATGTCATCCACATGGAGACGGGTGACTCCTACTGCGCGCTTCCGCGAGCCGAAGTCCCATTGTCGGACCTGATGCTGAGTCAGAAGCTTCTTCTGGAAAACGACCCCGGGCAGTTTTTCTCAGTGGCCAATCGCAGGCGTGAATTCAACCCTGGTCCGGGGGATGATCAGCTACGTCTCGCCGACGTCTTGCGAGCCCGCAGGAGACGACCTTCCAGGGTACGCTGGACGGCGGTTTCGATGATTCCCTACGACGGTCATCTGCCCTAGGCACGGGCTCCAGGATATCGCCCTACACCGATGCAGCGGCGCTACGGTTGCAATATACTTCCACAAAAGACCGATCCTAAGACGGCTGACACCCCAATACCGACAACCACTACGGGGGGAGACCTTAAATCATGGACGTCAAGCTCACCCGGCGCCAGTTCTTCAAGATCTGCGCGACCGGCATGGGCGGCTCCAGCCTGGCAGCCTTGGGCTTCGCGCCCACCGCGGCCCTGGCTGAAGTCCGCGAATTCAAGCTCCTGCGCACGACCGAGACACGCAACACCTGTCCCTATTGCTCGGTCGGCTGCGGCATCATCATGTACAGCCTTGGGGACAAGGCCAAGAACGTCACCTC
>JBGPMS010000159.1:0-11959 GCA_041487115.1 Gammaproteobacteria bacterium
GTTCTACGTTCAGTACGCCCATTTCGTGACGCGCGCGGTGCGTGGCGAGTTCGGCCTGTCGCTGCGGCAGCTCCGGCCGGTGTCCACCCTCATCCGCGAGCGGCTGCCGGCCACGCTCGAGCTATCCCTCGTCGCGGCGCTGCTGGCCCTGGCAGCCGGCATCCCGATGGGGGTGTACACCGCGCTGCGGCGCGGCTCCTGGCTGTCGCAGGTTCTGCTCGCCGTTTCGCTGGTGGGTGTGTCGCTGCCTACTTTCCTCATCGGCATCCTTCTCATTCTGGTATTCGCGGTTAACCTCGGGTGGCTGCCGTCGTTCGGGCGCGGCGAGACGGTGGCGCTCGGGTGGTGGAGCACGGGGCTGCTCACCGTGTCGGGACTCAAAGCGCTGATCCTGCCCGCCATCACCCTCGGCCTGTTCCAGATGACCCTCATCATGCGGCTGGTGCGCTCCGAGATGCTCGAGGTGCTGCGCACCGACTACATCCGGTTCGCGCGCGCCCGGGGCTTGAGCGATCGCGCCATCCACTTCGGCCACGCCCTCAAGAACACGCTGGTGCCGGTCATTACCGTGACCGGCCTGCAGTTGGGCTCGATCATCGCCTTCGCCATCATCACCGAGACGGTGTTCCAGTGGCCGGGCATGGGGCTGCTGTTCATCCAGTCGGTGACTTTCGCCGATGTGCCGGTCATGGCGGCCTATCTGTGCCTGATCGCGCTGTTCTTCGTCCTGATCAACCTGGTCGTCGACCTGCTGTACTACGCGGTCGACCCGCGCCTGCGCCTCGACCGGACCGCAGCCGCGCATTGAGGAATCGTGCATGAGCCATCCCGTCGAGCACATCCGCCGCTATCAGGCCGAGCTGACCGCGTTCCGTCGCGACATCCACGCGCACCCGGAATTGGCTTTTCAGGAAACGCGCACGTCCGAGCGTGTAGCCGAACGACTGGCGGCCTGGGGCATCGAAGTCCATCGCGGAATCGCAAAGACCGGCCTGGTGGGCGTCATTCCGGGCCGGTGCCCGGGTGCTCGTGCGGTGGGCCTGCGCGCGGACATGGACTGTCTGCCTATGCATGAGACCGCTGTGCGCCCGCACAAGTCTCGCCACGAGGGGCGCATGCACGCTTGCGGTCACGACGGGCACACCACCATGCTGCTGGGCGCCGCGCGTTACCTGGCCGAGACCCGCGAGTTCGCCGGCACCGCATACGTGATCTTCCAGCCGGCCGAAGAGCATGGCGGCGGCGGTAACGTCATGGTGCAGGAGGGGCTGTTCGAGCGCTTTCCTGCAGACGAGGTCTACGCGCTGCACAACTGGCCGGGGCTGCCGCCGGGCCAGATCGCAGTGCGGGCCGGCCCGGTGCTGGCGGCGACCGACGAAATCCGCATCCACGTACGTGGCAAGGGCGGGCACGCAGCGATGCCGCACCTCACCGTGGATCCGGTGGTCGTGGCCGCTCATATCATCACGGCGCTGCAGACGATCGCGAGCCGCAACGTGAGCCCGCTGGATGCCATCGTCGTCAGCGTGTGCTCGATGGAGACGAGCCAGGTCGGCGCCTTCAACGTGATTCCGGATGCGGTCGAGCTGATCGGCACGGTCCGCACATTCCGTAGCAGCACGCAAACGCTAGCCGAGCAGCGTATCCGCGAGATCGCGGCGGGGGTCGCCTCGGGTTTGGGCGGCAGCGCCGAGGTCGACTACATCCGCGGTTACCCGGCCACCGTCAACACGCCGCGGGAAGCCGAGTTCGCGGCGCACGTGGCGGAGCAGATCTTCGGCCACGACAACGTCGTGCGCGAGCTCGACCCGACCATGGGCGGCGAGGATTTCGCCTACATGCTGCAGGTGCGCCCCGGCGCCTACCTCCTGCTCGGGCAGGGCGGCGGGGAAAGCGGGTGCTACCTGCACAACCCCGGCTATGACTTCAACGACGAGGTGATTCCGCTCGGCGCCGGCTATCTGGCCGCGCTGGCGGAACAGGCCCTGCCTCTCTAGCGTGCAACCGTGGAGACCGACATGAGATCCCCTTCGCACCGAATCGCCGTTTGCCTGGCAGCCTTCGCCTGGGCGTGCTGGCTCGCGGCGAGCCCGCTGCAGGCCAAGACCTTCCGTATCGCGGACCAGGGCGATGCGCTGTCCATGGACCCTCATATGTTCAACGAGGCCGTGCAGCTGAGCCTGACCGGCAACATGTACGAGGGGTTGACCGGGCGCGGAAAGAAGCTCGAGACCGTGCCCGCGCTCGCCACCGACTGGAAGCAGACGGCGCCGACGGTATGGCGGTTCCGCCTGCGCCCCGATGTCAAGTTTCAGGACGGCACGCCCTTCACCGCCGACGACGTGCTGTTCTCGCTGGAACGCGCGCGCGGCGAGGGCTCCGACGTGAAGATATACGTGGGCGCCATCAAGGAGATCCGCAGGATCGACGCGCACACGATAGACATCGTCACGCACGAGCCTTTCCCCATCCTGCCGAAGATGCTCGGCATGTGGTTCATCATGTCCAAGACCTGGTGCGAGAAGAATGGCGCGGTGCGTCCGGTTGATGTCCGCAAGGGCACGGAAAACTACGCGAGCACACACGCCAACGGCACCGGCCCCTTCGTGCTGAAGTCGCGCGAGCCGGGCGTGCGCACCGTGCTGGTGCCCAACCCCTCCTGGTGGGACAAGCCGGAGCACAATCTCGCTGAGGTCGTGTTCACGCCGATCGGCAACGCCGCCACGCGTGTGGCAGCCCTCATTTCCGGCGAGATCGACATGATGGAGCCCGTGCCGCTGCAGGATATTCCCCGCGTCGAGGCCAACCCCGGACTCAAGATCCTGCAGGGCATGGAGGCACGCACCATCTTCCTGGGGATGGACCAGAAGCGCGACGAGCTGCTGTTCTCCGACGTGAAAGGCAAGAATCCGTTCAAGGACAAGCGCGTGCGCCAGGCCTTCTACCAGGCCATCGACATCGAAGCGATCAAATCGCGCATCATGCGCGGGACTTCGGTCCCGACCGCGCTCATGGTCGCGCCCGTGGTGAACGGGTACGTACCTGAGCTCGACCGGCGCCTGCCCTACGACCCGGAAGGCGCGAAGAAGCTGCTGGCCCAGGCCGGCTATCCGAACGGATTCGAAGTGGGCATGAACTGCCCCAACGACCGCTACGTGAACGACGCCGAGATCTGCCAGGCCGTCGTGGCCATGCTCGCACGCATCGGCGTCAAGGTGGATCTGACCGCCGAGACCAAGGCGCTGTTCTTCCCCAAGATCCTGCGCCGCGACACCTCCTTGTACATGCTCGGCTGGACACCCGTCACCCTGGATAGCCACAACACCTTGTTCGCGGTGATGGCCTCACCGGGCGACGGCGGCCGTGGCCAGTTCAACCTGGGTACCTATTCCAACCCGCGCCTGGACGACCTCGTCATGCGCGTCGGAGCGGAGAATGACGCCGCCAAGCGGCAGGCCATGATCGCCGAAGCCTTCAAGATCCACGCCGAGGATATCGGCCACCTCCCCTTGCACGTGCAGCCGCTCGTATGGGGGATGAGCAAGACGGTGGAGATGGTGCAGCTCGCGACCAACTTCATCCACTTCAAGTGGGTGGTGATGAGATGAAGCGTGAAGGGCGAAGGGTGAAAGAGCGAAAAGGTGAAGCTGTGCGGGGGAACGCGTGACACCGCCGGTTGCGTCGACAGCGCCGGACGCCACGGCCCGTGGGTATTTCGCTCGCGTATGGGATTCGGATGTGTTCTACAGCTTTCGGCGCTCCCCGGCCACCATCGCGGACGCGGTGCTCGCCCTCCTGTGCGTCGGCGGTGCGCTGCTGGCGCCCTGGATCGCCCCGCACGATCCCTTCGACCTGGCCTCGGTGAACCTGCTCGACTCGTTCATGCCGCCGGCCTGGTCGGGCCAGGGGAAGGCAGGCCATCTGCTGGGGACGGACAATCAGGGCCGCGACGTGCTGTCGGCGATCCTGTACGGCGCACGCATCTCGCTCGGCGTGGGCGTGGCCGCGGTACTGCTGTCGATGGTGCTGGGTGTCGGCCTCGGTTTGATATCCGGGTATGCGGGCGGACGGCTCGATGCGCTCATCATGCGCGTCGCCGACGTGCAGCTCTCGTTCCCGGCCATCCTGGTCGCGTTGCTGATCGACGGCGTGGCACACGTCGCGCTGCCGCGCGCATCCTACGGCAGCATCGCGCTGTACGTGCTGATCTTGGCCATCGCCATTTCCGGCTGGGTACAGTACGCCCGCACGGTGCGCGGCTCGACGCTGGTCGAGAAGAACAAGGAGTACGTGCAGGCCGCGCGTGTCATCGGCCGGCATCCAGCCGCGATCATGCGGCACCACCTGCTGCCGAACGTGATGGGGCCGGTGCTGGTGATCGCCACCATCCACATCGCCACCGCGATCATCACCGAAGCCACGCTCTCCTTCCTGGGCGTGGGCATGCCGCCCACTACGCCATCGCTCGGGACCTTGATCCGCATCGGCAACGATTTCCTCTTTTCCGGGGAGTGGTGGATCTCCGTGTTCCCCGGCGTCGCGCTGGTGGTGCTGGTGTTGTCGGTAAACCTGCTGGGCGACTGGCTGCGCGATGCTCTCAACCCGAAGCTGCGCTGAAGCGCATTTGCCGACAGCACGCAGCGACTACTCGGAGTGGCGCAGTCCCGTGTCGCGAATAGGATTTGAATGCCGGCCCCGCTGCTCGAAGTGAAGCACCTGCGGGTCGAGTTTCCGACCCGCCGCGGCACGCTGGTGGCGGTGGACGACGTATCCTTCCACATCGAGCCGGGCGAGGTGCTGGGCGTGGTCGGCGAATCGGGGGCGGGGAAGTCGCTCACCGGCCTGGCCATCATCGGACTGCTGGAACCACCTGGACGCATCGGCGCGGGCGAGGTCCTGCTCGAAGGCGCCCGGATCGACAACCTGCCCCCGGAAGCCATGCGCCGACTGCGGGGGCGGCGGATCGGAGCCATCTTCCAGGATCCGCTCACCTCGCTCAATCCGCTCTACACGATCGGCCGTCAGATCACGGAGACCATCCTGGCGCATCTGCCGGTCTCGCGTAACGAGGCGCGCGATCGAGCGGTCGCGTTGCTCGCCGAGGTGGGCATCTCCGCCGCCGAGCGGCGCCTGAACCACTACCCGCACCAGTTCTCCGGCGGGATGCGGCAGCGCGTGGTCATCGCCCTGGCGCTGTGCGCCGAGCCCCGCCTGATCATCGCGGACGAGCCGACCACTGCGCTGGACGTCTCGACCCAGGCGCAGATCATCGCGCTGCTCAAGCGCCTGTCGCAGAGACACGGAGCGGCCGTCATGCTCATCACTCACGACATGGGCGTGATCGCGGAGACTGCGCAGCGTGTCGCGGTCATGTACGCCGGCCGGATTGCGGAGATCGGTCCGGTGCGCAGCATCATTCACGCGCCCAGCCACCCTTATACGGCCGGCCTCATGCGCTCGATCCCGCGGATCGCCCACACCGGGGTCGGGCGCGACAGCGCGCAACTGGCGCAGATCGACGGGGCCATGCCGCGTATCGATGCGATCCCGCCAGGCTGCGCGTTCCATCCGCGTTGTCCGCAGCGATTCGAGCGCTGCGATCGGGAGCGTCCCGCTCTGCTCGCGACCGGTGACCGGCTCGCTGCCTGCTGGCTGTATGCGAGTGACGCCGGCCGCTGATGCCGCGCGGCCGATGGTCGCCCTGCATGGCGTGGGGCGCGACTTCGACGTCTCGAAGCCGTGGCTCACCCGTCTGATCGAGGCAGCGCCGCGGCAATTGCTGCAGGCCGTGGACAACCTGTCGCTCGAGATCCGGCGTGGGGAGACCGCAGGGCTGGTGGGGGAGTCGGGGTGCGGGAAATCCACCGTCGCTCGCCTGATCGTCGGGTTGTATACGCCGTCCCGCGGCTATATCGAGTTCGACGGCAACCGCCAGACTCCGCGCGCGGGTGCTTGGAGCGCCGAGGTCCGGCGCAGGATGCAGATGATCTTCCAGGATCCCTACGCCAGCCTCAACCCGCGCTGGCGGGTGGCCGACATCGTGGCGGAACCGATCCGCGCACAGGGCTGGGCGATTCACCGCCAGGACCTGCGCGCGCGCGTTGCCGAGCTGCTGACGCAGGTGGGGCTCGCGCCCAGGGATGGCGAGAAGTATCCCCACGAGTTCTCCGGCGGTCAGCGCCAGCGCATCTCGATCGCTCGCGCGCTGTCCTCCGCGCCCGAGTTTTTGATCTGCGACGAACCGACCTCCGCCCTGGATGTCTCGGTGCAGGCCCAGATCCTCAACCTCATGCAGGAGCTGCAGGACAGGCTGGGCCTCACCTATCTGTTCATCTCGCACAATCTCGCCGTCGTCTCACAGATGGCCACGCGCGTGGGCGTGATGTATCTGGGGCGGCTGGTGGAGCTGGCTGGCACCCAGACGCTGTTTTCCCGGCCGCAGCATCCCTATACCCGCATGCTGCTCGACGCCATTCCCGATCTGGAGATGAGCGGTCGTCCGCGCACGCCGGTGGCGGGCGAAGTGGCGAATCCGCTCGACCCGCCCTCAGGCTGCGCGTTTCATCCGCGCTGTCCGCACGCCAACCCGCGTTGCCGCGTGGAGCGGCCGGAGTTGAAGGGATGGCGAGACGGCACGCTGGTCGCCTGCCACGCGGTGGAAGAAGGCAGGATCGGCGCGGATTGACTCGCACGAGAGTCCGCTGTCGATCGTCGGCGACGCCGGCATCCTGCTAGAATCGAGCCCATCCACTCTGCTCGCCCGAACCATGATCTGCCTCACCGTCAACGGTGAGCCCCGCCGCTTCGAGGCCCCGCTCACCGCCGCCCAGCTCATCGCCAGCCTCCAGCTCGGCGGGAAGCGGGTCGCGCTGGAGCGTAACGGGGAGATCGTGCCGCGCGGTCGGTTCGACCAACAACAGCTTGCCGACGGCGATCGGCTCGAGATCGTAGTCGCGGTCGGCGGCGGTTAGGAGCTCGACGCAACCTGTTAGCCGCGAGGACTCATCCATGGACCAGCTTCTCATCGCCGGCAAGGCCTACTCGTCCCGCCTTCTAGTGGGCACCGGCAAGTACAAGAGCTTCGAGCAAACGCGCGCGGCAGTGGAGGCGAGTGGCGCGAACATCGTCACCGTCGCGATCCGGCGCACCAACATCGGACAGAACCCGAACGAACCGAGCCTGCTCGATGCGCTGCCGCCCAGCCGGTTCACCATCCTGCCCAACACCGCAGGTTGTTATTCGGCACAGGACGCGGTGCGCACGCTGCGTCTGGCGCGCGAGTTGCTCGACGGGCACTCGCTGGTCAAGCTCGAGGTGCTGGGCGATCCCCAGACCCTCTACCCGAACGTGGTCGAGACGTTGTCCGCCGCTGAAACCCTGGTGAAGGAAGGGTTCCAGGTGATGGTGTACACCTCCGACGACCCCATCATCGCCAAGCAGCTGGAGCAGATCGGCTGCGTGGCCGTGATGCCGCTGGCCTCGTTGATCGGCTCCGGCATGGGCATCCTCAATCCCTGGAACCTCGAGATCATCATCGGGGCAGCGAAGGTTCCGGTGCTGGTGGACGCCGGCGTGGGCACCGCGTCCGACGCTGCCATCGCCATGGAGCTGGGCTGCGACGGCGTGCTGATGAATACGGCGATCGCCGCCGCGAACGACCCTGTCCTGATGGCGAGCGCGATGAGAAAAGCGGTGGAGGCGGGGCGCGAGGCCTACCTCGCCGGCCGGATGCCGAAGAAGCTGTACTCCGCCTCGCCCAGCTCGCCCACCGGCGGCGTCATCGGGCCGGCGAAGGATAAGGCGGCCTGAGCAATCCATCCTCCAACGCACATCGCTCCATCCGCAGCTACGTGCTGCGCCAGGGGCGCATGTCCGTCGCTCAGAAGCGCGCCTACGACCAATTGCTCGGTCGTTACGCCGTCCCCTACGCGCCCCACGTGCTCGACTTCGCCGTGCTGTTCGGGCGCACAGCGCCGACAATCCTCGAGATCGGCTTCGGGATGGGCGAGACGACGGCTTTCATCGCGGCTGCGCATCCGCACAACAACTTTCTCGGCATCGAGGTGCACTCGCCCGGCGTAGGCGGCTTGCTCAAGCTGATCGAAGAGAAGCAGCTCCCCAACCTTCGCCTGGTACAGCACGACGCGGTGGACGTGATGGAGCGAATGATCCCGCCGGATGCGCTGGCCGGCATCCACGTCTTCTTTCCCGATCCCTGGCCCAAGACGCGCCACCACAAACGCCGGCTGATCCAGCCGCCCTTCGTGCGCTTGCTGGCTTCGCGGCTGACGCCTGGCGGCTACATTCACCTGGCCACGGACTGGCAAGCTTACGCCGAGCAGATGCTGGAGGTGCTGAGCGCCGAGCCAGCGCTGAAAAACACCGCCACAGCGTTCGCCCCCCGCCCAGACTACCGCCCACTGACAAAATTCGAGCAGCGCGGACTGAAGCTGGGGCATGGGGTCTGGGACGTGGTCTTCCAGCGCAGCGGGGGGCCGGCGGGGCCGGTCGGCTGACACAGAATTTGCTTTACAGCTCAGGAACGTGCCCTGTTGACGGCTCAAGCAAGGGCCGGCGGGGCCGATACAGGTCCTTGAATGCGCGGGCCAAGTGCCCGCTCCCCTGACTGGAGCAAACGCCGTGGGTATTTCCGAGAGCGTCCTCGCCGCGATGATTGGCGCCATCGCCACGATCGGCACGGCCATCTTCCAACTCGTCATCAACTGGAAGAAGCAGTCCGGCGACCGTCACGTAGCGTCGAAGGGCGGCGTCCGCTCGCTGTTATGGGTGCTCACGCTGATGCTGGCGTCCGGTGTCGGCGGCTTCGCCTATTCGGAGTATCTAGGCCAGGGGCGGCGCGAAGAGACCCATGAGCTGCGCCAGGAGCTCCAGCAGCAACTGCAGACGCTGACTGCCTCCACCGTCAGGTTGGAGCAAGTTCGCTTGAACGCGCAGTCGGTGGTGGACAGTCAGGTGCGGCAGTCCGAGGAGCGGCGGCGGGGCGCCGAGGGCGCAGAGGCGCTGGTGCAGCTACCCGCGTGCAAGGGACCGGCGCCCGCATCCGGTGCCGATCACGCAGCCTGCGCCGAAGCCGATGCCGTGCGCGCCACCGTGTGCGCGGTGGTCCCGGCCGGTGCCTTGGTGTCGGAGGTACAGTTGTTTACGCGCTCCGAGGAGTCGCAGCAATCCTGGGCCGAGAGCCGCGTGGTGGCGGGCCAGGACGCGGGAAGCGCCCGGTTCCTCGACGCGCCCTTCGAGCGTGGTCACACCGACACCACTAAGGAAGTCTGCTTCAACTTCGCACACTGGAACGCCGACAGAGGCCGCGCCGCCAGGATCGTCGTCCGATATACGATCTAGGCGATGGGCGATGGGCAAACCCGTGTGTTGATGTGATCGGCCTATTGCCTGCCGTTACGGCTTCTGGGTCGTAAGCACCGTGAAGCCTTCACCGATAATGCTGCGGTCGATCCTTCCCGTCAGCCCCGCATCGCGCAGCAGTTTCTCTTGCTCCTCCCGTGTGGGCAGGACGTTGCCCCAGACCATTTCCTCGAAGCCGGTCATCAGCGGAAAGCGGAACTCCGGCTTGCGCATCTCCTCCAGGGTCGAAGGATAGGTCTCGTCCACGATCACCATCCAGCCGCCAGGTTTGAGTGCGGCGGCGCTTTCCTGGATCACCGACGGCCGGATGTGCGGCGCGATCTCGTGCAACACTTCCACCATCGCCACGGCGTCGACGCTCGCGGGCGTCACGGCTTGACCCACCGTTCCCTGCCGCGCCTGCGCGCGGTCCGCGATGCCGGCTTTCTCCAGGCGCTGTCTGGCCAACGCCAAGCTTTCCTCGTCGATGTCGACCCCGATGCAGCACGCCGTGGGGAAAGTCTTGGCCAGCTGCACCAGCAGATTGCCCGTGCCGCAACCGACCTCCAGAATCGTGCCACCCGCTTCCAGGCGCTGCGCCAGCCCGTCCAGGCCAGGCAGGATCTTCTTGGCGGTCACCACTTGCAGACCCCAGGTCGACTCGGCTATGGCTTGCGCGAAGTCCTCACCCCGTCCCTGAAACGGCATGACCTCTCCGGTGCGCAGCGCCTGCACGCAGCGCTGGAAGTCCGCGGCGGCTACCTCGGTGCCCAGACGCACGTAGCCCCCGAGGTAGCGCGGATGCGTCGGGCTCGCGAGGATGCTGTCGAAATAGGGCGCCAGACGATAGCGCAGCGCCTCGTCCGCATCCAGGAGCTGCATCCCGTAAGCGGTCTTGCACCAGGTCTCGACGAAAGGCGCGTGCAGCGCGAGCCTCTGGGCCAGTTCCGTACCGGTCGCGCCGGGCACCTCGGCCAGGGCCTTGAACAACCCCACGCGAATGCCGACGTCGATCAAATGGATGGCGTTGAAGCCGCGCCGCCACTCGAAGATGCGTGCTACCTGTGAGTCGGCGGTGATTTCCTGGTTGTCGCTGTCCATCGCCTCTCCGCTGCCGTTTCGTCGTTTGAGCGCGGGCTAGGGCTCGCGCAAGAACAATTGCAACAAATCATTCAGGAACCGCTGCCCGCGAAGCGTAGGTGACAGGTGCGCGTGGGTTCGCACAATGAGGCCGAGCCGCTCGGCTTCGTCGAGCTCACGCGCAACCGTGCGCAGCGGCAGACCGGTCCGCTCCTCGAACAACCGCGCCGGGAAGCCGCGCGTGAGCCGCAGCGCGTTCATCATGAATTCGAACGGCAGCGTGGCCGCACCGACCTCGTTCTCCTGCTGCACGGGTTCGCCCGCGGCCGTGCGGTCCAGGTACTCGCGCGGATGCTTCCAGCGCATTTGCCGGGTTACGCGATCCGCAAACGAGATCTTGCTGTGGGCGCCCGCGCCGATGCCCAGGTAATCGCCGAACAGCCAGTAGTTGGAGTTGTGCCGCGACTCGTACCCGGGCCGCGCGAACGCCGACGTCTCGTAGTGCGTGTAGTCATGCTCGGCCAGCAGGCCCTCGATCATCTCCTGCATGTCCGCCGCCAGCGCTTCGCCCGGCACAGGCGGCGGGTAGCGGTGAAAGTAGGTATTCGGCTCGATGGTCAGGTGATAGGCCGACAAGTGCCGAGGCGCAAACTCGATTCCCGCCGCGAGATCGGCCTCGGCCTCCAGCAGGGTCTGCCCGGGCAAGCCGTACATGAGATCGAGATTGATGTTGTCGAAGTTGGCGCGGGCGATCTCGATTGCCGCGCGTGCCTCGCGGTCATCGTGGATGCGCCCGAGCGCAACGAGATGACGCGGGTTGAAGCTCTGGATGCCGATCGACAGGCGATTGATGCCCAGCCGCCGGAACTGCGCGAACTTGTCCGCCTCGAAGGTGCCCGGATTGGCCTCCAGCGTGATCTCGGCCCCTGGGTCGAGCGGCAACCGCGCCCGTATGCCGGACAGGATCTCGTCCAGCACGCGGGCGGACAGCAGGCTGGGCGTGCCACCGCCGAAAAAGACGCTGTGCACGCGCCGGCCCCAGATCGACGGCAACGCCACCTCCAGATCGGCCATCAGCGCCTGCGCGTATTGTTGCTCCGGCAGTTCCCCGCGCGCTTCGTGCGAGTTGAAATCGCAGTAGGGACACTTGCGCACGCACCACGGGATGTGCACGTACAGCGACAACGGAGGCAGCGCCGTCAGCGCAATGACGGGTTCGCGCGAAGGAATGGAGATGGTGGCTGTTGGCATTGGGGGTTCCGCGCGGTGATGAGCCGGGCGAGGAGGACGCGGTATTGTGACATACGCGGGCGGTTCAACGAGGTGAAGGGTGAAGGGTGAAGGGTGATCCCCCTCACCCCAACCCTCTCCCCCAGTGATGGGGGAGAGGGGGGTGCTTTTGAGCTGCAAAACTAAACCATAAACACTGAACGAGGTTGAACCGCCCCCGCATGCCACAAAACCCCTACAACATCCCCCGGCGCTACCCCCCCCGAAACCCCCAATCCAAACACCCCCA
>JBGPMS010000160.1:0-11958 GCA_041487115.1 Gammaproteobacteria bacterium
GGGTGACAGCCTCTCTCCCCGAATGGGAGCTCCTTCTATCCGCGCTGACTTCGCGCTCCTGCTCCCCGATTCGTAACTTCGCGCGGCCGCCTACGACAAAATACAACTCATCTTCGAGATGCGGCGAGCTCAAGTCCTCTCGCGCGAGATATGTCTTCGCCGTTCCGATTCGGATACGAACTCCTCCAAGTCGGGATCCAGCGCATTGCGAGCCGAGACCACTCCGACAAGCTTGCCGTTTTCGATCACGGGTAAGTGGCGGAAGCGGTTTTCGTGCATTATGAGAAGCGCGTATCCGAAGGACTTGTCCGGAGAGACCGTTTTGGGTTCTATCGTCATCACGTCGGCCAGACGGGTGGTCTGGGAATCCAAATCTCGCGCGATGACACGGAATACGGCATCGCGCTCGGTGAAGATTCCGACGAGACGCCGGTCGTCGACAACCATGACTGCGCCGACATTTCTTTTGGCCATCATTTTGGCGGCCTTGCTGACGGTGGTCTGCGGCGGGGCAGTGAGAAGCTTTTTTTGCTCCATCACGTCTCCGATCGGCTGACTGAACATGGCACTCCCCATTGATTGGGTGATGCTAGCGCCTGTATAGGGGGCAATCTTGATCAGGATCAAGCTTTGTACGTGACGCGAGCGCGTCGGCTGCGGTGCGCCTGGGGCCGTATTTGATGAGCAGTTGCCCGCCTATAAAACTTTGCACTGGAGAGGGCCAAGCGCGTGAGCCTCTATGGACACTGGATCCTCCCGCGGATACTGGACCTCACCATGAGGAACCAGCAGGTGACGCGGTATCGGAAACAACTCGTGCCTCAGGCGAGGGACACGTGCTGGAGATCGGCATGGGCTCGGGGCTCAACCTGCCCTTCTACCATCCCTGGGGCCGGGGCTGCTCCTGCCGTTCGCCATACTGCTTGACTTAGGTCAACCCGACCGAAAGGTAGAAGAGCAACATCAATTTTCGGGCGTTGGTGAGGCTCGCCGTTCGCGTTATTACGGGTGGACGCTAGCGGAGGGCGCCCCGACGGGCTGAACACTCCAAGAACAGGAGAGAACACCGTAGGCTGATGCAACCCATTCGAATCATGCATTTTTCGGATACGCTCTGCGTCTGGGCGTACGTCTCGCAAATCCGTATCGACGAGCTGCTGAGGAATTTCGCTGGGTCGGTGGAGCTGGAGTACCGCTACCTGCACGTCTTCGGAGATGTTCCCAAGAAAATGGAGGCATCTTGGAAGGATCGCGGCGGCGCGCAGGGCTACAGCGAGCATGTCAAGACCGTGTGCAGTAAGTTCGGGCATGTGGCACTCGATCCCCGGGTCTGGGGTGGCACCACACCGCAGTCCTCGATGCCGAGTCACCTGTTCCTGTGTGCGGTCAGGCGGCTCGAATCTGACGGCAGGGCGGCCCCAGGCGCGTTGTCCCGCGCCGCCTGGGCGGTACGCGAAGCCTTTTTCAAGGACGGCGCCGATGTTGCGCAGCGCGGGACCCTGCTCGGGATTGCCGAGAAGATTCAACTGCCCGTCGCCGAGATCGAGAACATCCTGGACACCGGGTCCGCCCACGCAGCGCTCTGCGGCGACTTAGACCTGGCCCGCACTCACAGCATTCAGGCCAGCCCCACTCTGCTGTTCAACGAGGGCCGCCAGCGGCTGAGCGGCAACGTCGGCTATCGCATCATCGAGGCGAACATCCGAGAATTACTCGAAGGCGCCCCCGGTCAGTTGTCCTGGTGCTGAGGGCGCAGGACCGCAACTCCGCGCCTTCTCTAGGTCTCTCCAC
Organism: Gammaproteobacteria bacterium; assembly: GCA_041487115.1. GTDB lineage: Bacteria > Pseudomonadota > Gammaproteobacteria > Burkholderiales > SHXO01 > SHXO01. Next base: position 1,792 of record JBGPMS010000160.1, read on the forward strand.
CAACCCCGATCGGCGGTGGGGCGATGTAGACGATGCGCTTGAACAGGCGATCGAAATCCTTTCCGATGTCTTCGCCGATTAGTGGATCGACGTTCCCGGCGAACGCTGCATCGATTTCGCGCCAGTCTTCGTCGGTCAGTGCGCGCTCCGCCAGTGGCAGGATGACCTCCTCCTCCTGACGCATGTGGTGCCAGTGGAAGTCGGCATACTGCGTCACCTTCTCGGCGAAGGCGGTGAAGTTCTCGTCTCCGCCCATCTCCCAGCGCAGCAGGTCCTGCTCCAGGTCCCGTATCAACTTGGCGCCATGGATGTGCTCTGCTTCGAGCTGGTCGAGCACGCTGTTTACCTCCGTGCTCCGCTGGCGCAGCCGGGCAAACAGATAGCGATCCTCCTTGGGGTGGTGCAGCTTCTCCGGAAAGGTGTCGATGTAGTGCACCATCGCACGCAGAACCTTGAAGTCGGGTTTGCGCCTCCCCTCGCGCACGTCGTTGACGAGGTACTGCAAACCGTGCAGAACGGCCGAGAGGCTGCGATGCTCGTCGCGGATGACATTCAGGGCGGTTCTCATGGCGCGCTCCCATCCAATGTGATAAGGATTCTGAGGCTGACCTTATACTACGGCTTTGACCCAGGTCAACCGCGCGATGCATCGACCGATGCGCAGCCGCTTCTGAAGGGCAGTGCTCAGGCGAGACCGTGGCGCTGCGATTGACCTTTGACATAGGTCAACCTGTATTGTTCGAGAATCGCCTGCGCGTTTCAGTCGTAGGCACGCAGGCGCTCCAGATCCGCGATCACCACCCTACGGCCGTCTACCGCGACCAGCCCCTGCGCCGTCAATTCGTGAAGGATGCGCGAGAAGTGTTGCGGGGTGAGGTTCAGCCGAGAGGCAATGACTCCCTTGCCTATCGGCAGCATCACTTCACCTTGGTTGCCCTGGGGCTCGGAAACCTGGACGTCGCGCAACAAGTAGCCGATCACGCGCTGCGTCCCCGAGCGCAGCGAGTAGGCCTCCACGTCGCTTATCAGTCCGTGCAGTCGCCGGCTCAACCCGCCGAGCAACTGGCGCGAGAACTGAGGATTGTGTTCGATCTCTGCAAACACGACGCTCTTGCTCACGTGCAGGAGCAAACTGTCCGAGAGCGTCTGGGCGTAGACCGGATAGGGCTTCTCGAGGAACATTACCGCCTCGCCGAAGCTCATTCCCGGCCCGATGACTTCCACTACTTTGTCTGCCCCCTGCTGGGAGCTCAGGGCAAGCTTGACCTGTCCGTAGACGACGAGGTGGAACCCCTCGCATGGATCGCCGCGGTGGAACAGCATCTCGCCGCGCGCGAAGTGCAGCACACGCGTGCCCTGGGCGACGCGGTCGATCTGCTCGGGCGAGGTTTCTTTGAACAGTGGCAGGTTCGCTAGGAACGCGCTGACTTTGAGTTCCGGCTTCACGGTGGCATAGCGCTAAGCCAAGTGAGCTGGAGTGCGCCACTCGGACCGGGCTATTCTGCCACAGCCCGGCGTGGGCGGATGAGCGATTCAGCCCGCGAGCACCCACACCGCAGCAAGCAGCAGAAGCAGCGCTCCGGCGTTATGGGCTAACGCGAGCCAGAGAGGGAAGTCCAACGCGATCATCAGTGTCCCGGAAGCCGCCTGGACCAAGAGCAATCCCGCTAGGGCCAGCGCGGAGCGCGCAGCGTGACCACCGCGCCTCAGCAGAGTTACCGCGAGCGCGCCTGCGGCGGCCAGCAGCGCGATGGCGAGCACGCGATGGCATACGTGCAGGACGGCGGGTAGGTCCGATGCTGCGGGCACACAAAGCGGCAAGGTCGGACACGCCGGCGCCGTGTGCGTGGTGCTGATGAGCGCGCCCAGTCCGACCTGAATCAGGACGATCACGGCAACCACGCTCGCCCGCCAGCGCGATTGGGAGTTTGCCGGTTCTGGGTCGCGCCGGGCGCGCAGGGCCAGCCACCACAGCAGTGCAGCCAGAACCATACCGCCGAGCAGGTTCGCGAGCGCAACGGCGGACGTGTTCGCCGCCATCGACGTAACGCGTCCCAAGCCCGCAAGCGCCAGCGTGACCGCGAGCGCTGCGAACGCCGTCCCCATTACGGCAAAGCGCCTGGGCCGCACGGACACGCTGGTGAGCACGATCATCAGCACCACGACTCCCAGCGTCGACGCCAGGACCCGGTGCGCGAGACGGGCTATGGGGTGATGCTGAGCCTCGGCTGCTGCTGCCTGCTGATAGCAGGCGGGCCAGGGGACACATCCGACTCCGGCAGCGCTTAGCCGAAGATAGGCGCTCACGCAGGCAAGCAGCACCATCATTACGACGCCTGCAAGAGCAAGCCGACGGAGGAGCCGGCCGAGATGCGTGCCGCGACCCTCATCGACATGGACGGCAGGGATCTGCGCTTCTGAATCCACGTTAAGGAGTGTGCCCGAGAAGTGAGGTAAGTTTCCATCCGGGAAAAGGTCCACGGAAGGACACTTGGACATGAAATGTCGCACCGCGCTCGTTGCTGCGATACTGCTCTGCGTGATTGTGTTCAGTGGCTTGGCGCTGGGCGCGGCCGCCACTCAGCTCTCGGCCTGCGAAGGTCTCAATGCGAGCTGGAGCGCTTTCAACTTGCTGCAGGCGCAGCAGGCTCTGCGTATATTGGCCACCCTGATGATGGCTTGCTGATGCGGACGGCACGTCGAGGGTCAGCGCAACTCGTGGCTCACCCATAGCGCGGTAGCGAACAGCAGCATAGCGCCGGCCTGATGTGCCGCGGCGAACGGCATCGGAACCACCAGCAGCAGCGTCGAGATCCCCAGCGCGATCTGCAGTGCAAGCACAACCGGCAGCGCGTTGCAGGCCAGGCGTGCTCTCGGCCCAAGCTCCAGTTTGCGCGAGGCGAGCCAGAACAGCGGGATCAGGAGGAACAGCAGCCAGGCGATCAAGCGGTGGTTGAACTGTACCGCGGCCATGTTATTGAACAGGTTGCGCCACCAGGGTTCGAGCACAAGGTACTCAGGCGGCACAATGTGGCCGTTCATGAGCGGGAAGGTGTTGTAGGCGAGCCCCGCGCGGATCCCGGCTACGAACCCGCCAGACAGCACCATGACGAAGATCAGCGCGCTCACCGCAAAAGCATAAAGCCGCAGGCGCTGGCGCGCGGGTTCGGCCACGGTAACGGCCGGTGCGAGCATACCGAGCGCCGTCCAGAACATCGCGGCAAAGATCAGGAACGCCATGCCGAGGTGGGCGGTGAGGCGATATTGGCTCACGCGTGGGTCGTCCACCAGCCCGCTCTTGACCATGTACCAGCCCAGCACGCCTTGCAGCGCGCCGAGCAGGAAGATTCCCAGCAGGCCCGGCGCCAGACTGCGATTGATCTGGCCGCGCGCGATGAAGTAGAGCAACGGCAGAAAGAACACCACACCGATCCCCCGTCCCAGCAGACGATGGAAGTATTCCCACCAGAAGATGCCCTTGAACTGCTCCAAGGACATGCCGCGATTGACCCGCTGATACTCCGGCGTCTGCTGATACTTCTGGAAGACCTCCTGCCATTGCGCCCCATCGAGGGGCGGAATGGTTCCCACGATGGGCTGCCATTCGACCATCGACAGTCCCGAATGGGTCAGCCGCGTGATGCCGCCGACGACCACCATCAGGAACACGAGCGCGCAGCAGGTCAGAAGCCACGCCGCCACCTGTCGGCGAGTTGCTAGACCGCTTCTCGGCGATCCGCGCCTGATTGGCACAGTCATCGATTGTTCCATGCGGCCATTGTAAACGTGGGGCGCCCGTATGCCGCTGGTTTCTGGAAAAACCTGAACCTCGGTGAAATTTTTTCCCGCGGTCCGGACGTAGAGTGCGTCGCAAGCTGGCGCGGCCTGGGCTGTTTTCGCGGCCGGGTCCTGCGCCAGCAGACCACTTGAGAGGAGGCGTTATGGCGGAGCAGGCCAAGGCGGCACGAGGACCCTCGCCCGAAGACCCGGAGGAGCCGATCCCGATCATGCAGAACGTATTGGAAAACCCCTTTCTGCTCCTGTTTCTCGGGGTCGTCATTCCCACCGTGTTCTACATCATCTGGGGAATCATGGAAATCGTGGGCATCCCGGTCGCCAAGTAGCCGCGCCTTATCCTTCATCGGAGTCACCCAATGAGTGCCATTCTCCCGCCGTCACGGCGCATCTGGTGGAAGCAGCCGCTGGATAAGGTCGAGCTCACCTGGATCGCCATCGCCTTCCTCTGGGCCATGGTGCTGTTCTTCATGATGCCGTACTGGCACGTGTTCGGTAAGCAGAACATGTCCAACGAGGCCTATCGCATCTCCGCCGAGAACTATCAGAAGAAAGCGCAGGAGGTGGTGGACAAGTACACCGTGCGCACCGAGACCGATGAGAACATTCCGGTCGTGCATCCGCCAGCGGGTAGCGACGTCTACCTGATCGCCCGGCTGTGGGCCTGGTGGCCGATCCTGGAGCTGGAGAAGGATCAAAGCTACCGCTTGCACCTGTCGGCCATGGATTACCAGCACGGCTTCTCTCTGCAACCCTCGAACATAAACCTGCAGGTGGTGCCCGGCTACGAGATGGTGATCAACGTCACGCCCAACAAGTCCGGGACGTACGGGATCGTCTGCAACGAGTACTGCGGCATCGGGCATCACAAGATGGTGAGCCGTCTCTACGTGGTGGACAAGAAATAGGAGCAAGACTCATGGCACTTAACGCATTGTTCCGAGTCGATCCGAAGAGCGGGCTGCAGTACCATCGCGACGCGGAGCTGCTGATGAAGGCCAACGCCGTCGCTGGCGTTGTGTTCTTGCTGCTGGGCGGGGTGCTGGCCCTGCTCGTGTCGCTCACCCGCTGGCCGGCGGTGCATCTGCTCAACGCCGACTGGTTCTACCTCACACTGACCGCGCACGGGCTCGACATGCTCGTGTTCTGGATCATCTTCTTCGAGATCGCGGTGCTGTACTTCTGCAGCTCGACGCTGCTGCGCTCGCGTCTGGCCACGCCGCGCATGGCCTGGCTCGGCTTCGCGCTGATGTTGATTGGCGCGGTTACCACCAACGTGGCCATCTTCCAGGGCGAATCGAGCGTCATGATGACTTCGTATGTGCCCATGGGGGCGCGGCCGCCGTTCTATCTGGGGCTGATTCTGTTCGCCGTGGGCGCACTCATCGGCTGCTTCGTGTTCCTCGGCACGCTGGTTGTCGCTCGGGCCGAGAAGACTTATGAGGGCTCGATCCCGCTGGTCACATTCGGCGCGCTGACGGCGGCGATCATCGCCATCTTCACCATTGCCTCGGGGGCGATCATCCTCATCCCCACGTTCTTGTGGTCGGTGGGGTTGGTTCACTACATCGATCCGCTCATGTACCGCACCATCTGGTGGGCCTTCGGGCATTCTTCGCAGCAGATCAACGTCGCCGCGCACGTGTCGGTGTGGTACGCCATCGCCGCGATCGTGTTTGGGGCGAAGCCGCTGTCCGAAAAAGTGAGCCGAACTGCGTTCCTCCTCTACATCCTCTTCCTGCAGTTGGCGAGTGCCCATCACCTCCTGTCTGATCTGGGCATCAGCTCGGCCTGGAAGATATTCAACGCGAGTTACTTCATGTACTTCGCGGTGATGGCCAGTATGATCCACGGCCTGACCGTTCCCGGCTCCATCGAGGTCGCGCAGCGCGGCAAAGGCCTCACCAGGGGGCTGTACGAGTGGCTACGCAAGGCCCCATGGGGCAACCCGGTCTTTTCCGGCATGTTCATCTCGCTGATCGGATTCGGGTTCCTTGGTGGCATCTCGGGCGTGATGATGGGCACCGAGCAGCTCAACATGATCATCCATAACACGATCTACGTCCCCGGGCACTTCCACGCTACGGTCGTCATCGGCACAACGCTCGCATTCATGTCACTCACCTATTTCCTGATCCCGAGCCTGTTCAAGCGCGAAGTGGCGTTCCCGGGGCTGGCCAGGTGGCAGCCTTACCTGTTCGGTCTGGGCATGTACGTGTTCGTGCTGGTGATGATGGGCGCGGGGACACTGGGCGTTCCACGCCGCCACTGGGACATCAGCTTCGCCGGCGCTGCTCTGCCGTACGAGTTTCCCGGTGCCGCGTATCTGATGATGGCACTGGTGGGGATCAGCGCCGTGCTGGCCGTGATCGGCGGCGGCATTTACGTATTCGTGACGGTGTGGTCGATCCTGTTCGGGCGGCGCGTGGAGCAGCCGGGGTTCAGCACGCAGCGCACGCCGCTCATGATGGCGCCCGAAACTCCCGCGCTCGAAGCGCACGGCGGTGGCACGGGAGCATTTGCGGCGCCTGGGACCTTCACGCTGGCGCTCGTATTCCTGGTGGCGTTCGTTCTGTACTACTTCATCAACTGGAAGTACCTGTCGCAGGTCTGGGGGCTCAGCTAGAGGCTCGAGTGACGAGTGAAGGGCAGCCGCGGGTGCGGGTCTTTACCCTTCACTCTTCGCTCTTCACTGATACAGAGGTGACGAATGAATACAGCCGCCATCAGCCACAACAACCTACCGCTCGCCACCGTGCTGCGGCACGTGCTTGGGCTGTTCAAGCTTCGCATTGGCGTGGTCATCGCGTTCACGGCGCTTGCCGGGCTTGCCGTATCGCCAGGCCCGGCACTGCCGGCGTGGAAGATTGCGGTGCTGGGGCTGGCCGTGCTGCTGTCCTCGGCAGCCGCGGGCGCTTTCAATCAATACGTCGAGAGCGACGTCGACGGGCGCATGAAGCGCACGTGCAAGCGCCCGTTCGTGACGGGTGCGCTGTCCCGCACGCGCACATGGCTGTGGGTGATTCTGGCGCTGGTGGCGGTAGCGGTCGGTGCAGCCTGGTGGGCGCTCAATCCTTGGGCTGCGCTGTACACATTTCTGGGCGCCTTTTTCTACGCGGTGGTGTACACGGTCTGGCTCAAGCGGCGCACCTGGCTCAACATCGTGTTCGGTGGCCTGGCCGGCAGCTTTGCGGTGCTCGCGGGCGCGGCCGCCGTCGATCCCGCCATCGGTGCGGTCCCTCTGATCCTGGCGCTGGTGCTGTTCCTGTGGACACCACCGCATTTCTGGAGCCTTGCGATCGTCTACCGGAAGGACTACGAAGCCGCCCGGGTGCCCATGCTGCCGGTTGTCGTAGGGGATGCTCGCGCGGCACAGGTGATTCTGCTGCACACCACATTGCTGGTGGCCGCTTCTTTGGTGCCTGCGTTTCTCGGCCTGGGTCGAATCTATCTGGCGGGCGCGGCGCTGGGCGGTGCGTGGTTCCTGGTAACCAGCTGGCGGCTCGTGCGTCGGCCCGGGCCGAAGACGGCGATGATCAACTTCCACGCTTCGCTGGGGCAGCTCAGCTTGCTGCTGGTGGCGGCGGTTCTGGACGTTGCGCTGTGATCGCTTGCGGGTGCGAGGGTGTTTGGCGGAAACTCGCACTCGGCACCCTGTTGCTCTTTCCTGCGTCATGCGCGCTGGGTGCTGATGCAATCCCATCGTCCCTGACCGCCACCGCTTCAGCCGGCGCTACACTGAATGCGGAGCGCGCGTTCAAGTCCAGTCAGGCAGCGGTCGGGACAGGCATCGGCGATTACACGATGCTGAACGCCGATGGCAAGCCGGTGAGGCTGTCGAGCTTTCGCGGCAAGCCGTTGCTCATCAACTTCGTCTATACCGGCTGCTTTCAGGTTTGTCCTACAACGACGAGGACTCTGAAGCGTGCTGTGGAAGCTGCGCAGCGCACGCTCGGTCCCGAGGCGTTCCATGTTGTCAGCGTCGGCTTCAATGTGCCGTTCGACTCGCCAGAGGCCATGCGCGCCTTCGCCAGGCAGCAGGGCGTGATGGTGCCGGGCTGGGAGCTCCTGAGCCCCGACCTCCCCACACTGGAGCGCCTGGCGCGTGACGTCGGCTTCAGTTTCGCGCCGAGCCCGCGGGGCTTCGACCACCTCATCCAGGTTACCGTCGTAGACGGACAGGGCCGCGTCTATCGACAGATCTACGGCGAGGATTTCGCGCTCCCGCAGCTGATCCAGCCGCTCAAGGAGTTGATCACCGGGGCCCCTCGCAGCCAAGAAACGTTGAGCGGCTTCCTCGACCGCGTGCGCATCCTGTGTACCGTCTACGATCCGGCGTCCGGGACGTATCGGTTCAAGTACTCCGTGCTTTTCGAGCTGGCTGGCGGGCTGATCGGCCTGTCCCTGACCGCCTGGTTCTTCTTGCGGGAGCTTCGGCGCACTCGTGCCGCCCAGGCGGGACTTGATCGGGGCTTCCTTAATCCAGATTAAGTCGCGCTAGCGCTGCCGCGTCTAAGATCCCATCGTACGCTGCGCTTGCCCGCGCAGTCCGAGGGCCCATGCTCCAGACGATTCGTCTCGTTGCGCTATCCGGGTGGCAGGGCGTCGAAACCGGATTTGACCGCCTGTTCGGGGCGGGCGCCAATCCCCTGCGCCATCTCGGGGCTCTGGGTTTCCTGCTGTTCTGGATCATGGCGGCCAGCGGCATCTACCTCTATGCAGTCCTCGATACGAGCGTGGAAGGTGTGTACCAGTCGATCGAGCACCTTTCGCGCGACCAATGGTACTTCGGCGGAATCATCCGCAGCCTTCATCGCTACGCCTCGGATGGCTTTTTGCTGGTGATGGTGCTGCACCTCGTGCGCGAGCTGTTGAATGACAGGCTGCACGGCTTTCGCTGGTTCACATGGGTGAGCGGGGTGCCGCTGCTATGGTTGTCGCTGGGCGCGGGGGTAGTCGGGTTCTGGATCGTATGGGACCGGCTCGCACAGTTCTCCGCTATCGCCTCGATGGAATGGCTCGACGCGCTACGGGTGTTCGCCGCGCCGCTGACGCGCAACTTTCTCACGCCGGGCGCTGTAAACGACCGCTTTTTCTCCCTGCTGGTGTTCCTGCATATCGGGTTGCCGCTGCTCGTGCTGCTCGGGCTCTGGATCCACATCCAGCGCATCAGCCGGCCTGATACACAGCCTGGGTTGCCACTGACCTGGGGCATGATCGCAGCGCTCATCGCGCTGTCGGTGGCTGCACCGGTGCAGAGTCTGCCTCCAGCCGACCTGGCCACTGCTCCTGCCGAGCTGAAGCTCGATTGGTTCTATCTCGCGCCCAACGCCCTGATCTACCTTTGGTCGCCGGCTTCACTGTGGTGGCTGGCGGCCGGCGTCACCGTGGTGCTGGTGACGTTGCCTTGGATGCCGCGGGAGCGGCGTCAGCCGGTGGCCGTCGTCGACCCCGCCAACTGCAATGGCTGCGAGCGCTGCGTCGCCGACTGCCCTTACGCAGCCATCACCATGCAGCCGCGCCTCGACAGCCGGGAAGGTGCTCGACTCGCCGTGGTAGATCCGGACTTGTGCGCGAGCTGCGGCATCTGCGCTGGCGCCTGCCCGTCATCCACTCCGTTCCGCAGCATCGCCGAGCTGGTGAGCGGAATCGATATGCCTCAGCTTCCCATCGGCCAGTTGCGCAGCCGGCTCAAGGTCCAGGTCGCGCGGCTGCGAGGGAGGGCCAAGGTCGTCGTATTCGGCTGCGACCATGCCGCCGATGTGCGTGCACTGCAGGCACCCGATACGGCGGTGGCGAGCCTCCTGTGCGCCGGCCAGCTTCCGCCTTCCTTCGTCGAGTACGCGTTGCGCGAGGGGGCAGGCGGCGTGTTGGTCACCGGGTGCCGCGAATGTGACTGCGCTTTCCGGCTCGGCGATACGTGGACCGAGCAGCGCTTGCGTGGCGAGCGCGAGCCGCATCTGCGGCGGACCGTCTCGAGCCGGCAACTGCGCGTGGTGTGGGCGGGGAGGGATAGCGCGCGCATCGAGCGGGAACTGGCGCAGTTTCGCGAACAGATGGGGCAGGGAGATGTAGTGATGCAACCGCACGCGGAGGGTGGCAGCTGTGCATAAGGCACTCGCGATCGCGGGACAAGTTCTGCTGTACGGGGCGTTTGCCGGGTTTATCGGTGTGTTCTCCTCGCACCCGATCTATCGGCATCTGGCAGTCGACGAGGCGCTGCTCAAGCTCTCGTTCAACCACGCCGGCCAGCTGGTGCAGGAGTGTCGGCACCGCACCCCCGAGGAGCTGGCCAAACTCCCGCCTAACATGCGCGCCCCGCTGGACTGTGCGCGCGAGCGTTCTCCGGTCACGGTCGAGCTGGTATGGGAC
>JBGPMS010000161.1:0-11936 GCA_041487115.1 Gammaproteobacteria bacterium
AGCCGACCCGCACCGCCTTCACGTAGGGCACGAACTCCTTGTCGATCTGGTCGACCAGCTCCATGGTGGGCTTGGGCGCGGGAAGGCGGCCATCCTCCGGGACAGCCACGACAACCGCATTCGGTAACGGTTGTCCGTCGCGGTCGTAGACCACTGCATTCAGTTGCGCGGACGACGCCGCCGGCGGGAAGGCCAGAACGGCGAGGCTCGCCTGTAGTACGAGCAAGGATGCGTAGCGTACGACCATCACCGGCTGTAACTCACGCTGATGCTGATAAGGTTGGAATAGTAGTCTCCCAGCTCGGATTCGGTGCGACTCCTCCGATAAGCATAGGCGACATTGACCGCGGCGTATCGGCTCAGGCTATGGCTCCACCCCAGGGACATCGTATCGGTCTTGGCATGGATCCGGTACGCGATCAGCGAGGTCGTGTCGCTGAACACCGGGTCGCGCGCCACCGCGCTGGAGTACTCGAGGATCTCTCCGTCCGGCGGAGTTACTGCCGTGACTGTGCCGTTGCGGAAGGCGTAGGAGACCGACAGCAGATCGGCTGCAGTCAGCAGGAACGTGGCCTTGGCGCCGAGATTCCAGCCGGAAATGTCGTACGCCGAAGTCGATATCCCCGGCAGAACCGTGGGCTGGCTGTGGTCCGCGGTGTAGCGGTCGTAGCGCACGCTGGCGCGCACGTCCCACCTCTCGCCGAGCGGTTTGCCCAGCGTCGCACCCGCGTCGTATTGCCAGCCGTCGCGATAGTCGTAGCGATAGTCCCGGTGGATGGCCTGCGCAGAGAGCGCCGCCCAGGGCACGTCGCTGCCGAGACCAAACTTCTGGCGCAGTTGCGCGCTCGCGCCCAAGCCCACGTTGTTCAAGCCGGAGTAGCGCAGGTAAGTTGCCGACTCGGCGATGAGGTTCAACCCGAGCCCCGTGTTGGAGCCGAGCTGCTGGTGGAGCCCTCCAGTCAGATTGGCCGTAACCGCGCTGTCCGACTTCCGATCCTCCGCCTCGAGAGCGTTTGGCAGGTTGTCGTCGTGGGCGAACCCCGCATTGGCGTCGAAGCCCCATTCCGCGCGAGCGATTGCGGGAAGCAGCAGGCCCCAGCAGGCGCCGATCAGCAACCATCGCTTCGTCCGCAGCAGGTGCAACATAACGATCAGACCGCGCGCAGACGATCCGCGACCTTGACTACGGTCCCGCGCGTCGATTTGGTTGGCCATTGGCAGGTATCGATCCATGCGGCCAGCTTGTCCGCCGGAAGCGGCCGCGAGATAGCGTAGCCTTGCGCGAGATCGCAGCCCAGCTTGCGCAGCACCTCTATCACCTGGGTATCTTCCACGCCTTCGGCCACTACCGTCAGGCCCAGGCTGTGGCCCAGTTCGATGGTCGAGTGCACGATGGCGGCGTCCTTGCCGCCTTCAGAAGCATGCGTCACGAATTCACGATCGATCTTGAGCTCGTCGCAGTGGAGGCGCTGGATGTAGGCGAGGGAGGAATAGCCGGTTCCGTAGTCGTCGATCGATAGCCGGAACCCTTGCTCCTTCAGGCCCCGAATGGTCTCCTGTACCCGCTGCGGGTCTTCCACCAGCGCGCTCTCGGTGACCTCGACCGTGACCAGCTCGGGTGGAACCGCGTGCCTGCGCGTCGCGGCCGCAAACAGTTGCGGCAGGTCGCGGTCGAGCAGGTCGCGGCTGGACACGTTCAGCGAGACGCTCAGGGAGAGTCCACCGGCCAGCCACACCCCGCATTGGCGGGTCGCCTCTTCGATGACCCAGCGGGTCACGTGCCTGATCATGCCCGTCTGTTCGGCGAAGAGTATGAAATCGGACGGGGGAATGTTGCCGCGTTCCGGGTGCTGCCAGCGCACCAGCGCCTCGACGCCGACCACCTGTCCGCGGCGCAGATCCAGCTTGGGCTGGTAGTGCAGGCTAAGCTGGTTTTCGGCGATGGCCCGGCGCAGGTCGCTCAGCAGCGAAAGGTTTTCAGCACGATGCTGGTCGAAACGCGATTCGTACATCGCGACGCCGGACTTGTCGCGCTTGGCGACGTACATGGCGATATCGGCTCGGCGCAGCAGCAGCGATGGATCTTCGCCGTGCACGGGGCACTGTGCGATCCCGATGCTCGAGCCCACGTCGATCAGCTGCCCATCGAGGTCGATGGGCTCTTCCAGAATCGCCTGGATCATGCGTCCGACCGCCGGGGCACGCCCCGGATCACCGCCGGTCAGAAGGATCGCGAACTCGTCGCCGCCCAGCCGGGCCACGGTGTCGGATTCGCGCAGAGATTCGCGCAAGCGCTTCGCAACCGCCTGCAGCACCAGATCCCCCGCGTGGTGGCCGAGGGTGTCGTTGATGAACTTGAACCGATCCAGGTCCATCAGGAGTACAGCTATGGGAGTTCCCTCGCGCCGATACAGTTCGACCGCCTCGCTAAGGCGGGTATTGAACATTGCCCGGTTCGGGATCCCGGTCACGGTGTCTTCGTATGCCAGGCGCAGGATCTCGGCCTGGCGCGCCTCGATCCCATCGAGCATGTGATTGAAGCTGGCGGATAGCGCCCCGACCTCGTCCTCCCGATCGAGCTCGAGGCGCCCCCGGTAGTCGCCATCCCGAACGCGAGTGGCGAACCGGCTGAGCGCCGCGAGCGGCTGCGTGATGCGGCGGGCCACGACCACGCTGCCGATGATGGAGGCGACGATGCTCGCCAGCGTGAGCAACGCGAGCAGCGACTTCAAGCGGTCGAACGGCTCCAGGCCTTCGGTAACCGAGCGCTGCAGCGCGACCACGATCGGGTTGCTGCCGCCCTCGGGCAACGGTGTAATGATGGTGTCGAAGCGCCCCAGTTGGAGCGGCGCTCTCGGCGGATCGACAGAAGAGGACAGTCCCGACAAGGTGGCCTGGAGCTCGCCCGCCGGTTGCGTGGTGGCGAGGATGCGCCAGCCCTGATTCAGGGTCGGCTCCAGGAAGGAAACCTGCAAGGAAGTGAGCTCACGCAGATCGTCGACGAAACCCTTGTCGATCGAGAAGCCCATCGCAACCCAGGCTATCGGATCGGGCGCGAGTACCGGGACGACGACCACTTGGTATAAGGCATCGTCGATGCGCATGATGGCCGAGGCTTTGCCTTGCGCCTGGGCGGCGCGGATGAGTCCGGGGCGCGGGAACGGCCGACGGCTGTCTACCGAGTGCAGAGAGTCCGCGGTGAGCAGGTTGTCCAGCGACACCAGCATCATGACGTTGGCCTTGATGCGCGAGCCGTGGTTGTTCAGTACCGAATAGATGGTCGGCGCATCGCCCGTGGCGATGGCCTGCCGGAACGCGAAGTCCTTGGACAGGACCTCTGCCGCCTGCAGCAGCTGCTGGCGGTTCTGCTCGAGCAGCCGCAGGAACACCCGTTGGCCTACCTGCAGCTCTTCGGCGTTGCGCTCCCGCGCGATCTTGAGGCCGACGCGATCGACCAAGACCAGTACGCTCGCCTGCACCACCGTAAACAGGAGTGCGAAGACGAGGACCATCCGGCGGCTGAGACTTCTGAGCTTCATCGCACGCTGTTCGAGGGTGGTACGGCAACCGTAACGTCAAACACTGAACGGCACTAAAGCAAAGAGCCGGCCAATGCCGCCGCCCTCTGGTTTGACAATCCGTACACAGGATTCTTCGCTGTGGAAACGTCGTGTCTGCCGGGCGCCGTGTCGCGCAGTCGGGTTGCACGCGAGCGCGTCCTTCGCATCGGGGAGCCCGACCGATAGCGGGTGCTCGCTGGTCAAGTGGATGGCGCATGCACGATCCAGCGCTCGCTCGCGCTCACACCGCTCGCGCAGGTGCCCCTCTGGAGCGCTTCCTGCTTCCGCATCGGCTGCGGAGGGGCGCCGACCATGATCCAGGTTCTTGGAATTTTCATCGCGCTCGCGGGATTGAGCGCGTTGTTCTACGCGCTCGAGTGGGCTTTCCCGTCAGTGCCCGGACAGCCGTTGTGGCGCCGGGACAGACGAGTTGACCTGCTGTACTGGTTGTGCACACCACTGGTGACCAGGGCGATATCGAAGGCCGTTGCCGTGGCCGGCGTAGTCGTCGCGCTGGCTGCCCTGGGCCGGCACGTCGGTCCGGAAGCCGCGCGCGGATTCGGTCCGGTGATGCATCAGCCGCAGTGGGTCATCGTGCTCGAGATGTTCCTGCTGGGGGACGTGATCGGTTACTGGACTCACCGGTGGTTTCACGGCACCGGCCTGTGGAAGTTCCACGCCGTGCATCACAGCTCCACGCAGCTCGACTGGTTATCGGCGGTGCGGGTGCATCCGGTCAACGATGCAGTATCCAAACTCGTGCTGGCGGTTGCGCTGGCCTGCCTCGGATTTCCCTTGCCGGCTCTCGCAGCCTACGTGCCGTTCCTGACGTTCTACGCGATCCTGCTGCACGCCAACGTGAACTGGTCGTTCGGACCGCTGCGCTACGTGATCGCGAGCCCGCTGTTCCATCGCTGGCATCACACGACCGAGGAGCAGGGACTCGACAAGAACTTTGCGCCCCTGTTTCCGTTCGTCGATCTGCTGTTCGGCACCTTCTACATGCCGCAGGGCGAAAGCCCAAGCCGCTTTGGAATGAACGGGACGCGCGTCCCCGAGACTTTCCACGGGCAGCTGCTGTTCCCGTTTCGCAGCCGTCAGGCGACCTCCGTACACCCGACCGCATTGGGCTGAGGAACACAGCTCGCCTCCAGCGCGTTGCCTTTCGCCCGCGGAGCCGGAACTTCCACCTCCGGCGGTCGTGCCATCAACTCCCCGCGCCGACCTCTCGCTGCTTGCGCTTCCGCCGGCGCGCGCGCCACCAGGCGAGCGGCGCAACGACACAGAAAATCAGACTGCCGGTGGCGAGCGCCCCGAGCGCATTGTCCGACAGCGGCGGATCGTCCGGCTTGCGATCGCGCAGTTCATCGGGAAACGGGCGCGCATCGACCGGGATGATTTTCCAGTCCTTGCGATCCGCCGGCACGCGCGCCATGTATTCGTCGAACGAAGCGACGGGATAAGTCCCGAAGGCGCGGCTGGAAGGGATCTGCGGGATGCGGACGAAGACGATCGCTTCAACCTGGTCCCTGAGCAACTGCTCGTAGGGCGTGAGCGTGCGTCCGGGCGTAGCGACCAGCTTCAGGAGGTCGTTGCCTAGCGCCTCGAACGCGACCCGCGGATAGAGCCGGGTGCGCTCCTCGGTCAGATAATTGAACGTCTTGGTTCCGCTCGCGAAGCTCCAGTCGGTCAACGACGAATAGTAGTATCCGAGGACTGCCTTCGCGTAGCTGGTCGGCCCGCGCTTCGGGAGGTGCCAGCCTAGGCCGGCCAACGTATCCACGCTCAAGCCCGCGCAGTTGGCCCGCGCGTGGTCGAATTCGATGTGGTGGCGATAGAAGCGGTCGTAGACGCGCTCGACCGCGCTCTGGTACAGCGCCGCCGCCGTGTCCTGCTGGAGTATCGCCACCAGCAGGTAGGACGGCCGGTAGTAGGACTGGCCGCTGTTGAGGTCCATCAAGTAGTGGTCCATCGGCAGCATCGAGGCGACGATGCCTTTCTCGCTGACGCTGTTCAGGTTGTAGAAGTTGTTGACCATCCAGTCGGCCCACTCGCCGCCGCGGTGCCAGCCCGTGACCACGGCGAAATGGCCGCCGTGCGCTTCGTCGTCGTCGCCCTGAGCGCCGTTCAGCATGAAGGCGAGAACGGCTTTGTGCTCCCAGTCGCGGCTGGCGCCAGGGCTCCGCTCCCAGATGAGGCGTGTGCCGAAGGGGCTCTTGCTGCCTCCCGCGTCGGCTTGGATCAGGCTCGCCAGCGATTCCCCGGCATGCAGCGGCTCGAGTGCGATCTCGCCGCCGCTGATACGGTAGTCCTCGGGCCAGATCGCGCGCGCGACAAACCGTTGCCCGCCGCGTGTGTCGGGCTCCGAGCGGCCGCGCATGCGTAGCGGCCGCGTCGAGAAGAACTCGACGGTGGACGCGTCGTAGTACGAGCGGTTGCTGGGCAGCTTGGGCACCAGGTCGAGCGGGAGCGTGCCCGCTGCAAGCTGGATCGCCTTCCCGTCGCCTTGCAGGCGCGCGCTTTCTATCAGATCCGCGGATCCCAGCCAGATCATGAAGGGCAGCGTGGTTCGGTCCAACCCGCCAGCCGCCACCCATTGCCGGATGTCGGCGGCAACCGGGAGGCGCGAGTCGAGCGGGCCGGGGGCAGCGGCGTGCTTGGGCACGGCAACCAGGTCATCTCGGAAATACCACAACGCCTGCTTCGGTGTGGGACAGTCGGTGCAGCGCCCGTCGACCGCGCGAAACCGCGTGGCGTCGTAGAGTCCCAGGAACCCGGCATCCAGCGCACCCTTGCGCCCGCTCGCGGCGGCGCCCTGCGCCCCGCAGGGCAGGCCAGTGCCGATCAGCGCTGCGACAGCAACGGCCAGTCCGCGCCCTCGTAGTCGTCGTCCGAGCATGTCCGTATTCCCGCTGTGAGGATTTCTTGCCTGCGACCGTGGCGATAGGCGTCCCCGTTGCACGAGTAGTGCAGCACGAGTTATGCGACAGTATCCCCCGATGCGTGCGACACGGCGCCTGGTGCGCACGGCCCTGCGTGCAGCCCGCTCGCGATATTGCGCGGGATCTACCGTTCCGGTTTTTTCCAGATGCCGCGTTCGTGCATCAACGCGATCTGCGTCTTGATGACCTTCTCCCTGTACTCCGCGTGCTTCATGGGTTCGCGATCGAGATAGAGGTTCTTCGGATAGATCGGCTGTTCGTACACGATCTGGTACAGCTCCGTGCGCAGATCCTTCATCCAGTTGTCCCATTGCGCGCGGGCGCGGTGATCGCGCATCGCCTCGATGTCGATCACGCCGCCCACGTAGGTCGACCCTGCGCCATAATCCTGGCGTCCCACGATCTGGCCCTTGTAGTTGATGATGAACGAGCGCCCGCCGAAGGTGTCGATCGGCGTGGTCTCTTCGGGAAACAGGTAATAGGTGCCCATGTTGGGTGCCACCACGTACATGTTGTTGTCCAGCGCACGGGCCCGGCTCTGGATTTCGAACAGCTCGTTGCCGGTGCCCGGGTGAGGATAGGACGCGCGGTAAACCACCTCAGCCCCGTTCATCGCCAATGCGCGCGCGTTCTCCGGATAGGAACCCTCGTTGGCCATCATGATGCCCAGGCGCCCGATCTCGGTGTCCACCACCGGCCAGAAGGCCTGCAGGTTGCGGCCGTACTTCTCCACCCACCAGTCGTACACGTCGTGCGGGCAGACTGAGTGCTCGACCGGGAACAGCGGCGAGACCTTGTAGTGCTGCAGGATCACTTCGCCCTTGGGATCGAGGATGAACCCGACGTTGAAGAAGCGGTCCTTCATATCGGGATGGCGGGCTTTGGCCTGGGCGATAATGAACGCGTCGTACTCCCTGGCGATCTTGCCCAGGTACTCGGTCTCCTCGCCCGGGATGTCGATGGCGCCCTCGCGCGCGAACTGCACGTGATCCAGATCCAGCACCTCGTCGTTGAAGCCCTGCAGCGCGCCTTCGGGAAACGCGATCAGGCGCACCGGCAGATCCAGGCTGGACAGCCAGGCCGCCGCCTTGACCAGGTGCGACAGGTGCTCGAGGTTAATGAGAATGTCCTTGCGCTTGCGGATGCCGCGCACGGTGGGAATGAGGCCGACGGCCGTGTAGGGCTTGATCATGATTGCTCCTCCGAGATGTCAGGTATTTTGGGCAAGTTTACCGTTACGCGGGACGTGAAGGCGTGAAGAGTGAAGGTGAAGGGTGAAGAGTGAAGGGTGAAGAGTGAAGGGTAAGGGCGTAAACCGGCGGCGGTTCGTGCTCGCGCTTCCGGCGCTTGCGCTCGCTCGCCTGGCGTCGCCCCAGTATCCGGATGTGATGTCTGGTCGAGCCCTTGCCTTCCCGCGCGATCACGGCAGCCACCCGGCATTCCGCACCGAGTGGTGGTACATCACCGGCTGGGTCCAGCACGCGCAGGGCAACGACTTCGGCGTGCAGGTCACCTTCTTCCGCAACCGTCCCGGCGTGCAGGAAGACAACCCCAGTAGCTTCGCGCCGAAGCAGATCGTGTTTGCTCATGCCGCGCTCGCCGACCCGAGGCACGGCCGGCTGCGGCACGACCAGCGCACGGCCCGCGCCGGGTTCGGGCTGGCCGGTGCCGACGAGGGGAACACCCGGGTATCGGTCGAAGACTGGTCGCTGGAGCTCGGCACCGCCGGCTACTCCGCGCGGATCGCAGCGCGCGAGTTCCACTTCGATCTCACGTTCGAGCCGACACAGCCGATGCTGCTCGAAGGCGAGAACGGCTTCAGCCGCAAGGGGCCTAAGCTGGTGCAAGCCAGCTACTATTACAGCCGCCCGCATCTCGCCGCACGCGGCACCATCACGGCGGAGGGCAAGACGCTGGAGGTGACGGGCGAGGCGTGGCTGGATCACGAATGGTCCAGCGAGTATCTGGCGGCGGACGCCGCGGGCTGGGATTGGATCGGTATCAACCTGTCCGACGGTGGCGCGCTGATGGCCTTCCGCATCCGCGGAAAAGCCGGCAAGGATGTCTGGGCCGGAGGGACCTGGCGCGACGCTCGGGGTCGATCGCGCGCGTTTGCTCCGGGTGAGGTGCGGTTCACTCCAGTGCGCCGCTGGCGCTCACCCCGCAGCGGCACCGAATATCCGGTGGCGATGAGGGTGACCGCAGGCGAGCTCACTCTCGACCTCGCCCCGCTCATGGACGACCAGGAGCTGGATTCGCGCGCGAGCACCGGCACCATCTACTGGGAGGGCGCGGTGCGCGCAAAGCGAAAGGGCGAGGAAGTCGGGCGGGGCTATCTCGAGCTGACGGGGTATGGGCAGGACTTGCAGTTGTGACGGACGAGTGATGAGGGTAAGGGGCGCTATTCCAGGGAAACCCCGTTCGCGCTGAGCGTGTTTCGACTCTGCACCGTTCGTGTTGAGCCCACTAAGCCGCGCCGCTGGCGAGGTAAGGCGAGGGGAAGAAACGGGTTGTGGGCTCCTCCAATAGGCCGTTCGCGCTGAGCGTAGCCCATGAGGGCGGAGTCGAAGCGTTGCATGCCACTTCGACTTTGTAGCCGACGCCACTACGCTCAGCGCGAACGGGGATTTTTTGAGTGTATCGACGTCTCGCGAGGAAGAGGCGATCTCATTTATCATGCTGGCTGTTTGCGCGACAGCTATGGCAGAACCGGAAGAGGCAACCATGACCGACTGGCAAGACCGATTGTTCGACGTGTTGAAAGCCAACCGCATCAGGCAGGTGGCCTTCGTCCCCGATGCGGGACATGCGCGACTGATCGAACGCGCCGAGAGCGATCCCGACCTGCGTGCGGTGGTTCTGACCACCGAGGAAGAGGGCGTGGCCCTGGTCTGCGGCGCGTGGCTCGGCGGCGAGCGGGCCGTGTTGTTGATGCAGAGCAGCGGCGTGGGCAATTGCGTGAACATGTTCTCGCTGCTGTCGAACTGCCGCTTCCCCTTCCTCGCCCTGATCACGATGCGCGGCGAGTGGGCCGAGTTCAACCCGTGGCAGGTGCCGATGGCCAAGGCCACACCGGTGGTGCTCGAGTCGATGGGCATCACCGTGTTCCGCGTGACTGAGGCCAAGGACGTGGTCGACACCGTCCAGTCCGCCGCCGAGCTGGCGTTCGGCAGCGATCAGGCGGTGGCGGTGCTGCTGTCGCAGCGGCTGATCGGGAGAAAGACTTGGATAAGCGAGAAGTGAGCAAGGACGACGGACTCGACCGCCGCGTAGTGGTGGCCCGGCTCATGGCGGAGTGCGCCGACGCTCTAGTGGTGGCAGGTCTGGGCTCCGCCGGCTACGACCTGTTTGCCGCTGGCGACCGCAGCTTGAACTTTTATCTTTGGGGCGCTATGGGCGGTGCCGCGGCCATAGGTCTGGGTCTGGCGCTGGCCCAGCCGCAGCGCCCTGTGCTCGTGCTCACGGGCGACGGCGAGCAGTTGATGGGAATCGGTGCGCTGGCTACGATCGGCGTTCAGCAACCGAGGAATCTGACGGTCGTGGTCCTGGACAATGCGCATTTCGGAGAGACCGGAATGCAGCGCAGCCACACCGCGATGGGCGTCAGCCTGGTGGGGGTGGCCGCTGCATGCGGGTTCGATTGGACGGTCGACATCGATGAGGAAAGCGCTATTGCACCGCTGGCAACGCGCCTCGAGGCGATGCAGGGATGCGGGCTGGCGCGAATTCGCGTGCGCGCGGAGGAAGTGCCGCGTGCGCTCCCGCCGCGCGATGGAGTGTTTCTGAAGACCCGCTTTCGCGCGGCGCTGGGATTTCCGACGATTTGACTTGACCGGCTGGCGCATGCGGGGTTTCGCTGGTGATCAGCAGGTGGGAGAATCGGCTCGGGCCGCTTGGAGTGAGTTCGTGCACGGGAAGCTACCTTCTGAGACTCTCATGCACAATGGAAGATAGCTCGGACTATGTTAACCTAGCATACGCAAAGCGTATGGCAACCGTGCTATAGGGCTCGACTTAGGCTTGGTACGTATTGGGTTTGTCTGCCGCGGGAGAGAGCCGGTTGCTAACCCGATTGATTGCCCATACGTAAGAATCCATGACAAGACGACACAACGCCACTTGCCATGCTTGATTCACCGGAGTGCGACCTACCAGACTTCGGCAGTCCCCCTGTTGTAGAGACGGTCTTATCTGCCCAATTTGAAAAGCTCCCGGCCATGCGGTCGGCGCATTTCGGGCTCTTCTGGCCGCGCGTCCGCCGGCAATTCCCAAACACCGAGGAACACCCAGCCCTTGATTCCATTGTCGAGCAGGCCAAGGAACCGCTCTCGCACGCCGTTCAGCTTCGCTTTGAAGCCTTAGACTCTCTCTCGCCAGGCCGGCTCTGGTTCGTGAACACTGGCGGCGACGAGCTAATACAAATTCAGAATGACCGCTTCATAAAGAACTGGCGCAAGCGAAGCGATGAGTATCCTCATTACGAAAATTTTATCAAGCCGGCGTTCGAGCGTGATTTCCGGGAATTTCAAGCGTTCGTTTCTGCAGAGAAGCTCGGCGAAGTAAAGGTGAATCAATGTGAAGTGACTTATGTGAATCACATTGTCTCTGGCGAAGGATGGGCTGACTGGAACGAAGCCGAGAGGGTCTTCACCTTCTTGAAGAACCCGCACGCAGAGCCTTACCCTGGGCGGGCGGAAGACGTGAGCTTTCGTGCGCGATTTCCGATCCTAGGGCCGAACAACGAATGGGTCGGCCGCCTTCATCTGGATGTGCAGCCGGCTATAAGGACTACCGACAATAGGCCGATGTATGTGATGAACCTCACCGCCAGAGGTATGTATGGCGAAGGCGTTGAGTTCTTCGATATTGGGCATCAATGCGTTGTGAAGTCGTTTGAAAGGCTGACGACCGAAGGTATGCATAAATTGTGGAGGAGGAAGACGTGAGCGCTGCTGCGGAGGCAATCTATAACACCACGGCATTTGCTGGACAGCTCGGGCAGGCGACTGCTACCGCAACGACAACTCAGCATGCAGATGTGTTTGCAGGTCGCCAGCGCCAGCCGGCTACTGTGTATCACTGGAAGTCCAAACGGAGGCCTGTAACAATTCCAATCGGGCAACACGGTACGGTTCTTGTCGAGCTGGAGCCCGGTGCTCGATTGCCCTCTTGGATCCCTGCTGTTATCGACTCTCTCGCGCAGCGTTGGGGTGTGCAACCGGGATGGGATAGCTATGACGCCAGACCAACCCAACTGGAGCAGGCTGTCGGACTGTTGAATCACCTCTCTGCGGTCATGACGCAGGACGATTCGGCAACCCCGATTGTTACGCCACTATCGGACGGCGGTGTACAGGCGGAATGGCATCGGGACGATCGTACCCTCGAGATCGTGGTGTCAGCGGATGAACCGGCGGGGTATTACTACTACAAC
>JBGPMS010000162.1:0-11928 GCA_041487115.1 Gammaproteobacteria bacterium
AGGTTGCGGCGCTCGCGGTCACTCTTTAGGAAAGTCGGCGCTGAGCGTGACCGCTTCCCATTTGTCGATGGAGCTCATCAAGTCCTTGAGTTTCACCCGGACCCGATCCAATCCGTCGCGGCCGAGGATGAGATTGAGCGGTGGCGCCGGGCTTTCGACCACTTTGATGATAGCGTCCGCGGCCCGCACCGGGTCGCCCGGCTGCTTGCCGCTGCGGCCGGTGATCACGGCCCGGCGGGCACCCGACGTGTTGGCATAGGCTTCGATCGGATGGCGTGGCTGCTTGAGGGAGCGGCCGGCCCAGTCGGTGCGGAACGGGCCGGGCTCTATCACCGTCACGCGGATGCCAAGCGGCTCCACTTCCTTGGCGAGGGCCTCGGATAGCCCCTCGACTGCGAATTTCGTCGCGTTGTAGTAGCCCCCGCTCGGGTTGCCGATGAGGCCGCCGACCGAAGAGATATTGATGATGTGGCCGCGTCCGCGTGCACGCATTCCCGGCAGCACGCGCCGGGTGAGAGCGGCGAGGCCGAAGAAATTGGCTTCGAACATGGCACGGATCTCGTGCTCTTCCCCTTCTTCCACGGCGGCCAGGTAGCCGTAGCCCGCGTTGTTCACCAGCACGTCGACGCCGCCGAAAGCTCTCTCGGCTTGCGCCACGGCCTCGCTCACCTGGCGGGCGATGGTGACGTCCAGAGCCAGGGCTACAGCCGTCTTCGGGTGTGCGGCGACGATGTCCTGGACCTGCTTCGCATCGCGCGCGGTGACGACCACGCGATGTCCATGCTCCAGGACGCGGCCGGCGAGTGCGCGGCCCAGGCCGGTCGAGCAGCCGGTGATGAACCATGTGGTATCGGTGTTGGATGGCATTGCTGATCTCCTGTCTTAGGGATGGCCGGGACTCAAGCCGTAGCTGTCTCTCATTCGATCAATATCTTGCACGGCGGGTGCTGTGCGCAGCCGGATGGGTGCCGCATATGCATTGCGGTCCGAAGGCCTTTTTGCTAGCGTGCAACTCCTCGACTGTCCGGCCGATCCGCGCCGATCGGTCGATCTCCTGGAGCCACATCATGACTGAAGCGCGTCTCGGTTTCATCGGCGTCGGACGCATGGGCGCCCCGATGGCCGGCCGGTTGCTGGATGCCGGCTTCAAGCTGGTGATTTACGATACCAGCGAAAGCGCGATGGTGCCGTTGCTGACTCGCGGCGCGCAGCGTTCAGGCTCTCCCGCCGGGGTGGCGTCGGAGGTCGAGACCGTCCTCGTCAGTCTGCCGACCCCGTGGATCGTGCGCGCCGTTGCGCTCGGGAAGGATGGAATCGTCGCAGGCTCCCGGGTCAAGACATTCATCGATCTGTCCACCACCGGTCCGCGCGTGGCCGTCGAAGTGGCCCAGGCGCTATCGGCCAAAGGCATCGTCGCGGTCGATGCTCCGGTGAGCGGCGGAGTCACCGGCGCCGAGAAAGGGACGCTCGCCATCATGGTGTCCGGTCCCTCGGAGCTGTTCGCCAGCCTGGAGCCCATGCTGCGCGTGCTGGGAAAAGTGTTCCTGGTCGGCGACCGGCCCGGCATGGGACAGACGATGAAGCTCGCCAACAACCTGATGTCGGCGACGGCCCTGGCGATCACGTCCGAGGCGATGGTGATGGGCGTCAAGGCGGGACTGGATCCGCAGGTCATGCTCGATGTCATCAATGCCGGCAGCGGCCGCAACAGCGCCAGTCAGGACAAGTTTCCCCGCTCGGTGCTGCCGCGCAGCTTCGACTTCGGCTTTACCAACGAGCTGCTCTACAAGGACGTGAAGCTGTGCCTGGACGAGGGCGAGGCACTCGGGGTTCCCATGGTGGTGGGGAACGCCGTGGGCCAGCTGCTCGGCGTGGCGAAAGCACGTCAGGGTCCGGGCGCCGACATCACGACCATCGTCCGCTGCATCGAGGAGTGGGCCGGTGTCGAGGTGAAAGGATAAAGTTCCTTAAATAGGTACGAGCTTCAGCCTGAGCTAGGTTACGCCGAGCGGCCATAACCACCCCGTCGCTTCGCGCCACCCCTCCTTGAAAAGGAGGGGAGAAACAGCTCTTTCCCCTCCTGCCCGAGGGGTGCCCGCGCAGCGGGCGGGGTGGTGGGAGCTCGGCCCACGGCTGAGCTTCGTTGGTAATCGGGTAAAGTTCACGCCCGCCGCGGCTCCGGGTCGAGCCGCAGCACCGCGCCCTCCAACTCGGGCCGCGCGGCCGGATAGCGCTTCAGCACCAGCGGGTCGTGACCCGGAATGATGTGGTCCGGCGAGCTGGCAAGCCGCTGGAGGGTCTTGTGGCCTTCGAGCATGTCGGCGACGTTGTACACGACGGGGAACGGCCTGCCCTGCTCCATGTTCGCGTAGAAGTGCGAGGCGTCCGACGCCAGCACCACCCAGCCGCGGCGCGTCCAGACGCGGACTACCTGCAGGCCCATCGTGTGGCCGCCGATGTGATGCACGGTCAGCCCAGGCGCGAGCTCGTCCGTGCCGTCGTGAAATTGCACGCGCCCCGCGAACAGGCGCCGCACCATCGCGACCACGTCTTCGGCATCGAACGCATAGCGCATGGCCGGGTGGCAGAGGCAGCGGCCGGTGCAGAACGCCATCTCGCGGTCCTGCAGGTGAAAGCGTGCATTGGGGAACAGCGAGTGGTTGCCGGCGTGATCGTAGTGCATGTGGCTGATGATCACGTCTTCGACCTTGCCCGGATCGATCCCGATGCTCTTGAGCCCATCGCCGGGGCTGCGCAGAAAGTCCCGCTTGCGCTGCCTGGCCATCGCGGCGTCGAAGCCGGTGTCGAGGATGAAGGTCCGGGTGGGATTCACGATCGCCCAGACGAAGTAGTCGAGCGGCATCGGCCCGTCGTGCGGGTCCCCGCCGATGAAGTTCTCGCTCGCCCGCCGGTCATGGTGGGCATAGCGGATGGCATAGAGCTCGTAGGGCTCCGGAGTCGACATTCGAGTGTTCTCCTGGGTGTCTGTGACAGGGCTCAGCTAGACGCCTTCACCTCGACGCCAGCCCACTGCTCGATGCATTTCACGATGGTCGTGAAGTCCTCTTCCGGCCCGATCTGCGTCGCGGCGAGAAACCACATCTGGCGCACCGCGCTCGCGACCCACATGGGCACACCCAGGGCCGACGCCTCCTCGAGGCACAGCCGTACATCCTTGTACATGAGGCCGTTCGTGAAGCCGAAGTCGAATGTCCGCGGCAGGATCGCCCGGGGGAACTTGTCCTGGCTGGCGCTGTTGCGACCGCTGCCGGCGTTGATCACATCGAGCATCACCTGCGGGTCGAGGCCGGCCTTGACGCCCATGACCATCGCCTCCGAGGTGATGGCGAGCGCCGTGGCGGACAACAGGTTGTTGGCGAGCTTCATCATCTGGCCGAGCCCGGGCTTTTCCCCCAGGTAGAAGACTTTGCCGATGATCTCGAGCAGGGACCGCAGCGAGTCGAAGCGCTCCTTCGGACCCGAGACCATCACCGCCAGTGTGCCCTTCTGCGCGCCACCGACACCGCCGCTTACCGGCGAGTCGACCGCAGTGATGCCTTTTGCCGCCAGTGCCTTCGCGATTTCTTCGGCGACGCGCGGCCCGGTCGTGGACAGGTCGACGAAGGTCTTGAGCGTGGTGCCGGCGGCGAGTCCGTCGGCACCGAGCGCGACCTGTCTCACGATGTCCGGCGTGGGCAGGCTGACGAGGACCGTCTCCACCATGGACGCGAGCGCCGCCGGAGAGCTCGCGGCCCGCGCTCCTCTGGCCACCAACGGGCTCAGCGCAGACTCGCGCGTATCGAAGATGGTGAGCGTGTGCCCCGCATCCAGCAGGCGCCCGGCCATGGGCGCACCCATGTTGCCGAGGCCGATGAAGCCGACGTGTTGCCCCACGATCGCGGTCCTTAGCCTGGATAATTCATGAGGGACTCGGGATGATGGCGAGTCGAGTTGCGAGTCAGTTGCGGTTCGACTGGCGCAGCCGATAGATCACTCTATCGGCAAGACAGTCGAACCGCAAATGGCCGCAAATCGGCCGCCAGCGCCCGAGTAGCCCGGCGCGACACCTTGTACCCGGTATGAATCGCTCACAAGCCTCAGCGCGCGCGACCTTCGTCATGTTCGGGGGCGTCTTCATGAATTGTCCAGGCTATGGCTTGGCTGCGTCCTCCGCGAACACTTTTCGCGCGGTGCGGAAGGCGTCGACTCCAGCCGGCACGCCGGCATAGATGGCGACCTGCAGCAGCACCTCGCGGATCTCCTCCTTGGTGCAGCCGTTGCGCAGTGCCCCGCGCAAGTGAAGCTCCAGCTCGTGCGGACGGTTCAGCGTCGCCAGCATCGCGAGGTTGAGCATGCTGCGCGTCTTGCGTGACAGCCCTTCACGGGTCCACACCGCGCCCCAGCAGTATTCGGTGACCAGATCCTGCAGCGGCCGGTTGAAATCGTCGGCATTCTTGATCGACGTCTCCACATACTCGGCGCCCAGTACCGCCTTGCGGACTTCGAGCCCCTTGTCGAACAAACTGGTAGTCATGGTGTTCCTCACTTCCGATGAACGAGCGGACTGTAGGACAATATTACGATAATATCGGGCTGACAAGACCGAACGGGTAGTCCTTATCCAACCGGCCCGCACTCGAAGAAACAGGCTCGCACGTCGAAAAGCGCCATGATTGCCCAGCAACTGCTGAACGCGCTCGTGGTCGGGAGCGTGTATGCGCTCTTCGCCCTCGGATTCACGTTGATCTTCGGCGTGCATCATATCCTGAACCTCGCGCATGGCGCGGTCTTCATGTGGGGCGCGTTCGTCGGGCTGTATGCGGTCACGTTGCTGCATGCCCCTTTCATCGTGGCGTTGCTCTGCGCGAGCCTCGCCGCGGGCCTGCTCAGCGTGGCCCTGGACTGGGTCGCCTTTCGGCCGCTCCGAAGCCGCGGTGCACCCGAGTTCTCGGCGATCATCTCGAGCATCGGCGCCGGCCTGATACTGATGAACATCGCCCAGCGCGTGTCGCAGACGCGGGTGATGCGCTATCCGTTCGGCACCTTTCCGATCGAGGTCTATACGATCTTCGGGCTGCGCGTCACGTTGCTGCAGCTGGTGATCATCGGCAGCGTCGCAATCATCGTGGCGGCGCTCTTCGCTTACATCTTCTACACCGGCTTCGGCCGCCAGATCCGCGCGGTGGCGATCAACGAGCGTACGGCGTCGCTGCTCGGAGTGAGTCCGAGCCGGGTCTATTTCCAGACCTTCTTCATCTCCGGAGCGCTGGCCGGCGCCGCGGGCGTGCTGATCGGCATCGCCTTCAACTCCGTGAGCTTTCTCATGGGCGAGCCCTACATGCTGCGGGCGTTCGTCGTGATCGTGCTGGGCGGGCTAGGGAGCATCGGCGGTGCGGTGATCGCCGGACTGCTGCTCGGCCTGATCCAGACCATGACCATCGCCTACGTGTCGACGGCCTTGAGCGATGCCGTCCTGTTTTCGCTGTTGTTCCTGATTCTGCTCGTGCGGCCGACCGGGTTCTTCGGCACGCTGCGCATGGAGAGGAGGGTGACCCGCGAATGACAGGTGCGCTGGCCGGTTACCAGTCCGTTCTCAACCTCGTCCTGCTCAACTGCGGCCTCGCGCTGAGCCAGTTCGTGGTGCTGCGCGCCGGGGTGTTCTCGGTGGCCACGCCCGCGCTCGCTTCGATCGGCGCGTACGTCGCCGGCATCGCAGCGCTGAGTTTCGGTGCCGGAGCGGCTGCCGGCCTGCTTGCCGCGACAGCGGCAGGAACGCTGACCGGTCTGCTGCTCTCGCTGCCGTTGGCGCGACTGCGCGGGGTGTTCCAGGCCATCGCAACCGTGGCGCTGGTGCAGATCGTTCTCTCGCTGGCCCTGTATGCCACCGACTTGACCGGAGGCGCGAACGGACTCAACGGGATCCCCAAGCTGATCGGCACGCCGGAGCTGCTGCTGTCCGTTGCTGCTACGGTCTATCTGCTCGGTTCGCTCGGGCGCTCCCGGATCGGACATGCGTTCGATGCCATTCGTCAGGACGAGACGGTCGCCGTCACTCTCGGCATCTCGGCGGTCGCGCATCAGGCGCTGGCCTTCGCCTTGAGCGGCGCGATCGCCGGCCTGACCGGCGGCCTGATGGCCTATCACAATCGCAGCGTCATCCCCGAGGAATTCGGCTTCAGCATGCTGGTGACGGTTCTGGCGTACGTCGTGCTGGGCGGAAGGCGGTCGGTCCTGGGTCCGCTCGCCGGGGCGACGATCCTCACGCTGCTCCCCGAGCTGGCGCGCCCGCTGGCAGACAACCGCCTCATCGTCCACGGCGCGGTGCTGATGCTCGTCATCGCCTATCTGCCGCACGGCATCGTCGATACCCTGCAGATCGCCCGGCGCCGGCGGATGACGGCCGCGGCGCGTGCCCAGCCGGTAGCCAAGGAGGCAGCCAATGGCCCGGCTTGAGCTCGAGGGCGTCTCGCGTTACTTCTTCGGCGTGCAGGCGGTAAAGGACCTGTCCATGGTGGTGCCGCCCGGACGGGTCACCGGACTCATCGGCCCGAACGGTGCCGGCAAGACCACCGTCGTCAATCTGATCACCGGGCTCTTGAAGCTCAGCGCCGGTCGCATCGCGCTCGACGACCGGGACATCGGAGAGCTGCAGCCGCACCAGGTGGCGCGACTGGGCGTGTCACGCACGTTTCAGAATATCCGGTTGTTGAAGGAGGCGAGCGTCGTCGACAATATCGTGGTGGGATTCCACGTCAGCGACAGCACGTCATTCCTGGCGCAGGCTCTCGGGCTTCCTTCGGTGCGCAAGACCCGTGCCGCGCTGGCCGGACGCGTGCACGAGCTCCTGGCCCAGTTCGCGATGGAAACGTATGCGGAGTGCCTGGCCGGAGAGCTCTCCTACGGGCACCAGCGGCGGGTCGAGATCATGCGCGCCCTGGCTCTGGGACCCAACGTCTTGCTGCTCGACGAACCCGTGGCCGGCATGAACGACGTGGAGGCTCACGAGCTCGGCGCCATCTTTCGCGCTCTAGCGGAGCGCGGGCTCGCGGTGCTGGTCATCGAGCACAACATGGAACTGGTCATGTCGCTGTGCGACGAGGTCTACGTGCTGGAGTCGGGTGAGCTCATCTGCCAGGGCATACCCGAGCAGGTACGCAGTGACCCGCGCGTCGTCGAGGCCTACCTGGGAGCCGAGGTGTGCTAGAGGTCGAGAACGTCACGACCACCTATGGCGGCATCGTCGCGGTGCGCGAGGCGAGCCTGCGCGTGCCGCGCGGTCGCATCGTGGTGCTCATCGGCGGAAACGGTGCCGGCAAGACGACGCTGTTGCATACGATCTGCGGCGTGTGTCGTCCGCGGCAGGGCGCGATCCGACTGGATGGCGAGTCGCTGACCGGCCTCGCAACCCATCGGATCGCGCGCAGGGGCGTGCTGCTGGTTCCCGAAGGCCGCCAGATCCTGGGACCGCTCTCGGTGCGGGAGAATCTCGAGCTCGGCCGGCTGGCGCGCGGGCGGCGAACCAGCGTTTTCGACACCGATCTGGATGGCGTCTTCCGCATTTTCCCGCGGCTGGAGGAGCGGGCGGACCGCGTCGCCGGCTCGCTCAGCGGCGGCGAGCAGCAGATGCTGGCGATCGGGCGTGCGCTGATGGGTGGGCCCGAGATCCTGCTGCTGGACGAGCCGAGCCTCGGCCTGGCGCCGAAGATCGTGTCGCAGGTGTTCGCGGTCCTGCAGAGCTTGAACCAGGCCGGCCTCACCATTCTGCTGGTCGAGCAGAAGGCGCGGCGCGCCCTGGAGATCGCGCATGAAGGCTATGTGATGGAGCGAGGCCGGATCGTGGAGAGCGGGCCCTCCGAGCTGCTGCGCAACAACCCCCGGATCATCGCCCACTATCTCGGCGTTGCGCCGTTGCCGGTTCCATCCGCTGGCACAGAGCCGATGCGTCCACCGAGCGCCGGACATTGATGACGACGAGCAGTGCCTCCCGCGCACTGCGGTTGATTGAGGAGGAGAGCATGAAACGGTCCAAACGCAGTCTGGTTGCGCTCTGCGCGGTACTGGCCGCAGGCATCGGTGCACCCGCCGCCGCGCAGGAATACACGATCGCGACGGAGCTGGCCTTGACCGGCACCTACGCCTGGGTCGGTGTGCCCAGTCACGAAGGGCTGATGGTCGGGCTCGACGAAGTGAACAGCAGCGGCATGCTCGGCGCAGCCAAGATCAAGCTGGTGGTGGAGGACACCGGAAGCGAGAAAGGGCAGGCGATCACCCTGATCAATCGCTTCCAGGCACGCGACAACGTGCTCATGGTGCTGGGTCCCACGTCGAGCGGCGAGGGCGTCGCGATCGCTCCGGTGGCGAACGATCTCAAAATCCCGTTGCTGACGACCACCGCCGTGTCCGAGGCAATCAACAAGAGCGGGATCTGGGCGTTCAAGACCCCGGCCAGCCCCAGTCTCATCATCGGCGACGTTGCCCGATACGCGGTCGACAAGCTTCACATCAAGACCGCGGCGCTCGTGTTCGGCCGGGACAACGACGGGCAGGTCGGGCAGAAGAACGCCGCGCTCCAGTATTTCAAAGGCCACGGCGTCAAGATCATCACCGAGGAATCGGTGCTCGCCACCGATACCGACTTTCTCGCGTTGCTGACCAAGATCACCTCGCTGAACCCCGAAGCGATCTATCTGGCCCTGACCGCCGAGCAAGCCGCCAGCTTCATCATCCAGGCACGGCAAGGCGGCATCGATCCGAACGTGCGCTTCGTCGGCGTTCCCAACATGGGCGCCGAGCAGTTCACCACCATCGGCGGCAAAGCGGTCGAGGGCTCGGTGTTCGTCGCCGACTATTTCCCGGGCATGCAGACGCCGGAGAACCAGCGCTTCGTCGCAGCCTACAAGCGCAAGTACAACCGCGTGCCGGACAACGGAGCAGCGCTGGGCTATACGGCGATCAAGATCGCGGCCGCGGCGATCAAGGCAGCGGGCCCTAACCCGACGCGCGAGAGCATTCGTGCCGCCCTCACGCGCATCAAAGGACTGCCTGTGATCCTCGGCAGAGGCGAGTTCGCTTTCGACGAGAACCGCGGCGCCAACTACGGCGGCGTCATCCTTACGATCAAGAATGGGAAGATCGTCCCCGCGGACTAGCCCGAATGCCGTCTTACTCCGAACAACTCGCGGACTGGGTCCGCACGATCGGCTTCGACGACCTGCCTGCCGCTGTCGTCGAGAGCACCAAGTACCGCGTTCTGGACGTGATCGGGCTGGCGCTCGCCGGGCTCGGGACACCGTACGGCGACTCGTTGAAGCAAGCCTCGGTGGCGATGAATCCACCGGGGCCGAGCCGCCTGCTAGGCGTTGGGCAACGCGTTGGTGTCGGGCCCGCGGCCTTCGTGAACGGCGCGCTGTCCCAGGCGCTCGAGTTCGACGACACGCACAACGAGTCGATTGTCCACATGAGTAGCCCGTCCGTCGCGGCTGCGCTCGCGCTCGCAGAATATCGGGCGGTCTCCGGCCGGGAGCTGATCACCGCCATTGCGGTCGGCAACGAGATCTCGTGCCGTGTCGGCAGCGTTGCACCGGGCCAATTCCATCGCCGCGGCTTTCACCCGACGGGCTTGTTCGCGCCCTTCGGCATCGCTTATCTGGCCGGTCGCATGCTGGGCCTCAGCCAGGAGCAGCTCGTGAACGCAGCCGGTATCGTGGGCAGCTTCGCTGCGGGCATTCTGGAATGCTGGGTCGATGGCACGCAGTCGAAGTTCCTGCATTCCGGGTGGGCGGCACAAAGCGGCATCACCGCGGCCTTCCTCGGGCGCGCCGGTAACACCGGTCCAGGCGCTGTGTTCGAAGGGCGATTCGGATTGTTCGAATCTCACCTGCAGGATCAATCGGCCCCGCGCGCCTTCGAGCGCATCGCCGGCTCGCTGGGCCGCAGGTGGGACAGTCAACACGCTTCGTTCAAACCCTATCCCGCGGCGCACGTGATTCATCCCTACATCGACGCGCTGCTGAAGCTGCGCAAGCAGCACAGCATCGACCCCCGCGAAGTGCGCGAGATCCGATGTCCGGTGGCGGGCTACATCGTCCCGATCGTCTGTGAGCCGGTCGCCGAGAAGCGCCGCCCCAACACCGACTCCCATGGGCGCGTCAGCCTGCAATACACGCTGGCGGAAGCTCTGCACTTCGGCGAGCTCGGGAAAGATGCGTATCAGCCCGCGTCGCTGCGCAACCCCGAGATCCTGCGCCTCGCGGAGCTCGTGTCCTATCGGGTCGATGCGAGCTTCCCGGGCCCGGAACGCTTCAAGGGCGTGGTGCGGGTGGTCTTGAGCTCCGGCGCGACCTACGAAGCGGTCGAGGAGAACACCCGCGGATCGGCTGAAAATCCGATGACGCGCGACGAGCTGCTGGGCAAATTCGAGACGAATGCGGCGACGGTACTGACTGCAGGGCAAAGCCGCCGCCTGATTGCTGCTGTGTCCGAGCTGGAAGCGGCACCGGATGCGAGCACGCTCGTGCAGCTTTCCGTCGCTGGAAACGGACAGCATGCGGGGTAAGTGTGCCCTGATCACCGGGTCCACCGCGGGGCTGGGTGCGGCCACCGCAGCACGGCTCGCGGCCGAAGGCTGCAACATCGTGCTGAACGGCTTTGCCGATCCCGATGAGATCGAGACCCGGCGCCGGGAGCTGGAGAAAACACACGGCGTGCGGGTTCTCTACCATGGCGCGGATCTGTCCAAGCCGGGTTAGATCGCGGAGCTGATGGCGAGCGCGACCGCTGCGTTCGGCGCGGTCGATATCCTGGTCAACAACGCGGTCGTGCGGCACTTCGCCCCGATCCACGAGTTCCCGGTCGAGGCATGGGACCACGCCATGGCCGTGAACATCTCCGCCGCGTTCCACACCATCCGCCTGTCCGTCCCCGGGATGCGCGAGCGCGGCTGGGGTCGCATCGTCAACCTGTCTTCGATCTACGGCCTGATCGGCGCGGTGAACCGGGTCGACTACGTGACAGCCAAGACCGCGCTCATCGGCATGACGCGCGCAGTGGCGCTCGAGACCGTCGGCCACGGGATCACGTGCAACGCGATCTGTCCGGGTTCGGCGCTGACGCCCTCCATCGATGCGAGAATCCAGGAGCTCATGTCCACCGAGGCACTGCCGCGCGCCGCCGCGGTCGAGAAGTTTCTTGCCGGTAAGCAGCCCTCAGGCCGCTTCGTGGAGACGGGCAACGTGGCTGCGCTGATCGCTTTTCTCTGTGGGGAAGCCGGGCGCGATATCACCGGCACGGCCATCCCGATCGACGGCGGCTGGGCCGCTGCATGAATACGTTCTGAGTCCGGGCGATGACGACTCAAGCTTTGGTCGAGAATTTTCTCCAGGCGCTGGTAGCCGGTGTTCTGAACGGCAGCCTGTACGGGTTGATGTGCGTCGGCCTCGCGTTGATCTTCGGGATCATGCGGGTGATCAACTTCGCCCAGGGCGAGTTTCTCATGCTCGGGATGTATCTCACCCTCTATATCGTGACGGGCCTGGGCCTGTCTGTCTGGGTGGGGCCCTACGTGGGGCCGTTCGTGGGCGCCATGCTCGCCGGGATCGTCCTCTTCGTGGGCGGCTATCTGCTGCACCGGTATCTCGTTTCGCGCGTGACCGGGATCCGCGCCGTCGGCGCCGAGGGCGAGGGCCACTACGCGCAACTGATCCTGACTCTGGGCATCTCGCTGGTGTTGCAAAACGGTGGCCTGATCCTGTTCGGCTCCACCCCGCAATCGCTGCGCACGCCGCTATCGGCCCGCGCGTGGGAGATCGCAATACCATTCGGCGACGCGGCCGCCATCTTCGTCAACCAGGCGCGCGCGGTTGCCTCTCTCATATCGATAGCGGCGACCATCGCGTTGTTCTGGTTCATCAGCCGCTCGCGCCTGGGCAA
>JBGPMS010000163.1:0-11858 GCA_041487115.1 Gammaproteobacteria bacterium
AGGTAGAAGTCGCCCCATTGCGCGCCCGCGCCGGCGTGGTAGTAGCTCGCGTCGATGCGCGGGTCGCCGCCCGAGAAGTTCTGCTGGTCGGCGTACTCCGCCGTGTAGAGCAGCTTCCACTTCTCCGAGAGCGGGTAACCGCCGTCCGCGCGAATGCCCAGGATGCGATTGGAGTTGTCCCGGAAGCCGGTGACCTGGCCGGTGTTGGCCTGGTCCTGGAAGTAGCCGTAGCCGATCAGTACGTTGCCGGGCTTCCAGGTCCAACGCACATTCACGAGCGGCTCGTTGATGTCGCGCTGCGTGCCGAGCGTCGTGCGCTGGCGAGTGAGGAACCCGGCGTAGATGCGCGTGTCGGGGAGGCTCGTGTTCTCCACGGTCACGGCGTTGAACACCTGCATCACCTGGCGGAACTCGACGTTGCCGACGAAGCGCACGTTGTCCAGCTTGATGGACTGCCGTCCGGCGCGGACCAGCGTTTGCGCAATGCCGGTGTAGTCGACGTAGAGCTGGTTCAGGTCGGTCACGTCGGGATCGGCCACGGTGGGATAGGGCGAGGTTGCCGCCGGATTGGGGTTGTAGTGTTGCCCGTCCAGGTGACCCACGTCGATGCCTTCGAGCGTGGCACTCAGGCCGTACCATGGCTTCGTGCGCCACCCGAGCAGGGTACGCATCGTGTAAGCATCGGCGTTTTTGGGCTTACCGTCCTGCTCGACGTGCTCCCAGCGCGGCCGCAGGTTGAGCAGCAGTTTGCCGTCGGTCACCGATTCGACCGGTCCTGTCGCTTCGGCCTCGGGCTCGGCAGCGTTCGGTCGTTCACTGATCAGCGCCATCGCCAACAGCGCGACCGCCCAGACGTGCATTTTTCTACTCATCCGTTTGCCCCTCTTCCTTGGATTCGATGCGGCATGCCACGCACCCCGCACGGCTAGCATGCAGGCACCGACGACGCCCGCCTATTCTGCAAAGGAGCGAAAGTCTCACGGCAAACGACCGATGGATCTGTCGTGGCTGGCGGGATCGACGCTGTCGTTGGGAGTAGTTCGACCGGGCTAGGCCGTGCTTCATCTTCTCGCGGCGTCGCAGGGCGATCCTTGTAAAATCAGTGGGATAGCTGCACACCCCGCCGGGACAGCCTTGGCCCTCCAGCGTAAGCGGATGCACACTGTTCTTGACCTAACGCAAACTGGCTGGCAGCGGGGCAACTAAGCTGACCGCATGGGGGCGGGATTCATGGTGGCTGGCAGGACAAACAAACTGGGCCGCAAGCTGACTGCGGTCGCGGTGATCTTTCTGCTGATCGCATTGGCCGCAATGGGCTGCACGCTTTACGCGTCGTGGCAGCTCGAAGGAGGCGCCGCTGCGATCAACCTGGTGGGCAGCGAGCGCATGCGCGCCTGGCACATCGCGGCCATGGTTGCCCAGCCTGCCACCGGGGAGGAGGTCGGGCAGGAAATCGAGAGCTTCGAACGCGTCCTCGCGCAGCTCGAGAAGGGCGATCCCACCCGTCCGCTGATTCTGCCGAAGACCGCGGAGACACGCCGGCAGTTCGCCGCGCTCCGAACCCGCTGGGCGGAAGAGATGCGGCCCGCGATCGCGACGGCACTGGCCGAGCGCACCGGGCTGCAACGCACCGGCCACGTCGCTGCCTACTTGCAGCGCACCACCCACTTCGTGAAGCAGATCGATGCGCTCGTGCTGGCGGTCGAGCGCGAGCTCACCGGGAACACGGCGCTGCTGCGCTCGCTGCAGTTCGGATTGGTGGCGATGAGCGTGGTCGGTACCATCGCGCTGGTGTATCTGCTGTTCCTTTTTATCGTGCGCCCGGTGGTGCATCTCGAAGACGGCATGCGGCGCATGGAAGCGGGCGACTTCGCCGTGCGCCTGCCCGTGGAGACGAGCGATGAGCTGGGC
This sequence comes from Gammaproteobacteria bacterium, assembly GCA_041487115.1. Classification (GTDB taxonomy): domain Bacteria; phylum Pseudomonadota; class Gammaproteobacteria; order Burkholderiales; family SHXO01; genus SHXO01. The sequence continues at coordinate 1,912 of JBGPMS010000163.1, forward strand.
GCGCTCGCCGTCGGTTTCAACCGCATGGCGGAGCATCTCTCGGATCTGTACGGCAACCTGGAGCGGCGCGTGGAGGAGAAGACTCGCTCACTCGCGGCGCGCAACGACGAGCTGGCCACGCTCTACGAGACGGCGGCGCTGCTGGCGGAACCGACCAGCGTCGAAGAGCTGTGCCGTGGCTTTTTGCACAAGCTCGCGTCCCGGCTCGGCGCGAAGGCGGCCGCTGTGCGGATCGCAGACGCCGCCAGCGGCGAGATGCATCTGTTCGTGCAGGACGGCATGCCGGCCGGCCTCGTCGAGTCCGAACGCTGCATCTCGCACGATTGGTGCCTGTGCGGAGAGGCGGCACAGCGCCAACGCGGGGGCGCCTATCCTCTGCGTCGTCACACGAGGGGAGAACCGGAGTACGCCTGCGCGCGCGCAGGCTTTCAGACCCTGGCGGTGTTTCCCATCCGGTTCGGCGACCGTGTGCTCGGCGTCTTCAATCTGTTCTTCGACCAGCCGCGCGAGCTCAAGACGGGGGACCGGCACATGCTGGAGACGCTCGGCCGGCACCTGGGCATGGCTATCGAGAATCAGCGGCTGGTCGCGCGCGAGAAGGAGATGGCCGTTTCGGAGGAGCGCAATCTGCTCGCCCAGGAGCTGCACGACAGCATCGCGCAGTCGCTCGCCTTCCTCAACATGCAGGCGCAGATGCTGGAGGACTCGCTCGACCAGGGTGAGATCGAGCGGGCGCGCGCCGAGCTGGCGCAGATCAGCACCGGCATCCAGGCGAGCTACGACGATGTGCGCGAGCTGCTGGTGCACTTCCGCACCCGTGCTTCGCAGACCGACCTGGAAAGCGCCATCGCGCAGAGCCTGACGCGACTCGAGACTCAAACCGACATCCGCACCGGGTTCACGCGGTCGGGGAAATCGCTTCCACTGTCGCCCGAAACCCAGGTGCAGGTGTTGCATATCGTCCAGGAGGCGCTGTCGAATGTCCGCAAACATGCCGGCGCGCGTGAGGTGCAGGTGGATCTGCAGCGCGGGCCGGTGTGCCGTTTCCGCGTGCGCGATGACGGGCGTGGATTCGAACCTGACCAAGCCGCGCCCGAGATGCACGTGGGCCTGCGCATCATGCGGGAACGGGCGCAACGCATCGGCGGCTCCTTGACCGTGAAGTCCAGGCCGGGAGCAGGCACCGAAGTCGTGCTGGAAGTCGCTGCGAGCGATCAAGGAGGTAGCGCGGCGTGAATGCACCCATACGAGTGTTGATCGTCGACGATCATGTGCTGTTCCGCGGCGGGGTCAAGGCATTGCTCGCGCGCCAGCCTGGGTTCGAGGTCGTCGGTGAAGCGAGCGACGGCCTGGAAGGAGTCAAGCGCGCCAAGGCGCTCGCCCCTGACGTCGTTCTGCTGGATCTGCACATGCCCGGCGTGTCCGGCCGCGAGGCGGTCAAGCTGCTGGCGGAAGAGGCGCCTTCCGCTCGCGTGCTCATGCTGACGGTGTCCGAGGACGCCGACGATCTAGTGGACACGCTGCGCGCCGGCGCGAGCGGCTATCTGCTCAAGAACATCGAAACCGACGCGCTTCTCGACGCCATCCGGCGCACGGCACAAGGCGATGCGGTGGTTTCCGCGCTGATGACGCACAAGCTGGTGCAGGGAATCAAGGCGGCGCCGAAAGCGCAGATCGCGGCCGTGCCCACCGAGAAGGACAAACTGAGCCCGCGCGAGCGCGAGATCCTGATCTTTCTGGCGCGCGGGGCCAGCAACAAGGAGATCGCCCGCGACCTCGCTCTCGCCGAGAGCACCATCAAGATCCATGTCCAGCACATTCTGCGCAAGCTCGATCTCGCGAGCCGTGTGCAGGCCGCGGTCTACGCCGTGGAGGCTGGGCTGATCGAGAACGGCAAGGCACGCTGACCCCTGTACATAGTTCTTTCCGCCTAGTCCCTCTCCCGCCCGCGACTCGCTCTTCCGCAGGATAGGCGCACGCCGGCTTGCTCCGTAAGCTGCTCTGCAGGACAGCTGCAGGAGATAGGGAGAAGACAGGCGTGATCTCGCAAGCCCGCAGACAGACGTCGGTGCTGATCGTCAGCACGCTGGCGTTCACCGTCTGCTTCATGGTGTGGATGATGTTCGGCGTGATCGGAATTCCGATCCGCAAGACGCTCGGCCTGTCTGCCACCGAATTCGGCATCCTCACCGCGACGCCGGTACTCACCGGTTCACTCGTGCGCGTGCCGCTCGGCATGTGGGCCGACAAGTATGGCGGGCGGATCGTTTTCTTCCTCTTGATGCTGGCGTGCGTGCCGCCGATCTGGCTGATCAGCTACGCCACGCAGTTCTGGCATTACCTTGTGCTCGGGCTGTTCGTGGGTCTCACCGGCGGTTCGTTCTCGGTGGGAACGCCGTATGTGGCGCGCTGGTTCTCGCGCGAGCGACAGGGCCTGGCGATGGGCGTGTTCGGCGCTGGCAACTCCGGAGCGGCGGTCAACAAGTTCGTCGCCCCGGCGCTGCTGGTGGCCTACGGCTGGACGCTGGTGCCCAAGGTCTACGCCGCCTCCATGCTGGCGATGGCGATCCTGTTCTGGCTGTTCTCCTACGACGACCCTGCGCATCGCGTGGACAGCAGGATCACATGGCGCGAGCAGCTCGCTGCGCTCAAGGATCCGAAGGTGTGGAAGTACTGCCAGTACTACTCCATCGTGTTCGGCGGCTATGTCGCGTTGAGCCTGTGGATGGTGCAGTACTACGTGGGCGAGTACGGGCTCGACATCCGCGTGGCTGCATTGCTCGCCGCGTGCTTCTCGCTTCCCGGCGGCGTGCTGCGCGCAGTGGGCGGCTGGCTGGCCGACCGACACGGCGCGCAGCAGATCACGTGGTGGGTGCTGTGGGTGAGCTGGATCTGCCTGTTCCTGCTGTCCTACCCGCAGACCGACTTCACGATCCAGACCGTGAACGGGCCGGCGACTTTCCACATCGGGCTGAACCTTTACGCCTTCACAGCGCTCATGGCGATCATCGGGATGGCGTGGGCCTTCGGCAAGGCGTCGGTGTTCAAGTACATCGCCGACGACTACCCGCACAACATCGGCGTGGTCTCGGGTGTGGTCGGCCTGGCGGGCGGCATGGGCGGCTTCCTGCTGCCGATCATGTTCGGCGCACTGATGGACTTCACGGGCATCCGCTCCAGCTGCTTCATGCTCATGTACGGCGTGGTGTGGGTGTCGCTCATCTGGATGTACATCACCGAAGTGCGCCGCATCGAGGTGATGGGGCCGCGGGCCGCGAGCCTGCGCGGGCAGACTTGACCTCGAGGACCGATCGATGACCGCAGAGACCATCCCATCCCGCCGTCGGCGCCTGCTTAAGGTGTGGACACCAGAGGACAAGAGGTTCTGGGAGGAGCAAGGCAAAGCCATCGCCCAGCTCAACCTGTGGATCTCGGTCCCCTGCCTGTTCCTCGCGTTCGCAGTGTGGCAGTTGTGGAGCGTGGTCGCAGTGAACCTGAATACGCTCGGCTTCAAGTTCAGCACCAACCAGCTGTTCTGGCTGGCAGCCGCGCCGGCGCTGTCGGGGGCGACGCTGCGCATCTTCTACTCGTTCATGGTGCCGATCTTTGGCGGCCGGCGCTGGACCGCACTCTCGACCGCCTCGCTGTTGATCCCGGCCATCGGCATCGGGCTGGCGGTGCAGGATTCGACCACCAGCTATCCCACGATGCTCCTGCTTGCGCTCCTGTGCGGCTTCGGCGGCGGTAACTTCTCCTCCAGCATGGCCAACATCAGCTTCTTCTTTCCCAAGGAGCGCAAGGGCTCCGCGCTGGGCGTGAACGCGGGGCTCGGAAACCTGGGCGTGTCCTCGGTGCAATTCCTGGCGCCGCTGGTCGTGACCATGCCCATCTGGGGCGTGCTGTCGGGCGATCCGCAGCTAATCGTCGGCAAAGCCGGCCAGCAGGTGGAGATCTGGGCGCAGAACGCGGCGTTCATCTGGGTGCCGTTTGTTGCGCTGGCCGCGGTCCTCGCGTGGTTCGGCATGAACGACCTTGCTTCCGCGCGCGCCTCCTTCGCCGACCAGGCGGTGATCTTCAGGCGCAGGCACAACTGGCTCATGTGCTGGTTGTACCTGGGAACCTTCGGTTCGTTCATCGGCTACGCAGCCGGCTTCCCGCTGCTGATCAAGTCGCAGTTCCCGGACGTGAACCCGCTTTACTACGCCTGGATGGGGCCGTTGGTCGGCGCGGTGGTCCGGCCGTTCGGCGGCTGGCTGGCGGACAAGCTCGGCGGTGCACGCGTCACCTTCTGGAACTTCATCGCTATGGCGCTCGGCGTCGTGGCGGTGCTCCACTTCCTGCCCTTGGGCGGTTCCGGCGGAGACTTCCGTGGCTTCCTCGCGAGCTTCATGCTGCTCTTCCTTACCACCGGGATCGGCAACGGGTCGACGTTCCGCATGATCCCGGTCATCTTCCTCACCGAGCGCATGCGGGAAGCCGAAGGCAAAGGCCCCGAGGCGGAGGAGCAGGCGATCAAGGACGGCAACAAGGAGGCGGCCGCCGTGCTGGGATTCTCCGGCGCGATCGGTGCGTATGGCGGCTTCTTCATCCCCAAGAGCTATGGCACCTCGATCTCCATGACCGGCGGGCCGGAGGCGGCGCTGTACATCTTCATCGCCTTCTACATCACGTGCATCGCGGTCACCTGGTGGTTCTACTCGCGCAGGAATGCGCCGATGCCGTGTTGATCCCCTCACCACGCGCAATCTGACCGGAGCGAGCAATGAGTCATTTCCTCGACCGCCTGATGTTCTTCACGCAGGAACAGGAGTCCTTCTCGGGCAACCATGGCGTTGTCACCAACGAGGACCGAACCTGGGAGGAGGGCTACCGCAAACGCTGGCAGCACGACAAGATCGTGCGCTCGACCCATGGCGTCAACTGCACCGGCTCGTGCAGTTGGAAGATCTACGTCAAGGGCGGCGTGGTGACGTGGGAGACGCAGCAGACCGACTATCCGCGCACACGCCCCGACTTGCCCAATCACGAGCCGCGCGGCTGCTCGAGGGGCGCGTCGTACTCCTGGTACTTGTACAGCGCCAATCGGCTCAAGTACCCGATGGTTCGCGGGCGGCTGATCAGGCTGTGGCGCGAGCGGCGCAAGACGCTCGGACCGGTGGAGGCTTGGGCTGCGATCGTCGAGGACAAACCATCGGCGAAGAGCTACAAGTCGATGCGCGGCATGGGTGGCTTCGTGCGCTCTACCTGGGACGAGGTCAACGAGATCGTCGCGGCGGCGAACGTGTACACCATCAAGAAGCACGGTCCCGACCGCGTCATCGGCTTCTCGCCGATCCCGGCGATGTCGATGGTCTCGTACGCCGCCGGCAGCCGCTACCTCTCGCTGATCGGCGGCGTTTGCATGAGCTTCTACGACTGGTACTGCGACCTGCCGCCGGCCTCCCCCATGACCTGGGGCGAGCAGACCGACGTGCCCGAATCGGCCGACTGGTACAACTCCACCTTCATCATCGCGTGGGGCTCGAACGTGCCGCAGACGCGGACACCGGACGCGCATTTCTTTACCGAGGTGCGCTACAAGGGCGCCAAGACCGTGGCCATCACGCCCGACTACTCCGAGGTGGCCAAGCTCGCCGATCTGTGGCTGCACCCCAAGCAGGGCACCGATGCGGCCCTCGCGATGGCTTTGGGTCATGTCGTACTCAAGGAGTTCCACCTCGCCCGCAAGGTCGACTACTTCGACGACTACTGCCGGCGCTATACCGATCTGCCCATGCTCGTGCGGCTGATCAGGCGCGGCGGGCACTGGGTCGCCGACCGTTATGTGCGCGCTTCCGATTTCGCCGGCGCGCTGGGCCAGAGCAACAACCCCGAGTGGAAGACGGTGGCGGTGGACGAGACCTCGGGACGGCTCCTCGCTCCGCGCGGGAGCGTCGGCTTTCGTTGGGGCCAGAAGCCGGGCGAGGACCTGGGCAAGTGGAACCTGGAGGCGAAGGACGCCGGCGGTCAGGAGACGAAGCTGCGGCTCACGTTGATCGATGTGCGCGACGAGGTCGTGCCGGTGGCCTTCCCCTATTTCGGGGGGATCGCACACGAGCGGTTCCAACACAACGATCAGGGTGGTGACGTGCTGCTGCGCCATGTCCCGACCAGGAAAATCCAGCTCGCGGATGGCGAGGCGCTGGTCGCGAGCGTGTTCGATCTGCTGGCGGCCAACTATGGCGTCGACCGCGGCCTCGGCGGCGCCAACGTCGCCCGCACCTACGAGGACGACCTGCCCTACACGCCCAGGTGGCAGGAGTCGATCACCGGCGTCAAGGCGCAGGACGTCATCACTCTGGCACGCCAGTTCGCCGACAACGCGGAAAAGACGCGCGGCAAGTCCATGGTGATCATCGGCGCCGCCATGAACCACTGGTACCACTGTGACATGAATTATCGCGGCGTGATCAATCTGCTCATGCTGTGCGGCTGCGTGGGCCAGTCGGGCGGCGGCTGGGCCCACTACGTGGGACAGGAGAAGCTGCGCCCGCAAACCGGATGGACCGCGCTGGCGTTCGCACTGGACTGGCACCGGCCTCCGCGCCAGCAGAACTCCACTTCTTTTTTCTACGCGCATACCGATCAGTGGCGCTACGAGAAGGTCAAAGTGAGCGAGATCCTCTCGCCGCTGGCCGATCCCAACGAGTTCACCGGCAGCCTGATCGATTTCAACGTGCGCGCCGAGCGCATGGGCTGGCTGCCGTCGGCGCCGCAGTTTGCCGCGAACCCGCTGCAGGTCTGCAAGGATGCAGAGGCCGCGGCGCAGGATCCGAAGGCGTACGCGGTACAGGGACTGAAGGACGGCAAACTCAAGCTGGCTTGCGAGGACCCCGACAACCCGGCCAACTTTCCACGCAACCTGTTCGTGTGGCGCTCGAACCTGCTGGGATCGTCCGGTAAGGGCCATGAGTATTTCCTCAAGCACCTGCTCGGCACGCAGCACGGCGTGCAGGGCAAGGATCTGGGCGAAATGGGTGGCCAGCGTCCCGAGGAAGTGGTCTGGCACGACGATGCGCCCGAGGGCAAGCTCGACCTCCTCGTGACGCTGGACTTTCGGATGTCCACGACCTGCTTGTACTCGGACATCGTGCTGCCGACGGCGACCTGGTACGAGAAGAACGACCTCAACACCTCGGACATGCACCCCTTCATCCACCCGCTGTCGGCGGCGGTGGACCCGGTTTGGGAATCGCGCTCGGACTGGGAGATCTACAAAGGCATCGCAAAGAAGTTCTCGGAGGTCTGCGTCGGTCACCTCGGCGTGGAGAAGGACCTGGTGGCCACACCGCTGATGCATGACACCCCGGGCGAGCTGGCCCAGCCCCTCGACGTCAAGGACTGGAAACGCGGCGAGTGCGACCTTGTCCCCGGCAAGACGGCGCCGCAGATGACCGTAATCGAGCGCGACTATCCGAACACCTACCGCAAATTCACCGCGCTCGGGCCGCTCATGAGCAAGCTCGGCAACGGCGGTAAGGGGATCGGGTGGAACACCGAGCACGAGATCGACAAGCTGCGCGAGCTGAACTATCCGGTCATCGAGGATGGCGTAGCGAAAGGCCTGCCGCGAATCGAGTCGGACATCGACGCAGCCGAGGTGATCCTGACGCTTGCGCCGGAAACGAACGGCGATGTGGCGGTGAAGGCGTGGCAGGCGTTGTCCAAGTTCACGGGCCGCGACCACGCGCATCTCGCCAGCGCGCGCGCGGACGACAGGATCCGCTTCCGTGATTTGCAGGCACAGCCGCGCAAGATCATCTCCTCACCTACCTGGTCGGGGCTCGAGTCCGAAAAGGTGAGCTACAGCGCCTGCTACACCAACGTGCACGAGCTCATTCCCTGGCGCACGCTCACCGGCCGCCAGCAGTTCTATCAGGACCACAAGTGGATGCTCGGTTTCGGCGAGGGCCTGTGCGTGTACCGCCCGCCGGTCGATACCCGCACCATCGCGCCCATGCTCGGCCAACGCGGCAACGGCAATCCCGAGATCGTGCTCAATTTCATCACGCCGCACCAGAAGTGGGGCATCCACTCCACCTACACGGACAACCTGCTGATGCTGACCCTGTCGCGTGGCGGGCCGATCGTGTGGGTATCGGAGGCCGATGCGCGCCGTATGGGGGTGGCGGACAACGACTGGATCGAGCTGTTCAACGTCAACGGCGCGATCACAGCCCGCGCGGTGGTGTCGCAGCGCGTGATGGAGGGCATGTGCCTGATGTACCACGCGCAGGAGAAGATCGTGAACGTGCCCGGCTCGGAAATCACCGGCGGCCGCGGCGGCATCCACAACTCGGTCACGCGCACCCTGGTCAAGCCCACGCACATGATCGGCGGCTACGCGCAGCAGAGCTACGGCTTCAACTACTACGGGACGATCGGCACCAACCGCGACGAGTTCGTGATCATGCGCAAGATGAAAACCGTGGATTGGCTGGATGAGCCGGCCGCTGCGGGACTAGCGCAAGGGGAGAGCCTATGAAGATCCGCGCCCAGATCGGGATGGTCCTCAACCTGGACAAGTGCATCGGCTGCCACACCTGCTCGGTGACCTGCAAGAACGTGTGGACCTCGCGCGAAGGCATGGAATACGCGTGGTTCAACAACGTCGAGACCAAGCCCGGCGTGGGCTATCCCAAGGAATGGGAGAACCAGGACAAGTGGAACGGCGGCTGGGTGCGCCGGAACACCGGGCGCATCGAGCCGAAGCAAGGTGGCAGGTGGACGTTGCTGATGAAGATCTTCGCCAATCCGAACCTGCCCGAGATCGATGACTACTACGAGCCCTTCACTTTCGACTACGAGCACCTGCACACCGCGCCCGAGATGAAGACGGCACCGGTAGCGCGGCCGCGATCCCTCATCAGCGGCCAGCGCATGGAGAAGATCGAGTGGGGACCGAACTGGGAAGAGATCCTGGGCGGCGAGTTCGCCAAGCGTTCCAAGGACGCCAACTTCGCCGATGTGCAAAAGGACATCTGCGGGCAGTTCGAGAACACCTTCATGATGTACCTGCCGCGCCTGTGCGAGCACTGCTTGAACCCGACTTGTGTGGCGTCCTGCCCGTCGGGCTCGATCTACAAACGCGAGGAGGACGGGATCGTGCTGATCGACCAGGACAAGTGCCGCGGCTGGCGCATGTGCGTGTCCGGCTGCCCGTACAAGAAGATCTACTACAACTGGGCCACCGGCAAAGCCGAGAAGTGCATCTTCTGCTATCCGCGCATCGAGGTGGGCCAACCGACTGTCTGCTCCGAGACCTGCGTCGGGCGCATACGCTACCTCGGCGTGCTGTTGTACGACGCCGACGGGATCGAGAAGGCAGCAAGTGTGGAAGACCCCAAGGACCTGTACGAGGCGCAGCGTTCGATCTTCCTGGATCCGAATTTGCCTGAGGTGCAGGAGCAGGCGCGACGCGACGGCGTGCCCGACGCATGGCTCGAGGCAGGGAAGCGTTCACCGGTCTACAAGATGGCGATGGAATGGAAAGTCGCGCTTCCCCTGCATCCCGAGTACCGCACGCTGCCGATGGTGTGGTACTGCCCGCCGCTGTCGCCGATCCAGTCGGCCTCCAACGCCGGACAGATCGGCGCGTTCGGCCAGCTTCCGGATGTACGCAACCTGCGCATTCCGGTGAAGTACCTGGCGAACCTGCTGGCCGCCGGGGACGAGCAGCCGGTGGTGCGAGCGCTCGAGCGCATGCTCGCGATGCGCGCCTTCATGCGCGACCGCCACGTCGAGCAGCGCGAGAACGCGGCGGTGCTGGAGCAGGTCGGGCTGACCGTGGCGGAAGTGGAGGAGATGTATCGCTACATGGCGATCGCCAACTACGAGGACCGCTTTGTTATTCCGACGACCCATCGCGAGTATGCCGCCGACGCCTTCGATATGCGCGGCAGCTGCGG
>JBGPMS010000164.1:0-11853 GCA_041487115.1 Gammaproteobacteria bacterium
AGGTGGATGAGGTGAGGTGAAGAAGTGAAGGGTGAAGGGTGAAGGGTGAAGGGTGAAGGGTGAAGGGTGAAGGGTGAAGGGTGAAGGGTGAAGGGTGAAGGGTGAAGGGTGAAGAAAATATCCCCTCTCCCCCGCCACCGGGGGAGAGGGCTAGGGTGAGGGGGCTCACTCTTCACTCTTCACTTCTTCACTCTTCACGCTGCCCCGGCATCTTCAGCGCCGCTGCCAAACCTGCCAACGCTCCCCGCCTTGAAACACAGGCAGGGACTCGCTTGCCGGCCGATCCTCGACCAGCTCGAACGCTGCATCCAGCAGTCCGTGCAATTCCGCGGGGCTGGTCCCAAAGGGCGGTCCTCTGGGGTTGTCCGCGTAGTAGAAGAAACCGGCCAGCCGTTTGTGCGGCGGCAGCAGTTCGGCCATTCGCTCCGCGTAGCGAGACCACAGCCTCCGCGGCAGCGCGCACAGAAACGCGCGTTCGTAGATCACCTCGAAAGGGTTCGATCCGGGGTCGAAGGCAAAGAAGTCCGCGAACCGCACGCGGTCCGCGAGATGCCCCACGCGTTGCCGCGCCAGCTCGATTGCCTGCGGGCTGAAGTCGATCGCCAGGACATCCAGGCCGCCCTCGGCGAGGAAGATCACTTCATAGCCCGAGCCGCAACCTGGGATCAGGATGCGGCTCTTCACTGGCAGCGTCTGCGCGAAAGTGCGGAGGTCCGCCGGCACGCCGCCAGCGTCCCAGGGCATGACGTGATCGCGGTAGCGGGTGTCCCAGAAATCGGCCTGAGAACTGTCCTGCGGCATGGAAACGTCACCTATCACTCATCACCTATTGCCCATCGCCTGGTCCGGAAGCGGGCGCTTCGCCCGCTTCCGGACCGTAAAACACCACCCATACCACCATATCGTCGCTGAAATCCTCGAACCGGTGCACGACTCCGGCAGGGACGAACAACACATCGCCCGGCGCGAAGGCATGGCGCACCGCGCCGTTGACGAACCAGCCCTGGCCCTGCGCCACCATGTAGAGCTCGTCGCGGGTGTGTGGCGGCTGCGGGTCGGTGCCGCGAGGCGCGAACACCTTCAGCAGCATGCTGCCGTGCTGATAGACCGCTGCCGAGCGCGGGTGGGTGCCGGGCGGGGGCAGCAGCGATGCCGCTTGCTCCACGGTCCAGCGGCGCGGCGCGCTCGGGTCGGGCAGGTGGTTGCGTTCGAAGTCGTCCATGGATCCTCTCTGGCTTGTCACTCGCTCCTCTGCGCGCGGCTGGGGAAGCGCACTTCACGCGAGCCGCTTCACCTCCTTCCACCGGAAACAGTCGACGGTATGGTCGTTGACCATGCCCACGGCCTGCATGAAGGCGTAGCAGATCGTCGCCCCGACGAAATTGAAGCCGCGCTGCTTGAGATCCTTGCTCAACGCATCGGATACCGGCGTGCTGGCCGGCACCCGCGCAGCGGTCTTCCAGGTGTTGCGTACCGGCCTGCCGTCCACGAAGCCCCAGACGTACGCGTCGAAGCTGCCGGATGCCTCCTGAAGCTCGAGAAAGGCGCGCGCATTGCGTACGGCTGATTCGATCTTGAGTCGGTTGCGGACGATCCCCTCGTCCGTCATCAGGGCGCGCATGCGGCGGGCATCGAACCGGGCCACCTTGACCGGGTCGAACCCGACGAAGGCCTTTCGGTAGGCCTCGCGCTTGCGCAGGATGGTAGACCAGCTCAAGCCGGCCTGGGCGCCTTCCAGGACCAGGAGCTCGAATAGCCTGCGGTCATCGTGGAGCGGGACCCCCCACTCGGTATCGTGGTAGTCCGCCTCCAGCGGTCCACTTTCGGCCCAGCCACACCGTTTGGTCAAACGCTCGTCTCCCCCTGTCCGTTGGCCCGCGTCCGCCGCGCGCCCTGCCCGGCCACCTATTCCGCTTGCATTACAGGCGCTTCACCGGCTAAATGTTACTGTCTACGACCCGATAAGAACTCGTCTATGCGACAACTTTCGCCGGGCCCCGGATGGCGGGAAACGGGGCTCCCCCGGAACCCTCTCTGCGCCTGGGCCTGCGGGGCATATCCCGCGCAAGGCCCGGCCGCCGTTCATGGGACAGAATAGCAGGCAACCTCGAGGGCCGGGCGCACTCAGGCGGCCAGTCTTGTCGGCCGGGCTGAGTGCATTGTTCGCTACCGTCGCGCTGACGTTGATGGTCGCCACGGCGTGGTCCATCTGGGTCCAGCGCGAGCACACCTTGCAGCAGGGCGGCCGCGACGGGCTCAATCTGGCTTGGAGCCTCAGCGAGCGCGTGGCCCATGCGCTGGAGACTGCCGACAAAGTGCTGGTGGAAGGTCACGTCCAGTTGTTCACCCCGGGCGCTGCACCCCGCCCCGATACCCGCGCGTTGGCGGGGCTGCTTAACCCGCATCTGCTGGTCAGCCCCGAACTGCGTTCGCTCGAACTGTTCGACGCGGGCGGCCGCCTGGTGCTTTCCGCGCAGCAGGCGCGCGGGCTCAGCGCGCCGGTCGCCGCCCGCGACTTCTTTGTAGCGCTGCGCGAGCATCCGGAGCTCCCCGATTTCGTCGGACTGCTAGTGCGCAACGGCAAGGATTGGCTGATCCCGGTCGCGCGGCGGGTGAATGCGATCGATGGAGCCTTCGGCGGTGTGCTGGTTGTCACCATCGATACCGCCCCCTTCCGGCAGGCAGTCGAGCGGCTCGCGCTGGACCCGCGCACGGTGTTCTGCATCGCGCGCCTCGACGGCAGGGTATTGTTCCGGCATCCCTATCTGGAGAGCGCATTCGGCGCCGACACCACCGCTACCCCGGTGCACCAGCCGAAGAAGGAAGCCAACGGCACGGTGCAAGCCACGAGCGCGCTCGACGGTGTCGAGCGGCTGTATGCGTATACGCGGCTCGCCTCCTTTCCATTGACAGTGACCGTCGGCGTGCCGACGGATAGCCTGCTGGCCGGTTGGCGCGAGGAGTCGTTCAAGAAGGTTGCGTTCACGGCCGTGGCGCTCGTGTTCACCGCCTTTCTGTTTGCGTTGCTGCTGCGGCAGCTGGCACGGATCGAGCGCAGCGAGGCCCGCTTCCAGGCGATCTTCCGCAACAGCCCTGTCCCGACCGCCATCTTCACGCTGGAAGAGGGCATCTTGCTGGATGGCAACCGCGCCTTTTTCGAGCTGAGCGGCGGCACCCGCGCGGAGATCCTGGGCAAGACCTCGATAGAGCTCGGCTTCTGGCGCAGTCCTGCACTGCGTGTGGACTCTATCCGGGAGCTGGTGGACAAGGGCACGGTGCGCCAGCGCGAGGCGCCATTCCGCAGGCGCACCGGCGAGCTGGCCTTCGGTCTGTTTTGCTCCCAGGTGGTGGAGACCGAAGGGCGCATGCGCGTGCTGCTGATGATCCAGGACATCACCGAGATGCGCGCGGCTCAGGACGAGATCAAGCGCATGTCGGAGCGCCTGCTGCTGGCCACGCAATCGGCCGATCTCGGGATCTGGGACTGGGACGTGCAACGCGACACGCTCGAGTGGGATGAGGCGATGTGCCGGATCTACGGCGTCTCGATGCAGGCATTTGCGAGGAACTGCGACGCCTGGGCCCGCACGCTGCATCCCGAAGACCGCGCCGAGGCGCTGGCCTATCTCGAGCGGATCCGCGCGGGCGAGGAAACCTACGATACCGAGTTCCGCATCCTGTGGCCGGACGGGGACGTGCGCTACGTCAAGGCCTACGGCAGGGTGCAGCGCGACGCCGCGGGGCGTGCTGTGCGCGTGACCGGCATCAATTTCGACGTGACCGACCAGCGCCGCGCCGAGGAGATCGCGAGCCGCAGCGAGGCGCTGATGTCGGCCACCGTCGATACGACCGATGACGCCATCGTGACGCTCGATCGCGATCTGCGCATCACCATGATGAACGAGTCGTTGCACATCGCGGTGCGCAAGTACTTCGGCTTCGAGCCTGCCATCGGCATGGAGGTGATGCGCCTGGTCGTGCCGGAGCGTGAGCAGGAGGTGAGGCGCATTTTCGCGCGTGTGCTGGCGGGAGAGCGGCAGCGTGCCGAGAGCGTGTTCCGAACTTCCGCGGGTGAGGTCCGCTACGCGGACGAGCTGTACAACCCTATCTTCGATGCCACGGGCAAAGTCATCGGCGCTTCCGTGTTCGTGCGCGACGTGACCATGCGGCGCCACGCCGAACAGACCATCCAGGCGGTGGTCAAGGGCACCTCCGCATCGCTCGGGGAGCAGTTCTTCCGCTCCCTCGTGCTGGAGCTGGCGGCGGCGTTGAACACGCGTTACGCCTTGGTGGCCGAGGTGGTGAGTCCCGAGCGCATCCGCTCTGTTGCCATGTGCGCGGCCGGCCAGATGACGCAGAACTTGGAGTATGTGCTGGCGGAAACTCCCTGCGCCGAGGTGATAGCCGAGGGCGTATGCTTTTATCCACGCGATGTCCAGCAGCATTTCCCCGCGGACCGCTTCCTGGCTGACCTGCGCATACAGGGCTACCTCGGCGTGCGGTTGACTGCGGCATCGGGACGCACGCTCGGCGTGCTGGCAGTGTTGCATGACCAGCCGCTCCACGAGTCGGCGCTGGGGCAGACCATTCTGAACGTCTTCGCTGCCCGGGCCGGCGCCGAACTGGAGCGCATCCACGCCGAAGGTGAGCGCCGCCGCACGCTGGCCATCATGGACGAGGCGAGCGACTTCATCGGCTCGGCTGACCTCCAGGGCAACATCCTGTTCCTCAATGCCGCCGCCAGGCGCCTGCTCGGGATCGGCGCCGACGAGGACGCGCGCACCCGGAACATCGCGGAGCTCTACTCGCGCGGGACGTGGGAGCTCGTATCCGGCGTTGCGATACCGGTGGCGGTCCGCTCGGGGCTGTGGATAGGCGAGAGCGCGCTGTTGCGCCACGATGGCAGCGAGATCCCGGTGTCGCAACTGCTCATCGCTCACCGCTCCAAGACGGGCGAGGTGGAGTATCTCTCCACCATCATGCGCGATCTCAGCGAGCAGAAGCGCACGGAAGACGCCCTGCGCCAGCGCGAGGAGACTTTGCGCATGGCCCAGCAGGTCGGCAACGTGGGGAGCTGGGAGCACGACCTCGAGCACGATACGCTGAGCTGGTCGGAGCAGATGTTCCGTATCCTCGACCTGGACCCGCAGCGGTACGAAGTGACCCTCTCGCGCTGGCTCGAGCTGGTGCACCCCGACGATCTCCCGCGCGTGCTGGCCACGTCCGAAGATGCATTGGCCGGACGGCGGCCGTTCCTGATCGACCTCCGCGTGTGCCTGCGGGACGGCTCCATCCGCCACGTGCACAAGCGCGCAGAGGTGGTGCGCGGCGAAGACGGAAAGCCGCTGCGGCTGCTGGGCACGATGCAGGATATCACCGAGCGCAAGCAGGCCGAGGAGGCGCTGCGGCGCAGCGAGCGCCGGTTCCGCCAGCTGGTCGAGAGCACCGACGTGATCCCATGGGCCGCCAGCCCCGACACCTTCGGCTTCACCTATGTTGGCCCGCAGGCCGTCAAGGTGCTGGGCTACCCGCTGCAGCAGTGGTACGAGGATGGCTTCTGGGCCGACCATATCCATCCCGACGACCGGGACTGGGTGCTGCGCAAGTCCAAGTCGACGCTGCGGCAGGGACGCGATACCGAGCTGGAGTTCCGCATGCGCACCGCGGACGGGCGCATGGTATGGCTGCGCAATATCTTCAGCGTGGTGCCCGGGGAGGCTGGGCGCTCCACGCTGCAGGGCTTCCTGTTCGACATCACCGACGAGAAGCGCGCCGAGGAGCAGTTGCGCCTGGCGGGCGAGGTGTTTCAGAGCAGCGGCGAGGCCATCGTCATCACCGACAGCGACATGTGCATCGTTTCCGTCAACCCGGCTTTCACCACCGTCACCGGTTATACGGCCGAGGACGCCGTCGGCCAGACCCCCTACAGCCTGAGCCCCGGCATCCGCAGCCAGGAGCGCGAGCGCGAGATCTGGGAGCGGGTATGGCACGAGGGCTACTGGCAGGGCGAGATCTGGGACCGTCGGCGCAACGGCGACGTCTATCCCAAATGGCTGGCCGTGAGCGTAGTGCGCGACGCCAACGGCCGGCCGGTCAACTACATCGAGATCTTCTCCGACGTCTCCGAACGCAAGGAGCGCGAGGAGCGGGTGCGCCATTTGGCCCATCACGATTTCTTGACCGACCTCCCCAACCGGGTGCTGCTCAACGACCGCATCACCCAGGCGATCTCGCTGGCCGAGCGCAACCACACCCAGGTCGCCGTCATGTTCCTGGACCTGGACCGCTTCAAGAACGTCAACGATTCACTCGGGCATACCGTGGGCGACAAGCTGCTGCAGGAAGTTGGCCTGCGGCTGCGTGGTTGCATGCGCGCCAGTGACACCGTGAGTCGCCAGGGCGGCGACGAGTTCGTGATCTTGATGCCGGACATGGACGACGCGGCCGATATCGCGCGCGCCGCGCAGAAGGTGCTGGACTCCGTGGCTCATCCCTACGCCATCGATGGGCACGAGCTGGTGAGCACGCCCAGCATCGGCATCAGCGTGTACCCGGCCGACGGACGCGACGTGGAAAGCCTGCTGAAGAACGCCGATGCGGCCATGTACCACGCCAAGGAGTCGGGCCGCAACAACTACCAGTTCTTCACCCAGGACATGAACACGCGCGCGCTGGAGCGCCTGTCGCTGGAGCGCAGCCTGCGCCGGGCCATCGAGCGCGGGGAGCTACGCCTGCACTACCAGCCGCAATACGATGTGCGCAGCGGCCGGATCGTGGGGGTGGAAGCCCTCATCCGCTGGGAACACCCCGATCTCGGGCTCATCCCGCCAGGGCGCTTCATTCCCTTCGCCGAGGACACGCGCCTGATCCTGCCGGTGGGCGAGTGGGTGCTGCGCGAAGCCTGCCGCCAGAACCGGGCCTGGCAGAATCAGGGCCTGCCGGCGGTGCGGGTGGCGGTGAACATCTCGCCGCTGCAGTTCCACGACGCCGCCTTCGCGACCACGGTGCAGGCAGCGCTCAGCGAGACCGGGCTGGAATCGCGCTGGCTGGAACTGGAGGTGACCGAGAGCGTGATCATGCAGGATGTCGAGCGCGTGACCGAGTCGCTCGAGCAGCTCAAGAGTCTGGGGTTGGAGCTCGCCATCGACGACTTCGGCACCGGCTACTCCAGCCTCTCCTATCTCAAGCGCTTCCCGATCGACAAGCTCAAGATCGACCAGTCGTTCGTGCGTGACATCAGTTTCGACAATGACGACGCGGCGATCACCAGCGCCATCATCGGGCTCACCCGCAACCTCGGCCTGCGCACCATCGCCGAAGGCGTGGAGACGCGCGAGCAGCTCGAGTTCCTCCAGGCGCACGGCTGCGACGAAGCACAGGGATTCTGGTTCAGCAAGCCGCTGACAGCCGAGGAGTGCACCGCGCTGCTGGGTTCGCAGGCGAGCCGGCACAAGGCGCGGATAGCCGAAAGATAGGCCCGCGGCCGGTCCGCATCAAGCCTGGTGGCAGACGGCCTCGATGTTGTTGCCGTCCGGATCGAGCACGAACGCAGCATGGTAGTCTCGGGAGCGCTACGCGTCGGATGGCTCCCATAGCTCGATGCGATTGCCCTCCGGATCCAGGATCCAGGCAAAGCGCCCGTAGGCGTGCTGTTTGATTTTTCCGTCCACCGCGATGCCCTCGGCCCGCAGCTTCGACAGCAGCGTGTCGAGGTTCGCCACGCGGTAGTTCACCATGAACGGCGCCGTGCCCGGCTCGAAGTAGCTGGTATCGGCGGGAAAGGGGTTCCAGATGGTTTCCCCGACGGAGCCGGTACGCTCCAGTTCCCGCCAGCGAAACACCACGGCGCCGTCGGTCCTCAGCGAGAGGCCGAGATGGCGCTGGTACCAGGCGCGCAAAGCGTCCGGGTCGCGCGCCTTGAAAAACACGCCGCCCAGCCCCGTTACCCGCTGCGCGTCACGCGCAGCCGGGCCAGGGTAAGCCAGCTCATAGTGCTCGACAATCGGGAACGGATCGTAGAAGTGATGCAGCAGGCGGCGCCACTGCTGATACTCCGGGGAGCCGCGAAATCCCACCGTGTGGTCCTCCAGGCGTCGCCACCACACCAGCAGCAAATACTGCTCCGGCAGCTCCAGGCACCGTTGCAGCTCGTGAGACACGTAGCCGGGTGCCGCCGAGATGATCTTCGACGCATGCGCGAAGGCCAGCTCGAACTCGGGCCCCGTGCCAGCGCGCACCTGGAGAACTGCGGACTCTAGGATCATGCCAACCTCACCGGGCGCGCTGAGAGGAGCCTTGCGCCAGCCGAGCACCGAAGCGCTTGTGCTCGCTCACCCGGTCGAGCTGGCCAAACGGGTGTGCGTGATGGCCGTGGAAGCTGATGGCGATGAAGGGGACGAGCTTGCGCATTGGGGCCTGTCGTTGGCAGCAGAAGACGCAACGCCTATCGACAGGATCCGCGTCCCGGCGATTGTCGTAGCGGACGGCGCACAATATATCGCACCACGGGCAAATTCACATCCTTGCGTTGCGGCCTCGTGACCGGTCAACTCCCACCGCAGCAGCACGCGGGGCACGGTTGCCTGCAGAGCCGGTGGCTACGTGCAGAGTCACCTGGATTCGAGCACGTCTCATCTCGCCGGCTGCACCGATGGCAGCCAGATCAGATCGGTCACCCCAGGGTCGACGCCATTTTGCATGAGCAACGTGGTCACTTGGCCTCTGTGATGGGTCTGGTGGTTGAACCAGTGCGTTACCACCAGCCAGAAGGGATAAGTCCGCAGCTGAGGATTGACAGTGCTCATGTAGGACATCTGCCCCTCGAATTGGGAATCGGACACGGAATCGACCCAGGCGATGATCTCCTCATCGGTTCTGCGCCGTTGGGCGCGAAGCTCGGCAAAGTCGGCGTACAGTTCCTGGTCAAGAGACTTGAAGGAAAACGCGACCCCGGTGAAGCGTCCGAGCCAGACGCGATCTCCGAGAAGAATGTGGTTCAACGTGCCGTGAATGGACTTGAAGAAAGCGCCCGCGTCGCGCTTGCGTTGCTCGTCGGATAGCGTGGCAGACGCCGCGTAGATCCGGTCGTTCATCCACAGGTTGTATGCCGCCAACGTTTTCGCGTGCTGGGTTGGATTCATTCGCGCACTCCGGGACTGCGTGATGCACAACGTGCAAGATCACCGATCGGCTGAGCGGACAGCGGGGGGCGGGCCCAACGGCGACGCCGTTGCGTGATCCGTTCGATTGCGAGGTTGGCGTGCATGGCTCCTGGCCGGCTGCGTTCCAAGTAGCAGCAGAACGCCTTCGCGACGCTCGCCATTTCATCACTCATCGAGCTGGCCACGTGACCCAAGACCACGCTAACGATCGGGCGCTACCGCGCACCATTGCCACATCGGTCTGCCGCAGCGTGGCCTCTCACCTTATCGTATCCGTCCGCATCCCGCCTGTAGTGCGCGTGCGGAAGCGTGCGTGACGGTCAGCGCACCAACGGAGAGGTGGCCGGTTCGACGCCGGGCAGCGCCAGTCCCGTTTCGGCCGCAAGAATGCGCAGGTATTGCTCGAATGCCTTGCGCTGAACGCGCGCGCGCAGGTGGTCCGCGATGCGCTCCCGCACCGCTTCGAACGGGACGCTCTGGCCCGGCAAGCGTCGATCGACTGCAACGATGTGGAACCCAAATCGCGTGCGTACCAGTCCGGGCACCAACCCCGTCCCCTTGCCTGCGAACAGCGCCTGCTCGAACTCGGGCACGCACTCCCCGCGTGCGAGCTGGCCGAGATTGCCGTCGTGCTGACCGGAAGGACAGTTGGAGAGCGTCCGAGCAAACCCTGCGAACGACTCCGGCTGCTCGCTCACTCGCTCCAGCGTCTCCTCGGCTTTGGACCGGATCGCGTCGACCGGTGCGCCAGGGACTATCGCGAACAGAATGTGTCGCGCGAAGACCAGATCGCCGCTCGTGAACTCCTCCAGATGCTTCGCGTAGTAGCGGCTGCACTCCTCGTCCGTCGGCTCCGGGGTTGGCGCTTCCCGATCCAGCAGCGCTTCGATGGCGGTCGTGGTGGCAGCTTCGTCCGCCCCCTCAGTCAGAAGACTACGCTCGACGGCACGCCGGGTAAGCACTTCGCGTAGAACCTCGAGCTGGGTTTCATGCGTCACGACTGTCTCCTTGGTTCCTCGGGGCCGAGTCCGATCGGCGGCGGGGCAATGGAGCGGACCGGACCCCGCCGCTTTGAGGCAGATCAACCCTTTTGCCTCACCACCTGGTAGGCACGTCCCAGATAGGCCAAGGCGCCGAAGCCGCTCCAGATATGCACCAGCCGGCTGAACGGAAAGATCAGAAACAGGGTCAACCCCAGCACCATGTGCAGCTTGAATACCCAAGGAACGTTGGTGACAAGATCCGCCGCACCGCTACGGAAGGTAACGATGTGCTGCGCCCATTCGGCGAGCACTAGCATCATGCTGCCGTCGAGGTGGTGCGCGGAGAACGGAATGGTCCCCAGGCCCAACGCGAGCTGCACCCATAGAAGCAGGACCACGGCGATGTCCATCTTCGAGCTGGTGGCGCGGATACGCGGATCCGTCAGGCGGCGGTGGATCAGCAGCGTCAAGCCGATGAACGCCAACGCACCGGCGAGCCCGCCGGAGATCATGGCCAGCATCTGCTTGGCGCCGGCGCCCAGGAATGCCTCGTAGGCCCAGTGAGGCGTCAGCATTCCGACCGCGTGGCCGAAGAGCAGGAACAGGACGCCGACGTGGAACAGATTGGAACCCCAGCGCAGTTGCCGTCTGCGCAGGAGCTGGCTCGAGCCGCTGCGCCAGGTGTACTGCTCGCGGTCGAAGCGCACCAGGCTGCCCAGAAAGAACACCGCGAGGCATATGTACGGATAGATGCCGAACAGGAGCTGGTTGGCGTAGGACATGGTTTTGACCCCTCACCCTGTCTGTTGTCCGCGGGGATGGAAGCGAATCGGAGCGACCTGCGGCTTCGCCTCGCCGCATGCCGCCCCCGGCCCGAAGATCACCGGCTCGTCCACCCATTCCTCATCGAGATCCTTCTCGGCTGGAGCGGGCTCATCCGACTTGTCACGCTTGAGCCCGGACTCGCCGGTGAGCGACAGCAGCGCCGCAAACACCGCGCTGTAGCGGCTCTCACGCGCATGCAGTGCGTCCCCGATGCTGCGCAGGATGTGCGCGCAATCCCGCAACATCTCCAGACCTTCCTCGCGCGAACGCAGGCTCACGAACTCCAGCAGCGCCGGCAAGTAGTCCGGCAACTCGCTCCCCGCGAGCTGGAGGCCGGCTCGTGCGTAGACCTGCTTCAAGTCGACCATCGCCGTGCCGCGCTCGCGCGACTCGCCGTGCACATGCTCGAACAGGTGCAGAGAAGTAGCGCGGCCGCGATCGAACAGCGCAACGTAGCGCTCCTGCAGATCGATCGGGTCTCCAGCCGTCAGCTCGTCGGTCAGCTCACGCAGCGCGCGCCGGTCTCGCCCGGGCAGAACGCCCGGCCGCTCGATCACCGCCGCGATCTCCGGCAGAGCCACGAGCATCGCCTCGACCGGATAGGCGAGCAGCGCACTCAAGGCTTTGAATACGATCATGGTGCGTCTCCGCTCAGATGGCTTTGATGGGGATGGACTTTCTTCTTGCCGCCGAACAAACTCGGCTTCGAGGTGCCGTCGGAGCAACCGTTGCCGAACGAGAAGCCGCAGCTGCCGCGCATATCGAAGGCGTCGGCGGCATACTCGCGATGGGTCGTCGGAATAACAAAGCGGTCCTCGTAGTTGGCGATCGCCATGTAGCGATACATCTCCTCCACTTCCGCCACGGTCAGCCCGACCTGCTCC
>JBGPMS010000165.1:0-11848 GCA_041487115.1 Gammaproteobacteria bacterium
AGCGTTGTAGCTCATCGGCTCGTAGGCCTTGACCTGGGGCAGCGGGTCGACGCGCCCGCGCAGGCCCTGGCTGGACTGGTCCACGAACTCCTTGAGGTCCGAGAACTCACCCCCCCCGCAAGAAGCGAGGATGAGGGTGCTGACAACGACGCAGAGTCGGACGCGCATGATCACTTGCCCTGTTTCGCCTTCTCGAGCTTCTCGCGCGCCGCTTTCCGCTGCGCATTGATCTCTTCCTCGTCGAGATAGCGGAAGGTCCGCGCCGTGGCGTCCATCACCAGGTTGCCGTTGACGTCGAGGGCGAGGCCGAGATTGTTCAGCGTGACGATGCGCGACAGCTGCGACACGTCGCTGGCAAAGGCGCCCACGTCGTGGTAGTTGCCAATCAGCTTGATCTGGATCGGCAGTTCGGCGTAGAAATCCGACATGATCTCGGCGCTGGCCGGCTTGAACAGCTCGAATTGCAGGCCACGACCGAGGCCGGCCTGGTTGATGTCCGACAGCAGCGCTTCCATCTCGGAACGGTTGGGGAGCTGCTTGAGCATCGCGCCGAAAGACTGTTCGATGTCCGCCAGCTGCTTGCGGTAGGCCTCGAGGTTGATGGCTTGTCCCTTCTTGGCCAGGAACTGGTTGCGCAGCCCATCTTCCTTGGCGCGCGCCGCGTTGAGCTCGTCCCACTGGTTGGACCAATCGAGGAAGTATCCCCCCACCATGAGCAGGATAAGCAGCAACAACAGCGTGCCGAGCTTGGGCAGTGCGGGCCAGCTGCCGATGTCCCGCGGGTTGAGCCGTCTGAGTTCGTCGAAAGTCATACGGGCCTACCCGCGCTTGGGCGGCTGGGGGGAAGCGGCAGGCTTCTTGTCGTCCTGCGTGCCATCGTCCTTGGGCCGGGTTAGTTTGACGTTCAGGTTGAATTCGTTGACGTTGGCGTCTTTCAGCTTGACCGCCTTGATCTCGACCAGCTTCGGCTCCTCGAGCCAAGGCGAGGCCTCGAAGTTGCGCATGAGGGTCGACACGCGGGCGTTGGACGTTGCGTAGCCCTGCACGTTGACCACGTCGCCGGTCTGCTTGACCTGTTTCAGGTACAGCCCATCGGGTAGCTGGCGCACGAGCTGGTCGAGCAACCGGACCGCCTCGGTGCGGTTGGACTGCAGCGACTCGACCACCCGCTTGCGCGCGAGCAGCGAGACGGTCTGCTCCTTGAGCTTCTTGATCTCGTCGATCTCCTTGTCCAGCTCGGCGATCTTGAGCTCGAGATAGTGGTTGCGGGAGTTCTGGGTCTCGATGCGTTGCGCCAGGAATCCATGCACCAGAATCACCGCGCCGATTCCCACCCCGACGGTAGTGGCGGCCAGGACCAGGAATTGGCGCTGCTGTGCCTTACGCCGTACTTCTCGATGGGGGAGTAGATTGATTGGGATCATGCGTCGAACCTCCGCATGGCCAGCCCGGTCGCGACCACGAGTGCCGGCGCATCCTGCTGCAGCTGACGTTGTTTGATCTTGGGCGAGAACAACATGTTGGCAAAGGGATTGGCCACCAACGTGTTGACTTCGGTGCGCTTCGCGACCACCTGGTCGAGTCCAGGGATCGTGGCGCAGCCGCCACACAGGAAGATGTGATTGACCTGGTTGAATTGAGTGGAGGTATAGAAGAATTGCAGGGCACGCGTGACCTCCAGCGCCAGCGTCTCCATGAACGGGTTCAACACCTCGGCCTCGAAGGTGTCGGGCAGCCCGCCGTTGCGCTTGGCGGCCTCCGCCTCTTCCAGCGAGAGGTTGTAGTGCCGCTGGATTTCCTGGGTGAGCTGGTTGCCCCCGAACGGCTGCTCGCGCATGTAGACCGACTGGTTGTTGCGCAGCACGTTGATGATCATCATGGAGGCGCCCACGTCGACCAGCGCGATGATCTGGTCGCGTCCGCCATCGGGCAGCTGCGTCTCCATCAACTCGAATGCGGTTTGCGCGGCAAATGCGTCGATGTCCATCACGACCGCCTTGAGTCCGCCCACCTCGGCCACCGCCACGCGATCTTCGACCTTCTCCTTGCGCGAGGCGGCGATGAGGACCTCTACGTCCTCGGGGCTGTTGGGTGCGGGGCCGAGGATCTGGAAATCCAGATTCACCTCTTCCAGCGCGAAAGGAATGTACTGATTGGCCTCGGTCTCTACCTGCGTCTCCAGCTCGTCTTCGCGCAGGCCAGCGGGCACGGTGATCTTCTTGGTGATGACCTGGGCCGAGGGCAAAGCCATGGCCAGGTTCTTGATGCGCGAGCCCATGCGCTTCCAGCCGCGGCGGACCGAGTCACCCACCGCCTCGAGGTTCATGATGTTGCCGTCCACCACCGCGTCCTTCGGCAGTGGCTCGATGGCATAGCGCTCGAGCCGGATTCGGCCTTTCCCGGCGTCGACCAACTCGACCATCTTCACGGAGGACGAACTGATGTCCACACCGATCAGGGGAGGCGTTTTGGCTTTGAACAGGTCCGAAAGCCAATTACCACTGAACTGCATATTTTCCTTTGAGCATCGGCCGGTTGGGCAAGATACTGACAAACTACATTAAAGCCTAGCAACAACCCCTAAGCAAGTAAAGCTTATTGTCGGCCAGATTTCGGGGAAGGGCGTGCGGCCATATAATGGTGCTCCTCCCTTTCACAATTCCCGCCTGAAGCAACTTTAATGCCCAAACGCTGGTGGATCTATCCTCTATTTGCGTTCGCAACCTTGCTGGTCGCTGTCCTCCTCATGGTCGGCTACGCGGCGGCGATCGTCTACCCGACCCTGCCGTCGATCGACGCGCTGACCGAATACAACCCGAAGATCCCGCTGCGTATCTACAGCGCCGAGGGCACGCTGATCGGCGAGTTCGGGGAAGAACGGCGCGCCGTGGTCAAGATCGCCGACGTCCCGGCCGCCCTGAAGCAGGCAATTCTTGCCGCCGAGGACGAGCGCTTCTATGAACATGGCGGCGTCGACTACATCGGCGTACTGCGCGCCGCCCTGCACAACTTCTCCGCCGGCAGCGCAAGGCAGGGCGCCTCCACCATCACCATGCAGGTAGCCCGCAACTTCTTTCTGACCAAAGAGAAGACCTTTCATCGCAAATTCAACGAAGCGTTGCTCGCCTTCAAGATCGAGCGCAGTCTCAGCAAGGAGCAGATCCTCGAGATCTATATCAACCAGATATTTCTCGGTCAGCGCGCGTATGGCTTCGCCTCGGCCGCCCAAGTCTATTTCGGAAAGAATCTGCGGGACTTGAGTCTGGGCGAAATAGCCATGCTGGCAGGACTCCCCAAGGCACCCTCGCGCTATAACCCAGTCGTCAACATGCAACGCGCCAAAGAGCGGCAGTTGTACGTTCTGCGCCGCATGCGGGAGTTGGACTTGATCCAGCCCGCCCAGTTCGAAGACGCGAGTCACAAACCAGTGGTTGTGCGCCGGGACCAGCCGGAGTTCTCGACGCGCGCCGACTTCTTCGCGGAGATGGTGCGCCAGTCGATTTACGAGCGCTACCAGGATGAGGCATACACCCGCGGCTTCAGGATCAGCACCACGCTGGTCAAGGCTGAGCAGGATGCCGCCTATGCCGCTGTGCGCAAGGGAGTGATGGATTACGACAGGCGTCACGGTTACCGGGGCGCTGACGGCTATTTCGACCTGCCGCAGAATCCGACCGACGAAACACTGGAAGACGCGCTCCAGGAGCAGACCGACAGCGATGACGTCTACGCCGCGCTGGTGCTGGACGCAAACCCGAAGACCGTCAAGGCCTATCGCAGAGGTGGCGAAACGATCGAGATCAGTGGCGATGGCTTGAAGTTCGCGCGCCCTATGATCGGCGAAAAAGCGCCGAACAACCGCAAACTTCGTCGTGGAGCGCTGATCCGCGTCCAGCAAGATGATAAAGGTGGGTGGCAGATCGTCCAGCTTCCCCAGGTAGAAGCGGCGCTGGTGGCCATCGACCCCAACGACGGCGGCATCCGCGCCCTGGTCGGCGGCTTCGACTTCTACCGCAACAAGTTCAACCACGCGTCGCAGGCCTACCGTCAGCCTGGCTCCAGCTTCAAGCCCTTCATTTACTCGGCGGCGCTGGAGAAGGGCTTCACGGCCGCCACCATCATCAACGACGCCCCGCTGGTCATCGACGCCGCCGAAACCGGGTCGGTCCCATGGGAACCGAAGAACTTCGACGGCACGTTCGACGGCCCGATCCGCCTGCGCACCGCACTCACCAAGTCCAAGAACCTGGTGTCGATTCGCATCCTGCAAGCCATCACGCCTCAGTATGCCCAGGACTACATCACCCGTTTCGGCTTCGACCCCAAGCAGCATCCGCCCTATCTGACCATGGCGCTGGGTGCCGGCTCTGTCACTCCGCTCGAAATGGCTACCGGCTTCTCGGTGTTCGCCAACGGCGGGTACAAGGTCGCGCCCTATTTCATCACGCGGGTGGAGGACGCCAGCGGGCGCGTGCTGGCCAAGGCCGCGCCGGTGCGCGCCGGGGAGGGTGCCCAGCGCAGCATCGACAGCCGGAACGCGTTCGTGATGTACAACATCATGCAGGACGTGATCCGCGGTGGCACCGGCGCGCGCGCCATGTCGATCGGTCGCACCGACCTCGCCGGCAAGACCGGCACCACCAACGACCAGATGGACGCCTGGTTTGCCGGCTTCCAACGCAAGCTCACCTGCGTGGTGTGGATTGGCTTCGACCTGCCGCGCTCGCTTGGACCGAACGAGACCGGCGCCGTGGCTGCGCTGCCGATCTGGATCTCCTACATGGGGATGGCGCTCAAGAACGTGCCCGAGGAGTCACCTGCCGTCCCGGAAGGGGTGATCGCTGCACGCATCAATCCGGAAACCGGGTTGCGTGACCCGGGCGCGAAAACTACGATAATCGAGTACTTCTATCATGAGAATCTTCCCCCCGAGGAAGATTCCTCGGGCGGCGCGGAAACGCCGTCGGAGCCACGGCGGCCGGAAGACATCAAGAACGAGATCTATTGATTCGCCTGCAGGCATGAGCAAGGAAACGCCAGCCAACCGAGCGCAGATGCGTGGCCGTATCGCCCATCTGGCTGCGCGCATGATCGCCGTGGACGGTATCAGCGACTACGGCCTGGCCAAGCGCAAGGCTGCGCGCCAGGCGGGCGCGCCCGACTCGCGCAACCTGCCCACCAACGTGGAGATAGAAGACGCATTGCGCGCCTACCAGGCGCTATACCAGGCCGACGAGCACCCGGAGCGGTTGCATCAGTTGCGCCTGCTCGCCCTGGAAATGATGCGCCTGCTCGAACCCTTCAACCCCCATCTGACCGGTCCGGTGCTATCTGGCAGCGCTGGGCGCCATGCGGAGATCCATCTCCACCTGTATACCGACGACGTGAAGGAGCTGGAGGTTTTCCTCTTGAACCGGCAGATCCCCTTCCGTCCGCGCGAGACCCGGGTGTGGTCGGGCGACGTGAGCGCGCTAGTACCGACGTTCCAGATCAGCACCCAGGAGGCGGAATATGCGATCACGGTGCTCGCGCTCCGCCACCGTCGCCAGCCGCTGAGAGTGACTTCCGAAGGCCGCCCCTTGGAGCGCGCGCCGATCGAGTCTGTCGAATCCCTGGTTGCGGACGGCAGCCCGTAGGGTCCGAGGTACGGCTAAAGTTCGATTCCCGAGTGCCGCTAGCAGAGTAATGCAGCGGCGCTACGCGGGCACGCAGCGGACTTTCCCACGGCTTTCCGCATGTGCTCAAGTGCTTGACCGGGAAGAATTCCGCATGCCAGCCTTTGCCGCGCGCAAGCGCGTACGGTAACCTTGCTTCAACCTTGTGAGGTGAACTCTGGCGCCGGCACTGTTCCTGCTCTGTTAGCCCAGGTCCTGGTAGCCCAGGCATCGAACCCGCGCCCAACCCTGATCCCCCGTGGACAAGCCCCCCGCAACGCAGGCAGCCGGCGTCGCAGCCGCCCCTGACGACGGCCGTTTCCGCGTCAACTCCGCAGTGGAGATCGCGTTCATCCTGCGTGCGATCATGAAGTCGGGTGCACTGGTGACAGCCAACTTCGGCCGGGGAAAGGAGTTGGTCGTGACAGCCATCCTGGCGGTGGATGCGGAGCGCGGGCAGATACTGCTGGACGGCGGGTCCAACCCCGAGTTGAACGAGCGCCTGCTGCGCGGCCAGCAGCTTACCGTGGTCAGCATGCAGGACGGAGTCAAGGTGGAGTTCGACATCGGGCGCGTGGAGGCCACCAGCTTCGAGGGCCGGCTCGCATTCCAGATCCCCTTTCCGGACAGCCTGATCAAGTTGCAGAGGCGCGAGTACTACCGTCTGCCGGCACCGTTCCTGCACCCGCTGAAATGCCAGATTCCGCTGGAAGGCGGCGGTGGCATTACAGATACCACGGTCGGAGACATCAGTCTCGGCGGGGTGAGCCTGCTGGGCGAGCACACAGCGCTCAAGCTCGAGGTAGGCCAGTTGTTCGAAGGCTGCCGCATCGTACTGCCGGAGGTAGGGACCATCACGGCGAAGCTTGCGGTACGCAGCAGCTTCCCGATAACGCTCAAGAACGGTGCACTCACCCGGCGCACAGGGTGCGCGTTCGTCGAGCTCACCCCCACTCAGGAGGCGATGATCCAGCGCTACATCATTCGCCTGGAGCGGGAGCGCCGCGCCAGGCTCGCCGAGCCCAAGTTCTGATCTGAGTGCAAACGGTATTTCAGCCCTCGCGCAGCCAGCGCGCAGCCTGTAGCGCGAAGTAGGTCAGGATGCCATCGGCCCCCGCGCGCTTGAACGCCAGCAGCGCTTCCATCACGCAAGTGCGCTCGTCCAGCCACTCGTTGCCGAAGGCGGCCTTCAGCATCGCGTACTCGCCGCTCACCTGGTACACGTAGGTCGGCGCCTTGAACTGGTCTTTCACGCGCCGGACGATATCGAGATAGGGCATGCCGGGCTTCACCATCACCATGTCGGCGCCTTCCGCCAGATCCAGCCCCACCTCCCACAGCGCCTCGTTGCCGTTGGCCGGATCCATCTGATAGGTGTACTTGTTCCCTTTTCCCAGGCTGGCGGCGGAGCCGACCGCGTCGCGGAACGGCCCATAGAAGCCGGACGCGTACTTGGCCGAGTACGCCATGATGCGTGTGTAGATGAATCCGCCGCTGTCCAGGGCGCGCCGCAACGCACCTATCCGTCCGTCCATCATGTCCGAAGGCGCCACGATGTCCACGCCGGCCCGCGCCTGCGTCAACGCCTGTTGCTCCAGGATGGCGATGGTCTCGTCATTGAGAATATAGCCGGTAGCGTCGATCACACCGTCCTGGCCGTGAGTGGTGTAGGGGTCCAGCGCAACATCGGTCATCACCCCGAGCTCGGGGAACTGCTTCTTGAGCGCCGCCACGACCCGGGGAATGAGGCCGTCAGGGTTGGCCGCCTCCTTGCCATCCGGCGACTTGAGGCTGGGCTCGATGGCCGGAAACAACGCCAGCGCGGGGATGTGCAGCTTGACGCAGTCCTCGGCTATGGGAAGCAACCGATCCAGCGTCAGGCGTTCCACTCCGGGCATAGAAGGGACCCTTTGCACCGCATTGTGGCCCTCGACGACGAACACCGGATAGATCAGATCGTCCACGGTCAGGCGGGTTTCCCGCGCCAGGCGGCGGGAGAAGTCGTCGCGCCGCATACGGCGCATGCGCCGCTGCGGATACTGTCCAAGAATGTCCATTAGAGTACTGGCCGATAGTTGGCGGGCGCCGGCGAAAGCGCCTGGAGCATGGAAAACCCTTCTGAAAACAGGCCTCCGGGCAACGGAACTTCTGCGCGGCTCGGGCGTCAGACACAGTAGACGGTTTCGTCTCCCGCTTCACCTCCCTGAGCGGGTGCCTTAATCTCAATTGAGGCTTCACCCCCGGTTTTCTCCCCTTTAAACCGGGGGTTTTCTTTTTTCAGGCCGCGATTCTACCGCGGTTCCAGGTGCCTTCGGTTCGCGCCTTCGCTCGACGGCCCCTGCGGCTGATCGATGCCGACAAGAAGTTGCGCGATCGCCTCACGTGCCTCGTCCAAGCCCATCAGCGAAGCGCTGGAGAACAGTTGCACGCTCGCCGACGGATAGATTCGCGACAAAGCCTCTCGCGTCTCGGTCAACTGCCGTTGGGCCGCCTGCCTTGACAGCTTGTCCGCCTTGGTGAGGAGGATGTGAACCGGCCTGAGGGTAACGCCAAACCAATCGAGCATCGTCCGATCCAATGGCGTGAGCGGGTGACGCGCATCCATCACCAGGATCAGCCCGCGCAGCGCCCGCCGCTGGCGCAGATAGGTTCCGAGCAACGCCTCCCAGCGCGCCTGCACATCGGCCGGCACTTTGGCGTAGCCGTAGCCGGGCAGATCGACAAGATGCCGCCCCTCGCTCAGCCGGAAGAAGTTGATCAGCTGCGTGCGCCCCGGCGTGCGGCTGATGAAGGCGAGCTTGCGGCGGCCGCAGAGGGCATTGATGGCGCTCGACTTGCCGGCGTTCGAGCGGCCGGCGACAGCCACCTCCGCGCCGCGGTCGGGCGGAAGCTGGTGCAGCTCGCCGACGCTGAGCAGGAACGCAGGGTTCTGGAACACGTATGCGGAATGGGCCCGGAAGCGCTGGATAAGCTAGAATGCGCGCTTTGTTTTGCGTCGCCTGAGGGGCGTTCGGCCGCTACGTCAGGACGCGCGAATCGCACAAGGATACAGGAGTGGAGATGAAGCATTCCCGAGCGACCGCTTTCCTCATGGTCCTCGCGGCCGCATTCCCCGCGCTCGCCGCGGCCGAGGACGCTCCCGCGGCCCAGGGCGATCCTGGCAAGGCCCAACCTATCGTCAACAGCGTCTGCGCCGCCTGCCACGGCGCCGACGGCAACAGCCCGCTCCCGGCGAATCCCAGCCTCGCCGGCCAGCATGCCAGCTACCTCTACAAGCAACTGTCCGACTACAAGGCAGGCCGGCGCAAGAACGCCGTCATGAACGGCATGGTAGCCACCTTGTCCGATGACGATCTTCGCAACCTTGCCGCGTATTTCGCGACGCAGAAGCACAGGCCGGATGCGGCTAAAGACCGCAACCTGGTTGCCGCAGGGCAGAAGCTCTACCGCGGGGGTGACAGGGACACAGGCTTACCGGCCTGCTCCGGCTGCCACTCGCCCGACGGCGCAGGGATCCCGGCCCAGTATCCGCGGCTAGCAGGGCAACACGGCGACTACACCATTGCCCAGTTGCAGTACTTCCGAAGCGGCGAGCGCGGCAACGATCCCAACGCCATGATGCGCACCATCGCGGCGCGGCTGAGCGACAAGGATATGGCGGCTCTTGCCGAGTACATCGCCGGTCTGAGGTAGCCGCGGGTCACCGGTCCAGAGCGAACCTGCGCCAACGTATAGCGTTTCCCACGGCGACCCCCTCCTGCGTCAGGGCAGAAGTTCTTCTAGCCGGGCGCGTTCATGCGCTCGAATACGCGGCGTGCAGCACTGACCGTCTGTTCGATGTCGGCCGTCGTGTGCGCGGCCGAGACAAATCCCGCTTCGAAGGCGGACGGCGCGAGATACACGCCCTGGTCCAGCATGGCGTGAAAGAAGCGGTTGAACGATTCCCGGTCACAGGCCATCACCTCGGCGTAGGACTGCGGCGGCGCGGCCGCAAAATAGATCCCGAACATCCCCCCGATGGACTGCGCCGAGAACCTCACGCCAGTGGATCTCGCGGCGCGCGACAGGCCCTCGACCAGAGCCGCGGTGGAACCCGTGAGGCGATCGAAGAATCCGGGCGCCTGCACGAGCTGGAGGGTCGCCAGGCCTGCGGCCACTGCAACCGGGTTTCCCGACAACGTGCCCGCCTGATACACCGGGCCGAGCGGCGCGATGCACTGCATGATCTCACGCCGGCCGCCGAAGGCGCCCAGCGGCATGCCCCCGCCAACCACCTTTCCCAAGGTCGTGAGGTCCGGCCGAATGCCGTACATGCCCTGTGCACCCTGCAGCCCGACGCGAAATCCGGTCATCACTTCGTCGAAGATCAGCACGGCGCCGTAGCGCTTGCACAGTTCGCTCAGACCCTGGATGAAGTCCTTGCGCGGAGCGATCAAGTTCATGTTGCCGGCCACGGGTTCGACGATGACCGCGGCTATCTGTTTGCCGTCGCGTTCGAAGGCGCGCGCCACGGCTTCGATGTCGTTGTAGTCCAGCACCAGGGTGTGCGCCACGGTTTCAGGCGGCACGCCCGCCGAACTGGGCTGCCCGAAGGTGAGTGCACCCGAGCCTGCCTTGACCAGCAGGGCGTCGGCATGTCCGTGGTAGCAGCCCTCGAACTTGATGATCTTGTCGCGCTTGGTGAAGCCGCGCGCGAGCCGGATCGCGGTCATGGTTGCCTCGGTGCCAGAGCTCACCAGCCGCACCAGTTCCAGCGAGGGTAACAGCTTGCACAGGAGCGCGGCCATCTCGTACTCAGCCTCGGTGGGTGCGCCGAAGCTCAGGCCCTTGTCCGCCGATCTGTGCACCGCTGCGATCACGTCCGGATGCGCGTGGCCGAGCACCAGCGGGCCCCAGGACCCCACGTAGTCGATGTATTCCTTGCCATCGGCGTCCCACAAGTGGGAGCCTTGCGCGCGCTGGACAAAAACCGGAGTGCCGCCGACCGATTTGAAGGCACGCACCGGCGAATTCACCCCACCCGGGATCACCTGCTGGGAAAGCTCGAACAACGTCTGATTTCGCGATTTCATCGGCCTGTGTCGATGCTCCGTGGTTCATGCGCTAGTGCGAACAGGCCGGCGAAGGCCTGCGCCGCGGACAACGAATCGGGGACCCCGAATAGCGCCGAGATCACCGCCAGCCCGTCCGCGCCCGCTTCGATTAGCGCACCGCCATTGTCGGGCGTAACGCCACCGATGGCTACGATCGGCAGCTCGAGCGCAGCGCGCGCCGCGCGCAAAAGCTCGACCGGCGCGCGCACAGCCTCTGGTTTCACGGACGAAGGGAAGAAACTGCCGAATGCGACGTAGTCCGCGCCCAGCTGCCGCGCCGCCAGCGCACGCGCGAGGCTGTCGTAGCAGGAGACGCCGATCAGCTTTCCGGCCCCCAGAGCGGCGCGCGCCTCGGCGAGCGGCTGATCCGCGCGTCCCAGGTGAACGCCGTCGGCGTCCACCTCCCGCGCCAGACCGACGTCGTCATTGACGATGAGAAGCGCCCTGTACGCGCGGCACAGGCCGAGAAGGCTTCCGGCTTGCCGGTGTCGCAGCTGCCGGTCAGCGCTCTTGTTGCGGTACTGAACGACCCGCGCCCCGCCGGCCAGCACCGCTTCGACCCGCGCGTTGAGCCAATCGGTATCGGGCGTCGCGGGGGTGACGGCGTACAGGCCACTAATCCGCCTCTTCCTCATCCTCGGCGTCTTCTTCGCGCGCCCAGAACAGGCGGTCGGGAATCTGCTGCCCCATCCCCGGCCGATAGGCCGAGCTCAGCGTCTGCCAGGTGTATTCCTGAGCATCGCGCACGGCCTCGGTGA
This sequence comes from Gammaproteobacteria bacterium, assembly GCA_041487115.1. Classification (GTDB taxonomy): domain Bacteria; phylum Pseudomonadota; class Gammaproteobacteria; order Burkholderiales; family SHXO01; genus SHXO01. The sequence goes on from JBGPMS010000165.1 coordinate 11,506, forward strand.
TGGGCAGGCCGTTGGCTATGGTAGCGGCGATGGCGGAGGCGAGCGTGCAGCCCGAGCCGTGATAGGTACCCGGAAGCCGCTGCCAACTGTCCGATCGCACTACGCCGTCCTGCGAGTAGAGGATGTTCACCACTTGCAGCGTGTTCTCGTGCGTGCCGGTGATCAGCACGTACTCGCAACCCATGGTGAGGATGCGGCGGGCGCATTCCTCCAGTGCGGGGTCATCGTTCTCGTCGCTGTCGTCGATGGCGAGCCGCCGTGCCTCCAGGCTGTTGGGCGTGATCAACGTAGTCTGCGGGATCAGCAGCTCGCGCATGGCGATCACCATATCGTCGGTGGCTAG
>JBGPMS010000166.1:0-11842 GCA_041487115.1 Gammaproteobacteria bacterium
CGAAGAGGTTGACCCACCAGGAGCTGACCGCATCCAGGTAACGGTTGCCCTCGAAGTCGTAGAGCCAGGGCCCGTCGCCGCGGCTGATGGGTACCAGCGGGATGGACTCGTGCGCCTTCATCTGCGTGCACGGGTGCCAGACCGCTGCGAGGCTGCGGCGCATCCAGGCCTGATTGCTGGTCATCTGGCGTGAAGGTTCTGGAGCTCGATTGGTCTCTGGCATGTCACTGCGCATGCAACTCCTGCACGAGCCGATCGACATCCTCGACGCTGTGCGCAGCCGACAGCGAGATGCGCAGGCGTGCCGTGCCGTGTGGCACGGTGGGCGGGCGGATGGCGGGAACCCATATCCCGGCCGCGAGCAGCCGTTCGCTCAATTCCACCGCAGCCGCGTTATCGCCAACGATCAGCGGCTGGATCGCGGTGTCGGAATCGAGCAGGCGCAGCGGCTGATCCCCCCCGTCTGCGACGATCGTTTGCGGAGCAAGAATGTCCGCGTCGGTGGCTGGCGTCCTTCGCGTGGTCCCGTGCGCCAGCGAAGCGGCCACCGCCCGGTGGCGAAGGCGGCCAAGGCCATCGCGCAGCCGGCGCACCAGCTCCGTTAGCCTCTCGCGCCGCCAGTGTTCGGTTTCGATCAGACGGAGCGACGCCACCAGCGCGGTCGCCAGCATCGGCGGGCTGCCGGTAGTGAAGATGTAAGTCCGTGCGCGCTGTACCAGCCATTCGATCAAGTCGGCGTGGCCGGCTACAAAGGCGCCGGCCACGCCGGCCGCCTTGCCCAGCGTGCCCATGTAGATCAGCTTGGGCGAACGCAGGCCGAAGTGGGCGGCGGTACCGCGACCTTGAGGCCCGAGAACGCCCAGGCCATGGGCGTCGTCGATCAGCAGCCAGGCGTCGCGCCGCTCGCAGATCTCCAGCAGACGCGGAAGCGGCGCGATGTCCCCGTCCATGCTGAAGACCGCGTCCGTCGCTACCAGCTTGCGCGGGCTTCGGCACGACGCCAGGTTGCGGTCGAGCACGTCGAGATCCAGATGGGGATAGACGTGAACGTCGGCGCGCGACAGGCGCGTGGCGTCGATCAGGCAGGCGTGATTGAGCTGGTCCGAGAACACCGCGTCGCCGCGCCCTACGAGCGCAGGAATCACGCCCAGGTTGGCCATATATCCCGTGGCGAAGTAGAGCGCACGCGGCTGCATCACGAACTGCGCCAGCGCGTGCTCCAGCTCCTCGTGCGCCGTCATGTGGCCGCTGATGAGATGCGATGCGCCGGCGCCCACGCCGTAGCGCCGTGCACCTTCCTGGGCCGCTTCGATCAGCGCCGGGTGGCCGGCAAGTCCCAGGTAGTCGTTGCTGCAGAAGGAGAGATAGCGCCGGCCATCGACCGTGAGATGTGCCCCTTGAGCACCTTGCACTATCCGCCGTCGGCGCCGCAAGCCCTCCTGGTCCAACTCGGCAAGGCGTGCCGCGAGATCGGACATCCTTAGCCTGTGAGCGGACGCACGCCGAGCTTGTCCATCAGAGCGCGGTCACGCTCCACATCCGGATTACCGGTGGTGAGCAGCTTGTCACCGTAGAAGATGGAATTCGCCCCGGCCAGAAAACACAACGCCTGCACCGCTTCGGACATTTCCTGGCGCCCGGCCGACAGTCGCACGTAGGAACGCGGCATGGTAATGCGCGCCACGGCGATGGTGCGCACGAACTCCAGCGGGTCGAGCAGGCTGGTGCCGTGCAGCGGTGTGCCTTCGACCTGGACGAGGTTGTTGATGGGCACCGATTCCGGTTGCGGCTCGAGGCTGGCGAGCTGGGCGATGAGGCCGGCGCGCTGGCGGCGCGATTCGCCCATGCCCACGATACCGCCGCAGCAGACGTGGATGCCGGCGGAGCGCACTTTGTCCAGCGTATCCAGGCGATCGCCGTACTCGCGCGTGGTGATGATCTCGCCATAGAACTCGGGCGCGGTATCAAGGTTGTGGTTGTAGTAGTCGAGACCCGCGTGCTTGAGCTTTTCCGCCTGGCCTTCGCGCAGCATGCCGAGCGTGGCGCACGTCTCCAGCCCCAGTCCCTTGACTGCCCGCACCATGTCGAGCACGGGCTCCAGCTCTTTGTCCTTGGGCCCGCGCCAGGCCGCTCCCATGCAGAAGCGCGTGGCGCCCGCGTCTTTTGCCCGCCGGGCGGCGTCCACAACGTCGTCCAGTGGCAGCAGCTCCTGCGACTGTACCCCGGTCTGGTAGCGCACCGACTGCGGGCAATAGGCGCAATCCTCGGGGCAGCCGCCGGTCTTGATCGAGAGCAGCGTGGACAGCTGCACGGTGTTGGGATCGAAGTGCTGCCGATGCACCGATTGAGCCCGGTGGACGAGGTCGCTGAAAGGCAAGTCGAACACGCCGAGCACACTCTCCAGGCTCCAGTTGCAGGCGTTGTCCGGCTTCGATGCTGCCGTCACCTGGGCAGGCGGCGTGTCGAGTGGTGTCATGACGGTCCCCAAAGGCGTCTCGATCAGGCCAGCGCCGCGCGCAGGCGCTGGAGGCGCTGGTTGTGATCAGCTCGGGCAGCCAGCGCCGCGTCGAGATCGACCTTGACGAACCGTGCCTTGTTGTTCGGCTGCATCTGCGCGATGCGGTCCATGTCCGCGCTGATCACCGTACCGATCATCGCATACCCGCCGCCCGAGACGGCGTCGCGGTGCAGGATGATCGGTTCCAGTCCTCCAGGCACCTGAATCGAGCCATACGGATAACCGGCATCGACGATATTGGAAGGATCGGAGCCGGCACCGAACGGTTGCTTGCGTTCGCGGAACTGGAGCGGCCGGCCCTGTTTGTAGCGGTAGCCGATGCGATCGGCCTCCGGTGCCACAGCCCAGGTGTCCTCGAAGAACGTTCGTGCCGACTCGTCGGTGATGCGATGGAAGTACAAGCCGGGCACCACGCGCAGCTCGAGCTCCTTGGGCAGCGTCATGGCAAGACCATCCGGCACGCGCCTGCCGGCCTTGGGCGCAGCCCTGGCCGCGCCCACCGGCACGATATCGCCGGCCTGCAGCTTGCGCCCCTGGAACCCGCCGAAAGCGCCCAGGCCATAGGTCGAGCGGCTGCCCAGGATCACCGGCACGTCGATGCCGCCCGCCACGGCGATGTAGGCGCGCGCGCCCAGACGCATGAAGTCGAACGACACCACCGTCCCGGCCTTGACCGCGAGGGCCTCGTTGCGCGGCGCCGGCGCGCCGTTGAGCTTGGGCCCCATCTCGGCTCCCGTCACGGCAATCACCGCATCGCGCTGGAACTCGAGCTCGGGGCCCATCAGCGTGCATTCGAGCACGGCAGCGCTCTCGTCGTTGCCCACCAGCAGGTTGGCGGCACGGAACGAGTACTGGTCGAGCGCGCCGGACAGCGGTACGCCGACGTTGTAGTAGCCCTCCCGACCCGCGTCCTGCACGGTGGTCGCCAGGCCTGGCTTCAGGACCTTAATTGCCATACAGGACCTCCTCGAGCTGGTGATTGTATCCGGCCGGGTCGGCGAGGAACTTCTTCATCGAGAACACGACCGGGCGAATACGCAGGTCGAAGCCGCCTGCCGCCACCTGCTTCACTGCAGCGTCGTAGCCCGCGCGGTCGATGGCCTTGAACTTCACGATGTCGCCGGGACGGAACAGGCACATGAACTCCTTGAAGTAAGGCAGGCCCTGCGCCGGGTCGAAGATCGGCGCCGGTGTGATTCCGAACATCTGGTAGCCGCCCGCACCGCGCACCGAATAGATGCAGCCGAAGCAGCCGCCGTGACCGACCGTGAGCTTGGGCGTGTCGGTGCGCGGGCGCAGGTACTTGGGCACCTCGATCTGCCGGGCCCGTTCGACCAGCTGGAACAGGAACGGCAGGCCCGCCACGAAACCCACCATCGACACGAACCACGGCGAGCCGCTGTGCGCCGCGATGAACTCGTCCATGGACTTGAAATGATTGATGCGCGTGGCGTATTCGATGTCGGTGGAGTTCGGCTCCTGATGGCGCTCGCGGAAGCGCATCAGCGTCTCGTGCGTCCACGGATCGTTGTACAGCACCGGGATCTCGATGATGCGCGTGTCGAGCTCCAGCTCGACGCTGCCCACGTCGCGCTCGAGCTGCTGCAGCAGCTTCATCATCTGGTTCGGGTGCGTCACATCCGGGTCGAACTTCACCTGGTAGGAGGCGTTGGCCGGGCAGATCTCCGTGACACCCGGCACCTTCTTGTTGGCGAGCGCTGTGGTGATCGCCATGCCTTTGAAGAAGGCCTCGAGCGACATCTCCTCCGACAGCTCGACGAAGATGTGCTCGTCGGCGCCGAAGCTGTAGCGGGCGGTTCCTATGGCCATGCTTAGGCTCCAGGTTATGGTTCAGGAGGGACGGGCGGCGGCAAGCCACCCTTCCAGGAAATTGGTGTCGAACTGTGCTGTCTGGAAGCGCGGCTCGTCCATCAGCGCCAGGTGCAGCGAGCGCGTGGTCTTGACGCCTTCCACGTGCAACTCTCTCAGCGCACGCCGCATGCGCGCGATGGCTGCCGGGCGATCCTCGGCGTGGACGATCAGTTTCCCGATGAGCGAGTCGTAGTACGGCGGGATCGTGTAGCCGGGGTAGAGCATGGTGTCCATCCGCACGCCGGGGCCGCCCGGCAACACGATCTCCGACACCCGGCCAGGGCTGGGCAGGAAGTTCTTGTCCGGGTCCTCCGCGTTGATGCGACATTCGATGGCCGCGCCACGGATCGCGATCTCGCTCTGCTTCAGGCGCAACGGATGTCCCTGTGCCACGCGGATCATCTCCCGCACCAGGTCGATGCCGGTGACCATCTCGGTGATGGGATGCTCCACCTGGATGCGGGTGTTCATCTCGATGAAGAAGAACTCGCCCGTGTCGTCGTCATAGAGATACTCGAGCGTGCCGGCACCGCGGTACCCCACGGACTTGGCCAGGCGCACAGCCGAATCACACAGGCGCTCGCGGGTAGCTGGAGACAAGGTGGGGGATGGCGCCTCTTCCAGGATTTTCTGGCGCCGGCGCTGCAGCGAGCACTCGCGCTCGAAGCAATGCACGACGTCGCGGCCGTCGCCCAGCACCTGGACTTCGATGTGACGTGCGCGCCGGATGAAGCGCTCGAGGTACACGCTCTTGTCGCCGAAGGCCGACTGCGCCTCGGTCTGGGCCATGCTCATCTGCTTGCCCAACGCTTCGGCATCGCCAGCCACGCGTATGCCACGGCCACCTCCGCCCGCCGAGGCCTTGATCATGATCGGGTAGCCGATCCTGGCGGCGGCCGCGGCCGCTTCCTCTACGCTCTCGACGATGCCATCGCTGCCGGGCACGGTGGGCACGCCCGCGTTCGCCGCCGTCGCACGGGCAAGCGACTTGTTGCCCATGCTGCGGATCGCTTCCGGAGTGGGGCCTACGAAGATGAGGCCGGCGCGCTCCACCGCCTCGGCAAACTTCGCATTCTCCGACAAGAACCCATAGCCCGGATGCACCGCTTGCGCACCGGAGTCGAGCGCGGCTTTGATCAGTGCATCGATGTTCAAATAGCTCTTGGCCGCCTGGGGTGGGCCGATGTGCACCACGACGTCCGCCATGCGCACGGCCAGGCTGTCGCGATCGGCGTCGCTGTGCACGGCGACGGTCTCCAAGCCCAGCTCGCGTGCGGCCCGGATGATGCGTACGGCAATCTCTCCGCGGTTGGCCACCAGCAGCCTCTTGAACCGACCGACCATCCGGGTTCAAGCCGTCTCGAGCGTAAGCAGAGGCTGGCCCGGCTCGACAGTGCCCTCGTTGTCCACGAGGAAGCGCATGACTTTGCCGGCGGCATCGGCCTGCACTTCGGCGAACTGCTTCATCACTTCCACCAGACCGATTGTGTCCCCGGCCTTGACCGTGTCGCCTTCCTTGACGAACGGCTCGGCGTCCGGCGCAGGCTTGCGGTAAAAGGTCCCGGGCAGGGGGCAGAGGACTTCGTGACGGGCCATGGGCAGCTCCTGTTCGATTTTCGGGTGTCGAGTTACTTGGGGTCACTGGGGCGAGTTTGAATCATGCTGGGGCGCCGCGCGAAGCCCTGCAGCCAGGCATTCAATCTAGGGCAGCGTGCGCGCCATTCCGCCGTGTAGCGGAAGTCGGTGTATTCGAGGGCAATCGCGACTGCGATGGAATCCATGCGCGCACCGGCCGCGCGAAATGCCTCGCAGTCGCGCTCGAGCTGCGAGAGCGCCCGGTTGATCCGGGCCTCCAACCTGGAGATCGCTCCCGGGCTCTTTTCGCCTTCGGGCCGTGTGATCTCCATGCGTCGCTGCAACCCTGCCTCCATTACGCCCAGAGCCAGCGCCCAGCGCGTCTCGATCTCCCAGCCTTGTTCGGGCGAAATCAGGCTCGCTCTTCCCGACATAGCGTCGAGATACATGCAGATTACGCGGCTGTCGTAGATGGGGGCGCCCGTTTCCGTGATGAGCGTCGGGATCTGGCGCAGCGGGTTCAACGCGTCGAGAAACTCAGCGGTGTAAACATCGATCACGCGCTCGTCTACCGGTACGCCTAGTTCGAGCGACACCACGCGCGCCATCCGTCCAAACGGACTGGTGGGGCCGTTGTAGAGGATCGCCGGCACGGACCTGACGCGTCGTCTGAAGCGTAGTCGCCGTCAGTGCGCAACTGCCGCCGCGCGTGCCGCGCCAGTTCCGAGGAATGGAGCCAGCGCGTCGCGTACGGCTTTCGCCAGTTCCACCGCCCCCGGGGTATCGGAGTGCACGCAGATGCAGTCGGCCCGCATCGGAATCTCCTTGCCGGTTACGGAGGTGGCCTTGCCTTCCTTCAGCACTCGAATCGCACGCCTGGCCGCCTCGGTGGCGTCTTTCGCATCGTGCTCACGAGTGATGATAAGCGAGCCATCGTCTCCGTAATCGAGGTCCGTATAGTATTCGGCCTGGAACGCGAGTCCGCGCTTCGTATACACTTCCTCGTGTTTCGTACCCGCCATGCCCAGCAGCGGCACACCGAAGACCTCAGCCGCATCGCAGACCGCGTGGGCGACCTGTTCGTCGCGCGCCGCCACGCCGTACAAGGCGCCATGCGGCTTGATATGGTTGAGCTTCATGCCCTCTGCATCGAGGAAGGCCTTGAGGGCTCCCACCTGGTAGATCAGCAGGGCAGCCAGCTCGTCGCGGCCCATCTTGATCTCGCGCCGGCCGAACCCTTGCAGGTCCGGATAGGACGGATGGGCACCGACCCTCACCCCATGCCGCTTGGCCAGCCGCACCGTCTTGCGCATGACGACCGGGTCCGACGCGTGGAAGCCGCACGCGACATTGGCTAGGGTGATGTAGGGCATGATCCCTTCGTCGTCGCCACACTTGTAGAGGCCGAACGCCTCTCCCATATCGCAGTTGATCTCGATCGCCATGTCTAAAAAGTCTCCTTTTGTCTGCCGCTCGCCTTCAGTCGCGGATGGATGCGATCAGGCGCAGGCGCAACTGATCGGCAATAACCGCCAGGATGAGCAGCGTGCCCAGCACCACGGTCTGCAGGTAAGACTCGATCTTCGCCAGATTCATTCCGTTCTGCACCAGCCCGATGAACAGCGCGCCCAGCACGACGTTGCCCACCCGCCCGACACCGCCGCGCAGGCTGACGCCACCGATCACGCAGGCAGCGATGGACTCGAGCGGCATGGAGGCGCCGATGTTGGCCTCTCCGGTTTCCAGCCGCGCGGTCAGCAACATGCCGCACACGGCGCTCAGAAACCCGCACAGCGTATAGGTGAGGAACAGCGTCAGCTGCGTATTGATTCCGGAAAGATGCGCCGCTTTCACGTTGCCACCCACGGCATAGAAATAGCGCCCGAGCGCAGTGCGGTTGACCAACACCCAGGTCAGCGCGGCGATGATTACGGCAACGATCACCGGTACTGGCACGACGCCCCCCACGCGACCGAAGCCGAACACCTTGCCGAACTCGGGCGGCATCCCGTACACCGGCACTCCGCCGGTCATGTAGAGAGCGATCCCGAAGCCGACCGACGCGATACCCAGAGTCATCATGAACGGCGAGACGTTGAACACGGCGACGCCCAGGCCGTTGGTCATGCCCACCAGCGTGCCGGCAGCGATGCCGGCCAGACAGCCCGCTGCAATCGCCAGCCATACGCTGTCGGGCGACGCGGCCGATGCCGCTGCCATGGCGGTGGCGCCCACCACTGAGGTCAGCGCGACGATGGTGCCTACGGACAGGTCGAAGCCGCCGGTGAGCAAGGCGAGCATCTGACCGAGCGAGACGATGATCAGATAGACCGACTGGCGGACCACGTTGATCAGGTTCTGCGCCGAGAGGAAATTGTCCGAGATGGCGGTGAACACGATCATCGCCACCAGCAGCAGGAAGGGGAGCACTCCGAGCTCGACGAACAGTCGCCGGACGAAGCGCAGAGCGCGTGCTACCGGAGGCCGAGCCGTTGTCTGCTCGAGTTCGGCCGGCTGGTTCATGCCTTCGGGGCCTGTGGTCGATGGCTCATGCCGCTTCACGCTCGAAGAAATAGCTCAACACGTTCTGCTCGCTGATATCCGCCCCGGAGAATTCCGCCTGGATGCGCCCACGGTACATGACGTAGAGGCGGTGGCTCAAGTGCAGCACTTCGGGGAGGTCGGACGAGATGAGCAGCACGCCGGCGCCGGCTTCGCACAACTCACCGATGAAGCGGTATATCGCCGCGCGGGTGGCTACGTCCACGCCGGTGGTCGGCTCGTCGAACACGAACACCTGCACCGGCCGCGACAGGCTCTTGGCGAGCAGCACCTTCTGCTGATTGCCGCCCGAGAAATGCCCCACGTCGCGCTCGGGACGGGCTGGCTGCAAATTGATCCGGCGGGTAAGACGCTGGGCCAGGCTCTGCTCCTGCGTCGTATTGACAAACGCGCCGCGCCGGATCGGCGCGTCGCGCAGGGCCGGCAGCACCATATTCTCCCGGCAGGAGCGCATCATCATCAGCCCCTCCTCACGGCGGTCTGGCGGCAGATAGAAGAACCCCTTCCGTAGCATCGCGCGTGGCTGCAGGCCGGTGACGTTTTTCCCTCGCAGCCACACGCGGCCTGCTGCCACTTCTTCGAGCCCGAAGCAGGCGCGAGCAATCTCGGACTTGCCCGATCCCACCAGACCCGCGATGCCGACGATCTCACCGGCGCGAACTTCGATGGTCGCATCGCGCACGCTCTGCGTCGCGGAAGTGAGCCCTTCCACCCTGAGCACGACATCTCCGGGTTGGTGGCGAACGGTCGGATAGATCTCGCTGATCACGCGGCCGGTCATGAGCTCGACCAGCCGATTTTCGGAGGTGGCCTTGGCGTCCACGGTTGCGATCACGTGGCCGTCGCGCAAAACGGTCACCCGGTCGCCGATGCGCCGGATCTCGGCCATGCGATGGGTGATATAGATGACGCCCACGCCTTGTTCGGTAGCGGTGGTTATCAGCGCAAACAGCTGCTCGGTTTCGCGCTCGGTGAGCGAAGCGGTGGGTTCGTCCAGGATCAGCACCGACGGTTGCGTGCGGAAGGCCTTGGCGATCTCCACCATCTGCCGTTGCGCACGCGTCAGGTGTTGGACGGTCTCCGCCGGGTCCAGTGCAAAGCCCAGGCGCGACAGGATCGCGGTGGCCTCGCGGCGCAGGGCCTGGCGGTCCAGGAACCCGTGTTTCCTCGGCTCGGCGCCCAGGAAGACGTTGTCTTCGACGGTGAGCTGGGGCACGAGCGAGAACTCCTGAAACACAGCGCTGATCCCAAGGCCGCGGGCGCGGTGCACGGGGGCCAGCTTGACCGGCGCGCCCCGCACCAGGATCTCGCCCGACGTGGGTTCCTGTGCGCCGGCCAGCAGCGAGATCAGCGTGGACTTGCCCGCGCCGTTCTCGCCGAAGAGTACATGGACTTCTCCGGAGCGTAGCTGGAAATCAACCCGGTCCAGGGCCAGCACGCCCGGGTATTGTTTGACCACCCCCCGGCATTCGACCAGGGGCAAGGAGGGATCCGGCGCGGCGCCCGTGTGGCGGTCGGATAAGGATGCGTTGGGCGCAGCCGGCATGAGTGACGCCTTGCGAATCGGGGCTCGCTGCGTGTTTCCAGACAAGCGAGAATAGAGCGGGCGCGTGAGCGCCCGCTTCGCCCGGCTCGATTCTGTCGCTTCAGTCGACCTTGAAGGTAGGCTTGAAGTTGGCCGGCGCCAAGGTCGACTCGGTGTTGAAGGTCTTGACGTTGGCCTGGTCTACCACGAACAGCGCCGGGCCGACGTGCTTGAGATAGTCCTTGCCCTCGAGGATGCGCACCGCCTGATCGATCGCGATGCGACCCTGGATCACCGGCGAGTCGGTCGGTGCGGCCATGATGGAGCCGCCGCGGATGCCCTGATTTACGCCCGGGGTGTAGTAGTAGGAGATGACCTTGATCTTCTTGTCCAAGTCGCGCGACTTGAGAATCGGCACGGCCGCCTCAGCGGTCACCGCAGTGCCGACGATGTAGCTGATGTCGGGATGTGCCTGCAGGGTGTCTTCCACCAGCTTGGACTGCACCTCCTTGCCGGTGTCGCCGTACTTGGTCTCGACTACTTGTACCGCGCTGTCCTTGATCGCGCCCTGAAAGCCGGAGTTGCCTGCTTCAACCCAGCCCGCTCCCGGCGGTCCCGGGAACCAGGCGACCTTCACCGGCGGGCTGCCCTTGGGGTGGGCCTTGGCCAGCACTTCGCCCGCCTTCGCGCCCATCTCGCCGAAGGACACCAGCGACTTGGCCGACAACTCCTTGGAGGAGATGCCATTGATCACGTCGATCACCGGGATGTTCTTTTTCCGGATCTCCGCGATGACGTTGTTCAGACCATCGTTCGAGATGGCGCCGATGATGACGGCGTTGGCACCCGCGGCCACGCAGTCCTCGATCTGTGAAATCTGCTTCTTGAGCTCCGTATAGCCGCCGGCCTCGACCAGCTGCATCTTCACACCCTGGCGTTTGGATTCTTCCACTACGCCGTAGTCCACGCCCATCCAGTAGGCGTCTTTCATGTGCGGGAAGGAGACGCAGATCGACCACTTCTTGCTCGCCTTGGGCAGGGGCGTGTACTCGACCTTCTTGCGCGGGCTGCTCATGTCGAAGGGCGGATCCCATTGCTCAACGGGATAAGGAAACCAGTCCTTGGCCAGCGCCAGGCTCGGCATCCAAGTCATCGCACCCAGTATGGCGCTGGCTGCGAACAGCGATTTGCAACGTAGCGTTGCGGCCATGTTCAGTCTCCTTCTCTGACGTTGGGGGGTGGTCTTTTTCTGGGTTAGGGCCGAGGCCAAAACCAGTATAGGGATGGGGGTATGCATAGTAAAATTCTATTTTTGAGTAGCAAAATTCAAGATTTTCGATACCTTCGGCCGCGCGCCACAGAATCCCTCTACCCGCACCTAACCTTCTGTTGCGGGTTAACTTTTCTGCATGACGGCGATTCATGCGAAGAACAAGTTGTGGCACCGACTATCAATTGTGAGGCGCAGACCCTGCCTCGCGCCCCATTGTGAACTCCTGAAATCAGGTCAGGCGCGAACGGCTATTAATAAAGTCGATATCACTGCGTGAGCTGCGTTACGCGCTGACGCAAGGGAGAAGCGATGTCCTTTTCACTGAAGCAGATTCAGTATTTCCTCGCCACCGCGGAGGCCAGCCAGGTTTCGCAAGCAGCGATCGATCTCAATGTCTCCCAGTCAGCCATCACCACCGCCCTCAAGGGCCTGGAGGAAAGGCTCGGCGTGCAGCTGTTCGAACGCCACGCTCACGGGGTGTCCCTGACGCAGGCAGGCCAGCAGTTCCTGCAGCACG
>JBGPMS010000167.1:0-11835 GCA_041487115.1 Gammaproteobacteria bacterium
GGAGATCGAGCGGCATCTCGGGGACACGCATTTCTGCTGGATCGGCGGGCACGAGGAGACCAGCCCCTTCTATTATCGGATCCAGAGTCCGGTCGTGCTCATCGAGTTCGACCACCACGCCGGCGTGTTCCTGACCAATGCGGAGCCGGCGAAGTTCCATGTGCATACGATCGTCAGGACGCCGAACGGCAACGACTATGGAATCGACCTGCTGCGGTTGCACTACGCACGCGCGCATCATCACCGGCAGCTATGAATTCTAATTCCCGATCACCTCGCCAAAGCGGATCCAGCGCTTCCCGTCGAAGCGCATGAGCTGCATCTGCTCTATGGGGTAGTAGTCGGTGGGACTGGTGTTGATCCTGATGCCGGGAAGCAGCATGGGGAGCTCCAGATTCGCGATGCTGGTCGCCTGTTTCATCACATTTTCGCGCGTGAGATCGTTGCCGCAGCGCTTCAGAACGTAGGCCATCGTTTGCGCCGAGGTATAACCGTAGACATTCAGCATATCGGCGGGGTTGCCATCGGGGTAGTATTTCTGCATGAACGCAAACCACTCCTTCATCTCCGGTGTATTCGCCCACTGAGGATCGCTCGGGTCCTTGAAGTAGGCGACCGAGATGACCCCGATCGATTTCTCGAGGCCGGCGGTGCTGAGCACCGATGCCACCGACGAAGACACCGAGGGGATGAACTGCAGCGGCCTCCAGCCTATGTCATAGGCCTTGCGGATCGCCTGCGCGGCGAATCTGGGCGTAGTGATGTTGAAGAACGTGTCGGCGCCCGAGGCTTTCAGGCTGAGGATCTGCTGATCCACCGTGGGGTCGCCCACATCGTAGCTCTGCTCGGCAACGATCATCTTGGCTGTCTGGTTGCCCAGGCTCTCTTTCAAACCATTCAGATAGTCCCTGCCGGCGTCATCGTTCTGATAAAGGATGCCGATCTTCGCATTGGGATAATCTTTGAGCAGATACTTTGCCAGCACCCTGGCCTGATGCAGCCAAGGCAGGTCGAACGCCGTGGTCCAGGGATAATTCTTTGGATCGCCCCATTTGGAGGCGCCGGCGGCGATAAACAAGTGCGGGACTTTCTTGGCGTTCACGTACTTGTGGATCGCGGTGTTGGTTGGCGTGCCGTTGGTGGAAAAAAGCAGAAGCACTTCTTCCTGCTCGACCAGCTTGCGCACTTGCTCCACTGTTCTAGCCGGGTTGTATCCGTCGTCCAGGCTGATCAGCTTGACCTTGCGGCCGTTGATGCCGCCTTCGGCGTTGACCTTCTCGAAATAGGCAAGCTGCGTCTTACCCATGGTTCCCAGCGCGGAGACGGGGCCGCTGTACGGATGGGTTTGCCCGATTTTGATTTCGGTGTCCGTTACCCCTGGGCCGTAGCTTTTCTGCGCCCAGACGACTCCGTGCGCCAGCATGAAGCCGAGGGACGCGATCAGGAGCTGCCATTGCTTCGAGGTCGCAATACCGGTCATGCTCGTCTCCTTCCGCGTCGCAGTCCAATGCTCGGGACCTAAGCGTCGCTAGCCTATGGGTGGCGCGGTGAGTTGTCAAACGCAAGGGAAGGTCCGATCAATTGGTGCATGCGCGACCGGGCGATTCAATCCGCAGCGTTGCTACCGCGGTCGCAGCAACAGCGAGGCTATTGCTATAGGCTTCGCAAATGTTCGACGGCAGTCTGGTCCAGGATACCGATGCAGGAGGTTGGTGGCACTTCCGCGACGCACGGCGCACGCTGGTCGCGTCGCGGCTCGAGGATGTGTTGCCGATGCTCCGCGAGGCGGAAGAGCGGGTCGAACGCGACGGACTATGGGCCGCCGGCTTCATTGCGTACGAAGCGGCGCCGGCCTTCGACCCCGCTTTCCGGGTGCGCGAACCGGTGGCGCTGCCGCTCTTGTGGCTGGGACTGTTTCCACCACCTCGTCTGGTTGCGCGACCGCTGCGGGGGTCGCAGGCGCCGGCACGCTATGGCTGGGTGCCCTCCGTTGACCGCGCGTCCTATGATCGAGCGATTACGCGCATTCGCGAGCTGATCGCAGCCGGAGATACGTATCAGGTCAACTACACGCTGCGCCTGCGGGCCAGGGTCGAGGAGGATCCCCGCGAGTTGTTTTTGCGCATGGTTGCCGCCAACGAACCGCGCTATGGCGCCTATCTGGACTGCGGAACCTTCGCGGTGTGCTCGGCGTCCCCCGAGTTGTTTCTGCGGCTTGACGGCAACACTTTGATCACCCGCCCCATGAAGGGGACTACTGCCCGCGGCCGCTGGGCAGCGGACGATCGAGCGCGCGCCGAAGCGCTGGCAGCGTCGGCCAAGGACCGCGCCGAAAACGTGATGATCGTCGACATGGCGCGCAACGACCTCGGTCGTGTAGCGGCCACCGGCAGTGTGCGAGTGCCTGGACTGTTCGAAGTGGAACGCTATCCCACACTCTGGCAGATGACCTCCACCGTGCAGGCCGAGACAGTGGAACCGCTCTCGGAGATTTTGCGCGCGACGTTTCCTCCCGCCTCCATCACCGGAGCACCGAAGGCGCGCACCACCGAGATCATCGCGGAGCTCGAGACCGCACCGCGCGGCGTATACACCGGTTGTATCGGCTTCATCGCTCCGGGGCGGCGCGCTCAATTCAACGTGGCGATTCGCACCGCGGTGGTGGATCGCAGCCACGGCGTCGTCGAATACGGGGTGGGCGGCGGGATCGTGTGGGATTCGCGCAGCAATACCGAGTACGAAGAGGCCTTGCTGAAGGCCAGTATCGTCACGCAGGAAGAAGCGGAGTTCGCCTTGCTCGAGACGATGCTGTGGGAGCCTGTCGGAGGCTATTGGTTGCTGGACGAGCATTTGCATCGGCTGCTCGGCTCCGCCGACTATTTCGGCTTCCCGCGCGACGAGTCCCTGCTGCGCCGGAAGCTGGCGACCCTGGCCGACGAGCTCTCCGACAAGCCACAGCGGGTGCGGCTGCTGCTGTTTCGCGAAGGTGAGATCACGCTCGAGTCGAAGTCGCTCGACGAGCCTTCTGCTTTGCGCCCGGTAAGGCTGGGGATCGCGCCAGCGCCGATCGACGCGGCCGACCGCTTCCTCTACCACAAGACCACCCGCCGGCAGATCTACGAACAGGCAAAGGCTGCGCGCCCCGACTGCGACGACGTGGTGCTGTGGAACGAAAGTCGCGAGATTACGGAGACGACTGTGGCCAACATCGTAGCCGAGCTGGATGGCGAGCGCTTGACGCCTGCGCTCGCGTGCGGCCTGCTCCCGGGCACATTCCGGGCACGCCTGATCGCGCGAGGCGAAGTACGCGAGGCGCGCATCACTCTGGAGCAGCTGCGAAGCGCGCAACGCATCCACGTCGTGAGCTCGGTGCGAAAGTGGCGCGCGGCGACGCTCGTCTGAGGACAGGCTGGTTTAGATGAGGCGGTTCGAGGCGCACCAATGGCAAATATGGGGGGCGGAATGCGTAAAGCTAGTTTGATGATGCTACTGGCTATCGTGAGCAGTAGTGCGGTGGCGGAGTGGGTTGAGGTCACGCGCAGCGAAAGCTCTACCGGCTACCTCGATCCCGCCACCATTCGCAGGGCAGGCGACATGGTTAAAATGTGGTATCTGCTCGACTTCAAGGCTGTCCAAGCACGTCCCTATGGTACGCCGTATATGTCGCAGAAGACGCAACATGAATACGACTGCAAGGAACAGCGAGCGCGAATAATTCATTCTCTTCGCTACTCTGAAAATATGGGCGGGGGCGAAGTAGTTCCTACAGACTCTGATCCTGAAGAGTGGAATCCAGTCGCGACTGGCAGCGTCGTCGAAAAGTTGTGGGAAATCGCCTGCAGAAAGTAGGCGCTTGTGATCCAGGCTAGGTGTGTAGCCAGGATGAAAGAGAACCCATGACCCACTCGGCCGTAAAGGCTTTCAGGCTGCCTTGAAGATCGCGACCTGGAACGTCAACGGTATCCGTGCCCGCGAAGCCCAGCTCTGCGAGTGGCTGGAACGCGATCGACCGGACGTCGTGTGTCTGCAGGAGCTCAAAGCCGAACCCGCACAGATACCGGAGCGTTGCAAGCTGGCGGACTACCACACCTTCTGGCACGACTACATCCTCGCCTCGCGCACCCTCGCAGCCCGCGCGCAGAGTTGCGTCGTCCTTGCCGCCGTCGGGACGAGCGACCATGTGCCGATGATGATGACCATTGCGTAAGGCCGGGCCCAGACGAAGAGGTCTATGAGGAGACTTTCCCTGCGGTGCTCCCGAATCGCTGCTGCATCACTTCCTCGAACGACAACCCGGAAGGGGCGAGCGCCCCGCCCGAGCGCAGGCGGTAGCTCTCGTGGCGCTGCGCCGCCGCCGGCTCCTTGCCGTCGCGCAGCGCCTTGGCCTCGTCCAGCATCAGGCGCCGGAAGCGGACGATCGCGATGTCGGTGGGCGTCAGGTGTTCGCGTGTGCGGTCGACGATCAGGCCCTGGCTGTCCTGCGCCATCGCGTCCTGCTCCGCGATCCCGCGCACGCCGGTGAACGAACGGTGCTTCTGTTCGTCGCGGTCGATGAGATAGTCGTTGGAGCGGTTGCGCAGCGGCACGAAGCCCGGACCGAGCGCGGCCATCTGTCCGTACCCGCCCTTGTCGAACCGGGCGCGCTCTTCGTCGGAAATCGGCCGTTCCGGATGCCAGGCGTAGACGTAGATCCAGCAGGACTCGTCCGTGATCGGCACCCAGGTGTAGCCGTAGTAGATTTCGCCGGGCATGGCCGAAGGTGTGATCGAGTGTGCCGGCAGCATGAACTGCGTCACGCGCCAGTAGAGGTCCTGCCCATCAGCCCGGCGCGAGCCGCCGACCACGAAGCCCACGTCGTGCTCGAGAACCGTGAACTGCGGCATCGGATCGTTGCGCAGCCAGCGCAGCCGCCGCTCGTCCGCGGCCACATTCGGATTCTCGTTGGACGCAAGCTGGGGCGCCGGCATGTGGAGAAAGGAGAAATGTGCCGTGTCGAGCGCGCCTTCCATCGATTGCGCCCAGTTGCACTGCTGCAGCCGCTTGGTCACGTAGCGGTGCGACGGCGGCAGAACGCCGGACTCGAGCTGCGGCACGCCCTCGGGCATGCGGCTGCGCGGCCCGAGGTACGCCCACACGAGGTCGCCGAGCTCCCGGGTCGGGTAGGCCGTGATGGAGATCTTGCCATGGTAGCCGGAGCCGAGCGGCACGTTTGGCATCTCCACGCATTTGCCGTCCACGTCGTATTTCCAGCCGTGATAGATGCAGCGGATGCCGCAATCCTCGTTGCGGCCGAAGAACAGGTTCGCTCCCCGGTGCGCACAATGCGGCTCGATCAACCCGACCCGGCCCTGCGTATCGCGGAAGGCGACGAGCTCCTCACCCAGCACCCGCACCCGGATCGGCGGGCTGTCCGGCTCGGCCATCTCGCGCGACAGCGCAACCGGCTGCCAGAAGCGCCTGAAGTACTCGCCCATCGCGGTGCCGGCGCCGGTGCGTGTGAGCACCTCGTTATCGGCGTAAGTGAGCATGACCCTCCTCTCCGGGCGATGACGTGGGCCGGCCTCAAGGTTCGATGAGATCGCCGAACAGCACCCATTGCTTCCCGTCGAACCTCTGCATTCTCATCTGCTTGATCGGGTAGTAGTCGGCCGGGTTGGTGTTGACCTTGACGCCGGGCAGAGCCATCGGCGGCGCCAAATTCTTCACGCTCGCCGCCTGGCGCATGATGTTGTCCCGCGTGAGATCATCCCCGCTCTGCTTCAGCACGTGCACCAGCGTCTGGGCCAGCCCATAGCCGTAGACGTTGTAGAAGTCGCTGGTGTCCCCCTCCGGATAGTATTGCTTCATCCACGCCAGCCACTCGCGATAGCTGGAGTCGTTCTGCCACTGTTTGTCGGTGGGGTCCTTCAGAAAGGCGGCGGTGAGCAGACCGACCGACTTCTCCAGGCCGGCGGGCTTGAGGACAGTGGCCACCGAGCTGCCGACATTGGACACGAGATGCAGCGGCCTCCAGCCCAGATCGTAGACCTTGCGAATCGCCTGGGCCGCGGCCTTGGGCGTGCTGAAGTTCAGCAGAGTGTTAGCGCCCGATGCCTGGAGCATCACGATCTGAGAATCGACCGTGGGGTCGGTAACCTCGTATGACACTTCCGACACGATCATGCTGCTGGCCTTCTCGCCAAGACCCTCATGCAAGCCTTTGAGGTAGTCCTTGCCGAGGTCGTCGTTCTGGTACAGCACACCGATCTTGGCGTCGGGGCGGGCTTTCAGGATGTACTTGGCGTACACGCGCGCCTCCGCCCTGTAGTTGGGTCGCCAGCCCATGGTCCAGGGAAAGTGCTGCGGATCCCCGAACTCGCTGCCGCCGCTGGCGCAGAACAGCTGCGGGATCTTTTTCGCGTTCAAGTATTTTTGGACCGCTGCGTTGGTAGGCGTTCCGAGCACGCTGAAGATCAGCAGCACCTCCTCCTGCTCGACGAGCCTGCGTACCTGTTCCACTGTCCGCGGCGGGCTGTAGCCGTCATCGACGCTGATCAAGGTGATCTTGCGGCCGTTGACGCCGCCCTCGGCGTTGACTTTGGCGAAGTAGGCCAGTTCGGCTTTTCCGACCGTGCCGTAAGACGACGCAGGCCCACTATAGGGCATGGTCTGGCCGATCCTGATTTCCGTGTCCGTCACGCCGGGGCCATAGTGCTTTTCGGCTGCGGCGAGGGCCGCCACGAAGGTCGCGAGCACGACGCCGACGGAGTAAGCCGTTACCTTCAACATCCGCATGAGATTTCTCTGGTTCTGTTGCTCACCTGCGCGCTTGAAGCAGCTCTCGAGCGACAACGGGATCCGCGGTAGTCGCGCTCGAGCGCCCCCTCGACTACCGTCTCCCCCGCGCTGCGTCGGCCAGTATACGCGCAAAGCATATGTCGACGACGCCACGGAACTTGGTCGGACCTGACATTCAGGCGGGGCCGTAGTGTGAGCGCAGTGACGAGCCAACGCTTGTGCACTGCGAGGCTTGTCAGGTGTTGGTCAGCTTAGGCGCCGGGGGCGCCGGGTGCGGCCGCGCTGTTCGAGAGGAAGGCGGCAGTACCGGCAGGATCGCGGGCGGGAGTGATTCTGTCGGGTGGGAACGTGGCTGCGCACGTCCTGGCCGAGTCGAGGGTGGAACCCTGAAGCCTTATGCCACGGGCGCCGCTAGGCTGTCTTCGTCCTCATCCTTCGCGCGAGGGCGCGCGTCCGCCGCATACGGCCCTGGCGAGCGCGTCCGCCGGACGGCTGCCTTTGGCAGTCCACGTATAGACATCCAACTCGGCGGAACTTGCCGAGAGGACGATGCGCCCTGAAGGCTCCCCACAGTGGTCGACCGCCATAGAGATCCGCCGAGGCTTGTCGCCGGAGCTATCGGTGTACGCCCACGCGGTCGCGTAGCCGTGCGTCAGGTCTCGGATGGAGCTGGTCTGGATCACGATCCGGCCCTTGGGCTGCTGAGTGACAGCGAGGGTGCGCTCTTCGGCGATTGACGCCGCCGATGCGAGCAGCAGATTTGCAGCGGCGAAGGCTTTGCAGCGAATGGTGAGGTATTTCATGGCGATGACTCTATCGTCATGCCGCCGGTTTGGCCATAAATGTGAATGAACTGTCATAGCAGCGCATGGTCAGCGCCCTCGCCACAGCTACCGCGGAGACCCCCGGCATGCGCCTTCGGTCGTATTGTTCCGCCCCGGCTTCCGTGTACAGCGTGTGAATTTGTCACACCTCGCGCGGCAATACTTCGGCGCAGAGACCGGCTCCTCCGTCCTACAGTGCTCTCAGCACGAAACGAGATGTCGAGAACCGAAACCGAAAGGAGGAAACGATGAAGCTCACCAAGACGATCTGGATTGCAGTCATCGCATGCGCCACGCTCCTGCTCGTTCCCGCGCTTGCGGGGGCGCTCCGAGCCCACGAGCAGGGGTTCGCGATTGCGAGTACGGTGGTGCCGGCACCAGAGGAGATTGACCTACGGCTGCCGGCCATCGAATACGACCCTGCCATGTCGGCGTCGTATCCGGTGCTTGGCGCTCTCGCGAGTCCGTCGGGCAGAAGCTTTTAGGCGAAGTGCAGAGCGTCCTCTGGCCACAGAGCGCGTGCGTGCTCGGCCTTGCGATCCGTCGTAGGATCGACTACCGGGAGTCAGCACTCTGTAAGCAGAGGCATCCATAGTTTCCCGCCGGCATCTACGCAAACCGCTCGACCGCAGGAGACGCTCATGCACGTGCGTCGGTTGGGTACCAGGTACTTGATTCTCCTCCTGATCACGGCGGCGGCCGTGCTCGGGGGCCTTCTCTGTCGCGCCGCGGAGCCCGCGCAGAAGGTCGTTCGACTGGGCTTTGTCGATCCGGGATCCCGCTCCGCAACCCTGACGGGATTCGCCGCGTTCTGGGACCGGCTGCGGGAACTGGGTAGCGTCCCCATCGTCGTTGCCGCCATGGGCGATCCCGTCGGCACCGGTCTCGCGGCCAGCCTGAGCCGGCCCGGTGGAAACTTGACGGGCGTTTCGCTGCAGTGGGGCGAGGATATCGGCGGGAAGTGGCTGGAGCTGCTCCAGGAAGTCGCGCCGAAGGTCTCCACCGTTGCCGTCATCTCGAATCCCGACAGCCCGGTGGTCAGGAAACTGACGAAGGACTATGGAGTGGACAATCGCATCGTGTTCCGCCGTGCGGCCGAATACGTGGACAAGATCCTGAGAGGCGCCCGCCCTGGCGACCTGCCGATCGAGCAAGCCACGCAGTTTTCGTTGGTGGTGAACCTTAAGACTGCGCGCGCGCTCGGGCTCACTATTCCCGAGTCGATCTTGCTGCGTGCCGACGAGGTGATCCGGTGAGTCGGCCTCGTTTTGTAGTCGTCGTCAGGCTGTACCTCATTGTTCTCGTCATCTTGGGGGTGACAGGGATCCGGCTCGCGTTTGCAGACGAGACCCGCAGGCTGCCAACGATCGGGATGGCCATTCCCGTCGATCGGGCAACTGACGAGCCTTTCCAGAAAGCGTTCCGGGATGGGTTGAGTGCTTTGGGTTACGTCGACGGCAAGAATGTCGCGATCGTCGTGCGCTATGCGAACGGTGATCCCAAGAGACTGCGTGCCCTGATCAAGGAACTCATCGCTCTGCACGTGGATGTCCTCGTGGGTGACGCTCCCGCTCTGAGGGAAGCGACGACAACCATTCCGATCGTGTCCCCCACGATGGGCGATCCGGTAAGAACCGGACTCGTTACCAGTCTCGCGCGACCAGGAGGCAACCTCACCGGCGTTTCGATGCAAACCTACGATGTCTGGCCCAAACGACTGGAGTTGGCCAAAGAGTTGGTGCCGAACCTGAGCCGTCTCTGTTTACTGTTTGACAAGAACGACGAACCAGACGCGGTGACTTACGCCAATACCGAGTTTCGTGCGCTCGCTCGCGGTGCGGGGATGACTGTCCGCACACTCCCAGTCGGCTCTTTGGACGAGCTTCGAGCCGCGCTCATGTCCATTCATAAAGAGCGACCACAACTGCTGATCGTCTGGGACTCACCTCTCATGACTCAGTATCGCCACACGATCATGGACTCGGTAGCCCGTCGAGTGCCGGTGGTGAGCGAGGCCCGGCATTTTGCCGAGGCTGGAGCGCTGTTGACCTACTCGGTAGACCAGTTCGATCTGTTCAGGCGAAGCGCTGCGTATATCGACAAGATCTTGAAGGGTGCCAAGCCGGGCGCCTTACCAATCGAGCAACCGACCAAATTCGAGCTTATCGTCAATCTTAAGACGGCCAAGGCCCTCGGGATTGTCATCCCCGAGTCCATCCTGCTGCGCGCAGATGAGGTGATCCGATGATCCGGCGCCTGCTTACCCTCGCCTTGGCGTTCGGCCTCGCGTCGGGTGTGGGCGTGCGCGGCCCTTCAGTTGCGCCAGTCGCGGGAAGGCTGCGGCCCTGACGGCGCCAAACCCGCCGTCGATCTCACCCGCCGCTCAGCGCTGCAACGATCAGCACTTCGTCCTCGGCTCGCAGCACCCGGTCGAGGGTCATCGCGCCTTCGCCGTTGACGAAGAAGCGGATGTGCCGCCGTATCCGGCCCTGCTCATCGACGATGCGATGGCGCAGGCCCGGGTAGCGGTGGTCCAGCACCAGCAGCAGTTGTGCGAGGGAGTCGCCGGTGGCTTCGATCTCTTTCTGGCCGCAAGTGTAGGAGAGCAGCGGGCTCGGCAGCACGACGCGCATCACGCCTCCGCTGCCGCGGTCACCGAGTAGATGTGGGGCAGGTGCGCGGCCACCTGGGACCAGCTTTCCCCTTCGTCGGTGCTGGCCCAGATCTCGCCGCTGGTGGTGCCGAAGTAGAGGCCGACAGGATTGCCCGCGTCGGCGCAGAACGCCTGGCGCTTCACGGTCCACCACGCCTGCTCGGCGGGCAGCCCGCGATCCTGGCGTTCCCACGACGCGCCGCCATCACGCGAACGGTACGCTGCCGGCCGGCCGGCCGGGCTCACGCGCGGCCAGACTTCGGTGCCGTCCATGGGAAAGACCCAGACACACTCGGGATCGCGCGGGTGCAACACGATGGGGAATCCGATGTCGCCGATCTCTTTCGGCATGTTGGAACCGATCCGCCGCCATTCGACAGCCGGGCGATCGAGGCGGTATATGCCGCAGTGGTTCTGTTGATACAGACGCTCCGGGTTGAGCGGATGCAGCGCGAGCAGATGCGGATCGTGGCCGAACTCGGTATCCTTGTCCGGCAGAAAAGAGATCTCGACGCCCTTGTTCAGCGGCATCCACGAGCTCCCGCCGTCCATGCTTTCGAACACGCCTCCGGTCGACAGCCCGATATAGAGATGGCGTGGATCGCTGGGGTGGACCAGGACCGAATGCAGCAGCGAGCCGTCGGGGATGTCCATCACCTTGTCCTTGATCCGCGCGTAGAGGCCCTGGTTGAAGCCCGCGACCTCCGCCCAGGTTACGCCGCCGTCGAGCGAGCGGAATAGACCAACCGGCGCGGTGCCCGCGTACCAGACGTCGGGCTCCGAATGGTGCCCCGGAGTCAACCAGAAAACGCTGTCCACCGCGCGGCCCGTCTCATTCGGCGCGGCTGTCTTGAAGGCGGGCGGTTGCTTCGCCTCAGCCCAGTTCCGCCCGCTGTCCAACGAGCGGAACACCGTTGGCCCGAGATGCCCGGTCTTCGCCGCGAGCAGCAGCGTGCGGCCATCGCGCGGGTCGAGCACCAGGTGATTGACGATGGAGCCGAGAAAATGCGGTCCATCCACTTGCCACTTCGTGCGCGAAGCCCCCGCGCGGAACATGAACGCGCCCTTGCGCGTGCCGACGAGCAAAGCCACCATCCAGTACTCCTATCTACCAAACTTGCGACGCTCGTGGTTCTCTCTCGAGAAACAGCTGCAGGCTCCCACCACCCCGCCTGCTGCGCAGGCACCCCTCCTCGGGCAGGAGGGGAGAATTTACTTCTCTCCCCTCCTTTTCAAGGAGGGGTGGCGCGTGAGCGACGGGGTGGTTAGTGCAACTCCCACCCCCCCGCCTGCTGTGCAAGCACTTTTGCGAATGGTCTCACTCTACTTCATCAGGTGCTGCTTGAACCAGTTCAGAGCCGGTGTCGAGCTCTGCTCGAAGCCGCTCACGTAAGCGTCGAAGTGGCCGCCCGGAAGGATCACCAGTTGCTTGGGTTCGCGCGCGCGGCCGAAGGCCTCGATCGCGAGGTCGGTAGGGGTGAGCGTGTCGTTCTGCGCCACGATCATCATCAGCGGCGTAGGCGAGATGAAGTGGATGCCGGCCGAGGGGATGTACTCCAGCGCCAGCTCCAGCGAGCGCAC
>JBGPMS010000168.1:0-11823 GCA_041487115.1 Gammaproteobacteria bacterium
ACCAGCGACGTGCTCATCGACAGCACGGTGAAGCCGACTTCGCTGGCGCCCTGCATGGCGGCCTTGAGCGGAGCCATCCCGTCTTCCATGTGACGGGAGACGTTCTCGAGCACGACGATGGCGTCGTCGACCACGAAGCCGGTCGCGATGGTCAGTGCCATCAGCGAGAAGTTGTCGATGCTGTAGCCGCACACGTACATCACGCCGAACGTGCCGACCAGCGACACCGGCACCGCCACGCTCGGGATCAGCGTGGCTCTCCAATCGCGCAGGAACACGAACACCACCAGGATCACCAGCACGATCGAGATCATCAGCGTGATCTCGACGTCCCGCAGCGACGCGCGTATGGTGGTGGTCCGGTCGAGCACGATCGACAGATTCATCGCCGCCGGAATGGAGGCCTGCAGCAGCGGCACCACGCTGCGCACGCGGTCGACGGTCTCGATGATGTTGGCCGCGGGCTGGCGGTAGACGATGATCAGAACGGCCGGCTTGCCGTTGGTCAGGCCGGCGTTGCGCAGGTCCTCCACCGATGCCTGGACGTCGGCCACGTCGGCTAACTGTACGGCTGCACCGTTGCGGTAAGTGACGATGAGATTGCGATAGTCGTCCGCCTTCAGCAACTGGTCGTTGGCGTAGATCTCCCAGGTCTTGTCGCCGTCGGTCAGATGGCCTTTCGCGCGGTTCGCGTTCGACGTGGACAGCATGGAGCGCACGTCCTCCAGCCCGATGCCGTACTTGTTGAGCGCCATCGGGTTGAGGTCCACGCGCACCGCGGGCAGCGAGCTGCCGCCCACCTGCACCTGGCCGACACCTTCGACCTGCGACAGCTTCTGCTGGAGGATGGTGGAGGCCGCGTCGTACATCTGCCCCTGCGACTTCACGTCGGACGTGAGGGCGAGGATAAGCACCGGCGAATCCGCCGGGTTGACCTTGCGATAGTAAGGATTGGTCGGCAGCGTGGAAGGAAGCTGGCTGCGGGCCGCGTTGATGGCCGCTTGGACATCGCGCGCGGCACCGTCGATGTTCCGGTTGAGGTCGAACTGCAGGATGATGTTGGTCGACCCCATGGTGCTGGTCGACGTCATCTCGGTCACGCCGGCGATGCGCCCGAGCTGCCGTTCGAGCGGCGTGGCCACCGAGGTGGCCATGTTCTCGGGGCTGGCACCGGGGAGCGAGCCGGTCACGCTGATGGTGGGGAAGTCCACCTGGGGCAGCGGCGCCACCGGGAGCAAGCGGAAGGCAATCACACCCGACAGCGCCAGCCCGAGCGTGAGCAGCGTCGTCGCGACGGGCCGGTCGATGAACGGCGCGGAGACGTTCACAGCCGTTCCGCGCCCAACGTCTCACCGCCGGATGCGGCGCTCCGCGACGAATCCACCCTTCGAGCGAGGCGGTCAAACGCCAGATAGATGACAGGCGTGGTGTACAAGGTGAGCAATTGGCTGACGATCAGCCCGCCGACGATGGCGATACCGAGCGGCTGCCGCAGCTCGGACCCCACACCTCTGCTCAATGCGAGAGGCAGTGCACCGAGCAATGCCGCCAGCGTCGTCATCAATATCGGGCGGAAGCGCAGCAGGCAGGCCTGGTAGATCGCCTCGGCGGCGGGTTTGCCATCGCGACGCTCGGCCTCAAGCGCGAAGTCGATCATCATGATGGCGTTCTTCATCACGATGCCGATCAGCAAGATGATCCCGATGATCGCGATCACACCCAGATCGGTGCGTGTCAGCATCAGCGCGAGCAGCGCACCCATGCCGGCCGACGGGAGCGTGGAGAGGATGGTGATCGGATGGATGTAGCTCTCGTACAGCACACCGAGCACGATGTACACGGTCACCACCGCCGCGAGGATCAGCAGCAGCTCGTTGGAAACCGACGCGCGGAAAGCCTGCGCCGCACCCTGGAACCCGGCCTGGATGCTCGGCGGCAGCCCGAGGTCCTGCTTCGCCGCCTCGATGGCCTTGACCGCGTCGCCGAGAGAGGCGCCCGGCGCGAGATTGAATGACACCGTGACCGCCGGAAACTGCGCCTGGTGATTGATCACGAGCGGCCCCGATCCTTCCGCATACTGCGTGAAAGTACTTAGAGGGACCTGCGTGCCGGCGCTCGAGCGGACGTAGATGTCCTTGAGCGCGCCTGGTCCCTTTTGAAAGTCGGGCTTCACCTCGAGGATCACGCGATACTGGTTCAATTGCGTGAACATGGTGGACACCTGCCGCTGGCCGAAGGCGTCGTACAGCGTGTCGTCGAACAGCTGGGGCGTGATGCCCAGCCGCGTCGCGGTGCTGCGGTCGATGGTCAGCGTGGCCCGTAGCCCAAGCTCTTGTTGATCGCTCGCGACATCGCGCAGCACCGGCGCGGTGCGCAGGCGATCGACCAGCTTTGTGGACCACTCGCTCAACTCGCGCGAGTCGGCGTCTTCCAACGTGTACTGGTACTGCGCGCGGCTGACGCGGTCTTCGATCGACAGATCCTGCACCGGCTGCATGAAGAGCGTGATGCCTTCCACTTGCGAGAGCTTCGGTTGCAGCCGGCGGATCACTTCGATGGCGCTCAATCCCCGTTGCTCGAGCGGCTTCAAGCTGACCAGGATCCGCCCGCTGTTCAGCGTGGCGTTGGTGCCGTCGATGCCGATGAAAGAGGACAGGCTCTCGACGGCGGGGTCTTCGAGGACCGTCCTGGCGAGCGCCTGCTGCCGCTCCGCCATGGCCTGAAAGGACACCGACTGGGGCGCCTCCGAGATGCCGAGGATCACGCCGGTATCCTGCAGCGGGAAGAAGCCCTTGGGGATGTAGATGTAGAGCAGCGCGGTAACCGCGAGCGTGGCGACCGCGACCACCAAGGTCGCCGTCTGGCGCTCGAGCACCCACTCGAGCGTGCGGGCATACAAGCCGATCACCCGATCGATGAACCGGCCGGTGACGCGGTAGAACGCAGTCTGCTCGGAGTCGGGCCTGTGCTTGAGCAGCCGCGCGCACATGGTGGGCGTCAGCGTGAGCGAGACGGCGGCCGAGATCAGGATGGTCACGCTCAACGTGATCGCGAACTCGCGGAACAGCCGCCCCACCACGTCGCCCATGAACAGCAGCGGGATCAGCACGGCGATCAGAGAGACCGTCAACGACAGGATGGTGAAGCCGATCTGACGCGCGCCCTTCAGCGCCGCCTCCATCGGGGCTTCGCCCGCTTCCACGTAGCGCGCGATGTTCTCGATCATCACGATGGCGTCGTCCACCACGAAACCGGTCGCGATGGTCAGCGCCATGAGCGACAGATTGTCGAGGCTGAAGCCCAGCAGATACATCACGCCGAACGTGCCGACCAGCGACAGCGGCACGGAGACGCTCGGGATCGCGGTCGCGGAGAGGTTGCGCAGGAACAGGAAGATCACCATCACGACCAGCGCGACCGACAGCATCAGCGTGAACTGAACGTCCCGGACCGATGCGCGGATGGTGGTGGTGCGGTCCGTGAGTACGGACACTTGCACTGCGGCCGGTAGCGCGCCTTGCAACTGGGGCAGCAGCTTCTTGATCCGATCCACCACTTGGATCACGTTGGCACCCGGCTGCCGCTGGATGTTGACGATGACCGCGGGCACGTCGTTCATCCAGGCGGCCTGCTTGACGTTCTCGGCGTCGTCGATCACGTCGGCCACGTCGGACAGATGCACCGGCGCGCCGTTGCGATACGCGATGATCAGCGGCCGGTACTCGCGGCTGGTGAGGAGCTGATCGTTGGCGGCGATGGTGAACGCGCGCTGCTGGCCGTCGAAGGTTCCCTTCGCCTGATTCACGTTGGCGGCCGCGATGGCACTGCGCACGTCTTCCAGGCCCAGCTCATAAGAAGCGAGCGCCGTGGGATTGACCTGCACCCGCACCGCGGGGCGCTGCCCGCCGCCGATGCTGACCAGCCCGACGCCGGGCAGCTGCGAGATCTTCTGCGCGAGGCGGGTGTCGGCCAGATCCTCCACCGCCGGCAGCGGCATGGTCTTGGACGAGAGCGCCAGCGTCAGCACCGGCGCGTCGGCCGGATTCACCTTGCTGTAGACCGGCGGGTTGGGCAGGTCCTTCGGCAGAAAAGTAAACGCCGCATTGATGGCGGCCTGGACTTCCTGTTCGGCCACGTCCAGATTGAGATCGAGGTTGAACTGCAGCGCGATCACCGAGCTGCCGCCGGAGCTGCTCGAAGTCATCTGGGTCAGGCCCGGCATCTGCCCGAACTGGCGCTCCAGGGGTGCTGTCACCGAGGAAGCCATCACGTCGGGACTTGCACCCGGATAGAACGTCACGACCTGGATGGTCGGATAGTCCACCTGCGGCAGCGCCGACACCGGCAGCAGGCGATAGGCCACGGCGCCGGCGAGCAGCAACGCCGCCATCAGCAGCGAGGTCGCGACCGGCCGCAGGATGAAGAGGCGCGAGAGGTTCACGACTTGCCTTTTTTGCGCGGGCCAGCGCTCGCGTCCCCGGTCTGGATCTCGACCTTGCTGCCGTCGCGCAGCTTGTCGGCGCCATCCACCACGACCATCTCTCCGGGCTTCACGCCTTCGACCGCAGCGTCATCGCCCTGCGTCGCTCCGACCGTGACGGGCCGCGCAGCGGCCGTCTGGTCCTCGTTGATCACATAGACGAACGCACCCTGCGTGCCGCGTTGGATCGCGACCGACGGCACCACCACCGCGCCCTTCTTCACCTCGATCAGCAAGCGGGCATTGACGAACTGGTTGGGAAAAAGTGCCGCGTCGTCGTTGTCGAAAACCGCTTTCAAGCGCACCGTGCCGGTGGTCTGATCGATCTGGTTGTCTACCGTGAGCAGCGAGCCCGTGGTGAGCTTCACCTTCTGCTCGCGATCGTAGGCGTCGACCGTGAGGCGCTCCCCTGCGCGCAGCTTCTTCAGCACCTGCGGCAGGCTGTCCTCGGGGATGGTGAACACCACCGTGATCGGCTGCAGCTGCGTGATGACGACCAGGCCGGTGGTGTCCGTGGCGTGAACCATGTTCCCTGCGTCGACCAGGCGCAGCCCCAGCCGGCCGCCGATCGGCGCCGTGATGCGGCTGTAGACGAGTTGCAGCCTGGCGTTGTCGACCTGACCCTGGTCGAGCTTGACTGCCCCTTCGTACTGCTGCACCAGGGACACCTGGGTGTCCAGTTGCTGGGTCGGGATAGAGTCCTGCGCCACCAGCACGCGGTAGCGCTCCTGGTCGACCTTTGCGTTCTTGAGCAGCGCCTGGTCCCGCGCCAGCTGCCCCTCCATCTGCGTGAGCTGCGTTTCGAACGGCCTCGCATCGATCTCGGCCAGCAGGTCTCCCGCACGCACCACTTGGCCTTCGCGGAAGAGCACCTTCATCAGCTGCCCGTCGACGCGACTCTTGACGGTGACGGTATTGAGCGGCGTCACCGATCCGAGTCCATTGAGATAGACGCCCACGTCGCCGGTCTTGCTCGGCACCGCCACGACGGGCACGCTGCGGGCGGCGGGGTTCTGACCTTGCTTGCCAGCGCCGGACTGCGCCTGGCCGGGTTTGGCGAAGAGGACGTAAGCGCCGGCCGCCAGGATGCCAATCGCAACCGCGCCGACCCACCAGCGCCAGTGCAATCGGAGGAATCCAGTCTTCTGCCTAGGGTCGTTCAATCTGGCTTCCTGCGTGAACATGTTCATGGCTTGGTCGGAGACGCGTTGCAAATGCGCTATTCAACCAGACCAACGCACCGGCAGGGGGCGCCCTCGAGGTTTTTTTGAAACACAGTGTTGCCGGGGCAAGGCCTGTTACAGTACGAAATAGGGGGGCGCCAGGACGCTCGCTCGCGAGTTGACGAGCGAGCGTCCGGGGGGCGAGGATCGAGGTTCGGTTCGTTGTGGCGAAACGCGTCGGGCCATGATAAACGAACCGGGCGCCGCTTGAGGGCACCAGTCCGTGTGGTGCTTTGCTGCACTGGCTCACGATCGATCCGCTGCTGACAACTACACTACTGCCGCCAGCTTCCCCTTTGGAAAAGGGGGACGGGAGGGGGATTTGCAGTCGTCGGCTTATTTCGCAGGAAAGCAAATCCCCCCCTAGGTCCCCCTTTTTCAAAGGGGGACCGTTAGGCTAAGGTGCGCGGCGGCGCACCTCGAGGCGGACAGGCCCACGCACTGCAACGATCTCCGGCACTGCCGATCAGACAACTCTAGGGGGAGAAACCTTTCATGAAGCTTTCAGTTCGTGCCTGTTGCTTGGGCCTCGTGTGGGCGGCGCTGCTCGGCGGCATCTTCGACCTGCGCGCGGCACCCCTGCCGGAAGCCGCTCCCGAGCAGGTGGGCATGTCGTCCCAGCGCCTGGAGCAGATGAGCGCGGTCTTCAAAAAAGCCGTGGACGCCGGTGACATGCCGGGTGTCGTGATCATGGTCGCCCGCGACGGCAAGCTGGTATACAGCCAGGCTGTGGGCATGCAGGATCAGACGCGCGGCACGCCCATGGCCCTGGATTCCATCTTCCGCATCTACTCCATGACCAAGCCGATCGTGAGCGTAGGCGCGATGATCCTGGTGGAGGAGGGCAAGCTCGGGCTGCACGAGCCGGTTTCCAAGTACATCCCCGAGTTCAAGGACATGAGCGTCGGCGTGGAGACCTTCAATACCGCCACGGCGACTTCGAGCTTCTCCACCGTCGCGGCCAAACGTCAGATCACCATCCAGGACCTGCTGCGATCTACATGTCGCAGGAGCCCAACCGCCGGCAGCATTACCGCGTCATCTTGCGCGACCTGGTTTACCAATCGCTGGTGGACTGAGCGTTACGGTTCCCCCTTTGAAAAAGGGGGACCGTAGATGGTGTTAGTAACCTGTACCATCGGCGGCACCGATCCCTACAAGCCGCTGACGGCGGTGACGGCTCACTTGCGAGCAACGGGTCCAGGCGGGGAAGCCCTTCCATCTCTCCCAAGACTTGGGCCTCGGCATTGACTCAGTCTTCGACCTCGTAGCCGGGCTCGAAGTTGCGACGTTCCGCCCGGTAGTAGGCGACGACTGCGATGGTTTGATGCAATTCCTCGGGGCTGCTAAGGCTTGCGCTCGTGCGCGCGTTTGCTATTGCCGACTCGGTCTTTACGCTCTTGGACACCGCTTCCACCTTCCCGACAACCGTTTTCGAATCATTCATGTTTTCATCTCCGATTGAGTTGCCTTACAGAAAAGTAAAGCAATACGGACGCACGTGGAAATTTTATGCGCCTGGCGGATGCGGCTCTTGATCCAGATCAACGTGCGTTGCAGATGAGCGGATATGGTTGGCAACTCTAACATGGTCGAGAGCATCAAGATGGGCGAGATCACGCGACGACAATTTCTCAAGGGTACCGGTGCAGCACTTACGAGCGTTGCAGTGCCTAATACTGGATTGTGCGCTGCTGGAAGGACGGCCCAGACGGGGACGAATGAGACAGCGACCGCTTCGGACCCGCTTGCGATCGCTCTCAACGTGAATGGATTACAGAGAACAGTCGAGATCGAACCGCAAGCAACTCTCGCCGAAGTCTTGCGCGGACCGCTCGATCTGACCGGCACTAAGATCGGCTGCGACCGCGGCGCGTGCTCCGCTTGTACCGTCTGGGTCGATCGCGTCCCCATCCTTTCGTGCATGACGCTTGCCGTCGATGTTGGTGAGCGCAAGGTCGTAACCATTGAAGGCCTCGCCCGTGGCGATGAGCTGCACCCCGTTCAGTCTGCGTTCATCGCACACGATGCCGTACAGTGCGGCTTCTGTACACCCGGGTTGGTGATGAGCTGCGCGGCGCTCGTCGAGAGCAACCACAATCCTTCTCTGGAGAACGTGAAGGCGGCGATCAGCGGTCATCTATGCCGCTGCGGCACCTACCCGCACGTGTTCGCGGCAACTCTCGATGCAGCCAGAGTCCTGAGAGGTTAGGCATGGCGAGTGATACTCAGCTGCGGAAATACCCGGTCGGCATCGATCCGGCTGCGCTCAGCGAGGCCGAGCGCCAGGTGCCGGCCGAGGAAGCGCCACCGCTTCCGCCCAATGCCGGTCTTGTCTGGATCGGCAAGTCGGTGCCGCGCATCGATAGTCGCGCCAAGGTGACCGGCGCGGCGCGTTTTACTGTAGACGTGAAGTTAGCGGGCATGCTGCATGCGCGCCTGCTGCGATCGCGGCTGCCGCACGCCCGCCTGGTCTCCGTCGACGTCAGCGTGGCGCACCAGCATCCAGGCGTTCGCGCGGTTCTGCCGATCAATGAAACGGTCGGCCGCGCGGTTGAGGTGCAGGCACAAACAGAATCCCCCTCAGAAACGACCCCGCGGCGCGTGCTATACGTGGGCGATATCGTTGCCGGCGTGGCTGCCGCCACACCGGCCGCGGCCGAGGCAGCGTTGCGCCTGATCCGAGTGGAGTATCAGCCGCTGCCTTTCGTGGGCGATATCGAGAGCGCGCGCAGAAGCGATGCACCAGCCGTGTTCGAGGGTCCCGTGCGTGGGGAGAGCTATGCAGGCGGCGCAGCGAGTAGTGCGACGCTGCCGCAGCAAGGTAACGTGCGCGGGCCCAATAAAGCAGGCTCCAGGGGCAATGTGACCGACGGTTTCGCCCAAGCGGACGTCGTCGTCGAAGGCGAATTCCGCACGCAGGTGCAGACCCACTGTTGTCTTGAGACGCACGCGGCGGTGGCTGACTGGCAGTCCAACGGCCTCACCGTCTACCTGTCGACGCAGTACACCGCCGGCGTCCGCCGCGAGCTGGCGCAGGCATTTGGACTACCGCTCAACAGTGTTCGCGTCGTTGTGGACGCAATGGGTGGAGGATTTGGCTCAAAGTCTACTGCTGGCAACTACGTGCGTGCAGCCGTGGCCCTGTCGCGTCAGGCGCAGGCCCCGGTACGGCTCGTGCTCGATCGCCAGGAGGAGCAGCTCGATAGCGGCAACCGGCCCGCAACGGTCCAGCGCCTGCGGGTTGGGGCGCGCCGCGATGGCACCCTTTCGGCCATTGCCCTGGATACCTATGGGACGGCTGGGGTCGGTCTTGGTGCCGGTGTCGGTAACTTCGCCCAGTCGCTATACGACTGCGCGAATTTCGATATCGCCCAGTCGGATGTCTTCATCAACGCCGGGCCCGGGTGCGCCATGCGCGCGCCGGGCAACGTGCCGGGCGCGTATGCGCTCGAGCAGATGATCGACGAGTTGGCCGAGAAGCTCGCCATGGATCCGCTCGCCCTGCGCGATCGCATCGATCCGAGCGCGGTACGCCGTGAGGAAAGACGCATTGGCGCTACCCGCTTCGGTTGGAGCCGACGGCACGCGCCTGGGGCCGACTCCGGCCCGATCAAGCGCGGATTGGGGATGGCGCAGTCCTACTGGGGCGCCAACGTGCATACCAACGCGTCCTGCGAGGTGCGCATCATGCGCGACGGGTCGGTCGAGCTGCTTTCCGGTGTGCAGGACATCGGCACCGGCATCGGCACCGTTCTCGCCCAGGTCGTCGCCGAAGAACTGGGCCTGCGTCCCGAAGACATTGCCATCCGCATCGGCGACACGGACTTCCCGGCTGGGCCACCCTCGTATGGCAGCATGACTACGGCGTCAATCACGCCGCCGGCCCGCAACGCGGCACACCAGGCGCTGCGCGAGCTGTTTGACGCGGCTGCGCCGGCGCTTGGCGCAGCGCCGGAAACGCTTGTCGCGCGTGGCGGACGCATTGCTGCGCCTGACCAATCCCACAGCATGAGTTTTCGGGAGGCGGCTGCACATCTGCGCACGGAACGCATCAGCGCGGTGGCGAGTCGCTCAGACGACTATGGCGGCTTCAACCGCAAATTTGGCGACATGGCATCAGCGCGCAACGCCCTGGGCGGTGTCCAGTTTGCAGAAGTATCGGTGGACGTTGAGACCGGCATCGTGCGAGTAGAGCGGATCGTGGCGGTCCAGGACTGTGGCCGCCCCATGAACCCCCGCCAGATCGAAAGCCAGGTGCAGGGCGGCGTGCTGATGGGTCTGTCCTACGCCCTTTACGAAGAACGCGTGCTCGACCGGCACACGGGCCACGTTCTCAATGCCGACCTCGAGCACTACAAGATTGCGCGGTCGCGTGAAGTACCCCGGATCGAGGTCATCCTTCTCGAGAACTATCAGGGGACGAGCGCGACCGACGCATACGGTATCGCTGAACCATCGAACATCGCCACCGCCCCGGCGATCGCCAACGCCGTCTACAACGCCATCGGCGTACGCGTACGCCAGTTGCCGATGACGCCTGCGAAGATCCTGAGCACACTCGGCCGGATTCCCGCCAGGAGCCCTCGCGTATGAACCGCTTTGAATGGACCAGCGCGCGCGTTGTTGCCACGGTGGGCCGCGCAGGATCCGTCACGGTCGCGGATGCCATGCTCACGCAAAGCGGCCAACCCGGGACCGATGCCGTCATCCTGAAGGCGGGCGGCATCGATGTACTCGACCTGATGAAGGAAGGGTTGCTCAGGCCGCGCCGCGTCGTCAATTTGCGCGACATTCCCGAACTTGGGCAAATCGTCGACGAGCCGGGCGGAACCTTGCGCATCGGTGCGCTGGTTACGCTTGCCCAACTCGCCGAACATCCTCTGGTCCGCGCTCGCTACAGTGCCTTGGCCGAGGCCGCAGGACAATCGGCCAGCCCGCAGATTCGGCAGGTAGCGACAATCGGCGGCAACTTGCTGCAGCGGCCGCGCTGCTGGTATTTCCGCTCGTTGCATCACCACTGCCTGCGCAAAGGTGGCGAGGCGTGCTTCGCGTTTGCCGGCGAGAACCAATATCACGCGGTCTTCGGCCACAACGGATGCGCCATCGTCCATCCGTCCACGGCCGCCGCGGCTCTGGTTGCGTTCAATGCCAAGGCTGAACTGATCGGCGCTCAGGGAGCCAAGCGCGTCGTTGCGCTGGAGTCCTTCTTCCTGATGCCCGATCAGGACATCGAGCGTGAGAACGATCTGAAGCCAGGTGAAATCCTGACTGCTGTGGTACTGCCGCCGTCACCACCCGGCCTTCGTTCCGCGCACCTGCGACAGGGCGAGCTGGATTCCTTCGATTGGCCCATTGCCGACGTGGCGGCTGTGATCGACGTGGACAGGGATGGCATCTGTCGACAGGCCTCGGTCGTCCTAGGTGCCGCAGCTCCCGTCCCCTATCGCGTGAAGGGAACAGAATCCGCCCTGGCCGGAAAGCGAATCTCCGAAGACATTGCCCGTAGTGCGGCGAGCGCGGCGGTCGCCGGTGCAGCATCACTGAGCAAGAACGCCTACAAACTACCGGTGTTCGAGGCGCTGGTGAGAAGGACCATTCTCACCGCGGCCAGCCGGGTCTGAACATGCGGCCGCTGCCACCCCGAACGCTCGGCGAGACTCCGGCTTCAGCCGAGGAATACAGCCAGAACGAAGGAGCAAGGATGATGACCAGACGAGAAATGAATGCTGCGTTGCTTGCGGGCGCCGCACTTGCCGCCGTGCCGATCGTCGCAAGCGCACAGGAGGTGAAGATGCTCCCTGCACCCCGAAAGGAGGGAGGCAAGCCACTCATGCAGGCTCTCCAGTTGCGCCGGTCCATCCGGGAGTTCTCCCCGCGCCCGCTGCCGCCGCAGATCCTCTCCGACGTGCTGTGGGCGGCCTATGGCGTCAACCGCCCGAGCGGCGATCGCACGGCTCCTTACTGGCGCCACATCATGGTTATCGACGTCTATGCAGCGATGGCCGATGGTGTCTGGCTGTACGACCCGAAGCAGCATGCGCTGCGTCCTCACCTCGACACCGACATCCGTGCGCAGACCGGGCTCCAGGACTTCGTCGCTACGGCGCCGCTCAACCT
>JBGPMS010000169.1:0-11820 GCA_041487115.1 Gammaproteobacteria bacterium
CGGATGGAACGACGTCCGTTGGTGACATCAAGACAAGGCTTACCGCCGACGTTACCCCGGGGTTGAGCCTCAATGTTGGGGAAACCGACCCGTTCGCCGACCAGGTCCCTTTCCTTGCCACTACGGCGATCCCTGAGCCCGGCGCCGCGCTGTTGCTGATCGCCGGCCTCAGCTGCCTGGGCTTGCTCCATCGCCGCCGCCTGGCTCGATTAACCTTTCCCTGACAATTCAAGCAATTCCGGCGCCTACTCTAACTTTAGATTAAGTTGTCGCCGGTACCCTTCCCCCGGTAACATGTGCGCTCGGCTGCCGGCCCCGGGAGGGCCAGGACGGCCACAAGCGCCGCCACGGCGCGCGAGCTATGCTCGTCATCCATGCTCGATTACACGGAGAAGCACATGGCAAAGGCACCGGAAGAGAACAAGGAAAAAGCTCCTGAGCAGCAGGTCAAGGTTCGCTGGAAGTCGGACGGTCTGAAGAGCAGCTACGCTAACTTCTGCAACGCCACCAGCACGCGCGAAGAGGTCGTGCTGAACTTCGGGGTCAACCACAACTGGGAACGTACCCCCCAGGACATGGAGATCGAGTTGGAGCACCGCATCGTCCTGTCGCCGTTTGCGGCCAAGCGCCTCAACCAGCTCCTGTCCAAGCTGATCACCGAGTACGAGACCCGCTACGGCGAGTTGAAGCAATCCTGATTTCCAAGGAGCGGGGCGCGGCGTAACGCCCGCCCAACTTTCCCAAGATGTCCTCGGTATTCGAGAGCGCCGGGTCCGGAAGCAAGCGTGGAGCGGGGGCGAGCACCTCGCTGCTCTACGAGTCCGGCCACGATGCATCGCTCTGGGCCGTCCTCGCCGGCGCCAGCGATGCGCAGCAATTCTGTCAGAGCTGGCTCGCCATTCAGAGCCGGCTCATTCCCGCTGTAGAAGGCGGGCTGGTCCTGCTGCTGATTCAGGTCGACGGCAGCTACGCGCCGGCCGCCGTGTGGCCCGACGTGCGCCGGGACATGAGCTACCTCACCGACGCCGCGCAGCGGGCCTTGACCGAAGGCCGCGGTCTGGTGCTGCCCGTCGTCCCCGAAAACGCACCCGCACCGACGGGATATCACGTCGCCTATCCGATTGAAGCGGTCGGCAAGCTGCGCGGCGTGGTCGTCATGCACGTCTCCCCGCGGCCGGAGCCCGAGCTGCAGGCGGTATTGCGCCAGCTGCACTGGGGCGCCGCCGGCCTCGAAGTGCTGTTCGTCCGCGACGAGGTGTACCGCGAGCGAGCATCCAGGGAGCGGCTGCAGACCGTGCTCGAGCTGGTGGCCGCTGGCGCCGCCCACGAGCGGTTCTCCGCCGCCGCCACCGCGCTGGCCACCGAGCTGGCGACGCGTCTGCACTGCGAGCGCGTGACCATCGGATTCTTGCGCGGCAACAAGGTCCACGTAGACGCGGTATCGCACAGCGCACAGTTCAAGGAGCGTACCAATCTGTTGCGCTCGGTTTGCGCAGCGATGGAGGAGGCGATCGATCAGGGCGAGGCGGTGCTCTATCCTCCCGCTCCCGGGCGCGCCGGGGCCGTTTCCCGCGCACACGAAGAGTTGGCCGGGAAACAGGGCTCGGGCGCGGTGTGCACAGTCCCACTCTCCTCCGCCAGCCAGATCGTTGGCGCGATTACCTTCGAGCGCCCCGCGGACCGCCCGTTCGACGACGACGCGCTGGAGTTGTGCGAAGCAGTCGGCGGCCTGGCCGGTCCCATGCTCGAAGTACACCGGCGCGAAGACCGCTGGCTGGTCGTGCGCCTCTACTGGTGGTACCGCGAGCAATTCGAGCGACTGGTCGGACCCGGCCACCTCGGGTTCAAGCTGGCGGGCCTGATCGTCGCGGCGGTCGCCCTGTTTTTCCTGTTCGCCAAGGGTCATTACCGCGTGTCGGCGGAGACGGGCCTGGAGCCCCTGGTACAGCAGGCGGCGGTGGCGCCATTCAACGGCTACATCCGGGAAGCCCCGGTGCGTGCCGGTGACATGGTCAAGCAGGGGGCGGTGCTGGCGACGCTCGATGATCGCGAGCTCCAGCTCGAGCGGCTCAAGCACCGCAGCGAGCTGGAGGAGCAGCTCAAGCAATACCGCCAGGCGATGGCGGAGCACAACCAGGCCCAGGTCTTGATCGTCAGTGCGCAACTGGAGCAGACACGCGCCCAGATCGACCGCGCCGAGGACCAATTGCAGCGCACCGTGGTCACCGCGCCGTTCGACGGCATGGTCGTGTCGGGCGATCTCAGCCAGTCCCTGGGCGCCCCCGTGGAGCGGGGCACGGTGCTGTACGAAGTGGCGCCGCTCGCGTCGTTTCGCGTGATCGTCAAGGTGGACGAGCGCGATGTAGGCGACGTGCAGGAGGGGCAGCGCGGCAACATTCTCCTGTCGGCCTTCCCGCACGATCCGATTCCGTTCGAAGTGGAGAAGATCACGCCGGTATCGACCGCCAAGGAAGGACGCAACTACTTCCGCGTCGAGGCCAAGCTGGACGCCAGCGAAGCACGGCTGCGGCCCGGTATGGAGGGTGTGGGCAAGATCGAGGTCGACCGCCGGCGCTACGCCTGGATCTGGACCCACCAGGCGTTCGACTCGCTGCGGCTGATGATCTGGAAATGGCTGCCCTGACGGGCGCCGTGACTTTCCTGGTATGGCAGAGTCGCTGTTCAGCCCGTCCTGGTACCGCGTCGCCCACCTGACGCCGCGCCTGCGCAAGCACGCGCAGATCCTGCGTCACGAGTACCGGAGTCAGACCTGGTATGTCCTTCAGGACCTCACCTCCGAGCGCTTCCACCGCTTCTCGCCGTCGGCCTATCTGATCATCGGCCAGATGGACGGGCGCCACACCGTCCAGGACATCTGGAACAACTCCCTGGCCCACTCGGGCGACGACGCTGCGACGCAGGACGAGGTGATCCAGCTGCTGAGCCAGCTGCACTCCGCCGACGTGCTCCAGTGCGATGTCCCGCCCGACACGGCGGAGCTGTTCCGCCGTCACGAGAAACAGGTCAAGAGCCAGTTCAGACGCAAGCTGCTGAGCATCTTCGCCTGGCAGATCCCGTTGATCGATCCGGATCGCTTCCTCACCCGCTACATGCCGTTGCTGCGGCCGCTGTTCACGTTCGGCGGTTTCCTGTTCTGGCTGGCGATCGTCGGTACCGCCATCTTCCTCGGCGGGACGCACTGGAAGGACCTGACCGAGAACATGATGGATCGTGTTCTGATGCCAGGGAACCTGGTGCTGTTATGGTTGCTGTTCCCGGTGCTCAAGCTGCTGCACGAGTTCGGCCACGCGTTCGCGGTGAAGGCGTTCGGGGGTGAGGTGCACGAGATGGGAATCATGATCCTCGTCCTCACTCCGGTGCCTTACGTGGACGCCTCCGCATCCTGGGCGTTCCGTTCCAAGTGGCAACGAGTGCTCGTGGGCGCGGCGGGGATGGTCGTGGAGGTTTTCATCGCTTCGTTCGCGCTATTCCTGTGGTTGAACGTGGAGCCCGGGGTGGTGCGCGCGCTGGCCTACAACACCATCCTGATCGCGGGGATCTCGACCGTATTGTTCAACGCCAATCCGCTGCTGCGCTTCGACGGCTACTACATATTGATGGATTACCTGGAAATCCCCAACTTGCGGCCGCGCGCGACGACGTATCTGATCTATCTGTGCGAACGCTATCTGTTCGGGCGGCGGGATGCTCAAGCCCCCATCGCGACCACCGGAGAGAAGGTCTGGTTCGTCGCATTCTCGGTGGCTTCGTTCATCTACCGGCTGCTGGTCATCTTTGCGATTCTGATTCTGCTGGGCCAGATCTCGGTGATACTCGGCATCATCTTCGCCGCGAGCACCGCTTTCGCCTGGCTGGTGATGCCAACCATGAAGATAATCAACTTCCTCTTCAACAATCCGCGCATCCGGCGCGTGCGCAAGCGTGCACTGCTGACCAGTGCGGGCATCGTGCTCGGCCTGATTTTCCTGCTGGGGGTGGTGCCGGTGCCGTTCCGGACCATGGCCGAGGGCGTAGTCTGGGTGCCCGAGGAAGGGGTGGTGCGCGGCGGCGCCGACGGATTCATCGAGAAGATCGTCGCGGCACCGGGCGCCTGGGTCAAGCCGGGCGACGTGCTGATTCAGTGCCGCGACCCGGACATCGACACGGAGATCCGAGCGTTGGAGGCGCAGCTGATAGAACTCGGAGCGCGCCATCGGGCTCTGTTCCAGGAGGATCGCGTGCGCGCGGAGATCGTCGACGAGCAGCGCCGCTATGTCGAGCAGGGGCTGCAGCGGGCGCAGGAACGCAAGGCGGACCTCACCGTGCGCGCTCGCGCCGAGGGTCTGTTCGTGCTGCCGCTGGCGGAAAATCTGCCTGGGCGATTCGTGCGCAAAGGACAGCAGATCGCCCACGTGGTCCAGCGCGATACCATGACCGTACGCACCGTGATCGCGCAGCAGGACATCGATTTGGTGCGCCACTCTTCGCGGAAAGTGGAGGTGAGGCTGGCCGAGCGGCGCGCGGAAACCAAGCAGGCCACTGTGACCCGCATCGTGCCCTCGGCCAGCGACCAGTTGCCGAGCCCGGCGCTGGGCAGCCAGGGCGGCGGGCAGCTCGCCTTGGACCCTACGGACAAAGAGGGGCGCAAGTCGGTGCAGCGCTTCTTCCAGGTGGACGTCGAGTTGCCGGTCGGCGAGCGGGCGATGCACGTGGGCGGCCGCGCCTATATCCGGTTTCACCATGGCTGGGAGCCGATCGGCTTTCAGTGGTACCGCAATATCCGCCAGCTGTTCCTGTCGCATCTGAATGTTTGATCTGGCTCTTCCCCGCGTTTCGCGCTCCACGGCCTATCCCGAGCAGCGGGCCGAGCACCCGAACCTGCTCGACCGCATCGCGCAGCGCCTCGCCGGCCCGCTGATGTGCTCCGCGCGCGGATGGCGCGTGCGGCGGACCGATCTGGTCGAGCGCGTGGCACGGCATGCACCGGCGCTGGAAGGCATGGACGACTCGCAACTGCGTGCGGTCGCCGGCGAGCTTCGGTTCGAGCTCCGCAGCACCGGCTTCGGTGAGGACGCGGTGGCGCGCAGCTTCGCGCTGGTGCGCGAAGTCGCCGGCCGGACGCTGGGCATGCGCCATTTCGACTGCCAGTTGATGGGGGGATGGATCCTCTTGAACGGCCTGGTCGCGGAGATGGAGACCGGAGAGGGGAAAACGCTGACCGCGACGTTGCCGGCTTGCACTGCGGCGCTGGCTGGGGTGCCGGTGCACATCATCACAGTCAACGACTACCTGACCGCGCGTGACGCGGACACCATGCGCCCGATCTACGCGGCGCTCGGGCTGCGCGTCGGCGTCATCGTGCACGGGCAGGACCCTGCCACCCGACGCGCGGAGTACGCGTCCGACGTGACCTACTGCACCAACAAAGAGCTCACCTTCGATTACCTGCGCGACCGTATCGCGCTCGGCCGTTCCGACAACCGCGTGCAGTTGCAGATCGAGCGTCTGGCAGGTAAGGAATCTCGCGCTCGCAAGCTGGTGCTGCGCGGCCTGTTCTACGCCATCGTGGACGAGGCCGACAGCGTCTTGATCGACGAGGCGCGTACGCCGCTGATCATTTCGGGTGTGTCGGACCAGGCGCCGGAGCGGCAGATGTACGAGACCGCCCTGGCTCTCGCGGGCCGGCTCGAGCGCACGTCCGACTTCAGCCTCAACGATCGCGACCGCCACATCGAGCTCACCGACGCGGGCAAGCACAAGCTGGACGAGTGGGCCGAGAATCTGCCCGGGCTCTTCCGCGGGGAGCGGCGCCGGGAAGAGCTGGTCAATCAGGCTCTGGTCGCCACGCATCTGTTCCACCGCGATACTCACTATCTGGTGCGCGATGAGAAAGTGCAGATCGTCGACGAGTTCACCGGCCGTATCCTGGCTGACCGCACGTGGGAGCAGGGACTGCACCAGATGGTGGAGGCCAAGGAAGGGCTGAAGCTCACGAGCCAGCAGACTTCGGTGGCGCGCATCACCTACCAGCGCTTTTTCCGCCGCTATCTGTGGCTGGCCGGCATGACTGGGACTGCACAAGAGGTGGCGGGAGAGCTATGGAAGGTCTACCGCCTGCCGGTCGTGCGCGTCCCGACCAACCGCCCCGTGCGGCGCAGCTATCTGCCGGTCCAGGTGCACGCCACGGAAGACGACAAGTGGCAAGCGATCGTAGCGCGGGTGCGAGAACTGCACGCGAACGCTACTCCGGTGCTCATCGGCACGCGCTCGGTGGTAGCCTCCGAGCGGCTCAGCGCGCTGCTCACCAAGGCCGGCATCGCACACCAGTTGCTAAACGCGCGTCAGGACAAACAAGAGGCGGAAATCGTCGCCCAGGCCGGGCAGGCGGGCCGAGTCATGGTGGCGACCAACATGGCCGGGCGCGGAACCGACATTACCCTGGGTCCAGGCATAGCCGAGAAGGGCGGAATGCACGTGATCGCCACCGAGCTGCACGAGTCGGCGCGCATCGACCGCCAGCTGTACGGCCGCTGCGGACGCCAGGGCGACCCGGGCACGGCCGAAGCCATCGTGTCGTTGGAGGATGAGCTGATCCGGCTCTATCTCGGCCCGGTCGGCCGCATGGCCAGCCCCGTGGAATCGCTGCGCGACGGAGCCTGGGGCCAGGACGTCGCACGCGGATTGTTCCGGCTGGCGCAGTACCGTGCCGAGCGCGTCAACGCGGGCATCCGGCGCGAGCTGCTCAAGATGGACGAGCATCTGGGCGACCTGCTCGCCTTCTCCGGCCGCGGAGAGTGAAGGACAGCGCTTCGACTACAACTTATCCAGGCGTTTCGGAGTGCCCGGCGTAGTCGGGCTCGGTGCCTCGGGCCGCGGTGGCTGCGGCTCCAGTTGCAGCGGCGGTTGCTGCAGCGGCGGGGGTTGCTCTTGCGGCGCGCGGCCGCGTTCCGCGCGCAGTGCGAACTTGACCTTCTGCGCTTCCTGTCCCCTACGGTTGTCGAACACCAGGAAATAGTGTCCCGCGGCAGGGATCGTCACCGTGAACGACAAGCGGCGATCGACCGAGCCCATGAAGATGGGCTCTTCCGGCTTGGGAAAGCGCTTGTAGTCCTCTTCGTTGACGAGGACCAGGAGCAGCTTCCCGTTGGTCTGCACGCCGACCGCCATCACCGCGTCCTTGGGGAGATTGCGCAGGCGCAGCGATTTGAACTGGCCGGCCGGAACCTCGACCGTCATAGCCGCCTCGGCGCCCTCCGCCGGCGCTGACACAAACCCGAACGCCAGCAGGGAAGATATCGCCAGCAGTAGACGCGCGGTGTTGGCCCAAAGACCAACCAGCCCGCACACGGCTCTTACTTGCTGAAACGAACTCTGCATTTCGCGCCTGCGGGAATCAAGTTGCCGGGGTTATGCAATTCCAGGCGCACTCCGAACGTGCCGCTGGCCGGATCGATGACACGATCCACGACCGACACCCTGGCCGGATAGCGGTTGCCCGGGGTCTCGGGCATGACCTCCGCGCGGTCGCCCATCTTGATCTTTCCGTACAGGCTGGCCGGGAGTACCACCTCGACATTCAGCGGATCCACTTCGGCCAGCTTGAGAATCGGCTCCTTGACATTGCTGGTGGCGAACTCGCCAGCCTTGAGCACACGCTGCACCACCACACCGGTCAGGGGGCTGCGGAGTGTGCGCATGTTGAGCAGCTCCTCCGCTCGCTTCACCTCGAGCTGCGCCTGCTCCGTGTTCTCGCGCGCAACCTTCAGCTCCGACTCGGCCAGCTTGCGCTCGGTGCGTGCTTCATCCAGAGCGCTGGAGGACACGAAGTTCTGGCGGAACAACTCCTCCTGCCGCTTCTCCTTGGTCTTGGCGAACTCGACCCGCGCCTGTGCCGCCTCCACCGGGCCGGTCATGGCTGCCCGCGAGCGCGCAATAGCCAATGCGGCGCGTTCCGGCCCAGACTCCAGCGTGACTACAGTCTGGCCCTTCCTGACCGGGTCGCCGCGGTCGACGGTCACCTTCTCAATCAACCCTTCCACCGGGCTGCGGATGTCCACCAGTTGGCGCGCTTCCGCGATGCAGTCATATTCGTCCTGGGCTGCCAGCGCGGCGCGGCAGAGCAGGGCACAACACAGTGCTAGGGCAAAACGAGCAGGGATCATCAGTCTTATTGGGGATCTGCCGGGAGAGGAGCAAGCGGATTCTCTATTCAGACAGCGTCGTTGTAAAGGCAATCCGGCGCTCGCAGGAGGAAGCGAGGGGACAGGCGTGATCCTCCCGCCACCGTTCACTTTGCCT
Source organism: Gammaproteobacteria bacterium (assembly GCA_041487115.1). Classification (GTDB taxonomy): domain Bacteria; phylum Pseudomonadota; class Gammaproteobacteria; order Burkholderiales; family SHXO01; genus SHXO01. The sequence continues at coordinate 8,299 of JBGPMS010000169.1, forward strand.
TATCCTTCCGGACAGCCGCGACAGGGCGCCTTGGAGTCAAGGGCAGCAGCATCCGTGCCCCCGGTTCATCGGCCATCGTAGGACACGCGCCCCTGGTCGCTGCGCTCGCTGGCGTGCTCGTCGTCGCGTGGACGCATACCCTGCCCGGATGGTGAAATTGGTAGACACAAGGGACTTAAAATCCCTCGGCCTTTAACAAGCCATGCCGGTTCGATTCCGGCTCCGGGCACAAAATCAATGTGTTAGAGTGTGGCCCTTGTGTGATGTACGTCAGATTGCCCTCCGTGGCACACTTGTGGCACACTTCACTTCAAATATGGCCAGCATTCAGCAGAGAACTACAGCAGACCGCAAAACGACCTACCGCGTCCAGGTACGGGTGCGTGGTTTCCCGCCGCAGACGGCGACGTTCACGCGCAAGACGGATGCGAGGCGTTGGGCGGAGCAGACCGAAGCAGCTATGCACGAAGGGCGCTACTTCACCACCAATGAGGCGCGGCGGCATACGCTCGTGGAACTGATTGATCGGTACTTGGCACGCCTCGAAAAGACGAAGCCTCACGCGGTGCCCAAGCAGCGTCAGTTGCTCGGATGGTGGCAACAGCGCTTAGGCCCCTACGCGCTGGCCCACATCACGCCGGCGATCATTGCGAAGGAGCGCGACACGCTGCTGACTGAAAATATCGGCACCGCCAAGCATCAGCGGTTTCGCATGCCGTCCACCGCCAACCGTTATCTGGCTGCGCTGAGCAAGCTATTTTCCGTGGCCATCAAGGAGTGGCACCTGGCCCGCGACAACCCTGTGCGCCGCATCGAAAAGGGTGAAGAGTCGCCCGGGCGCGTACGTTACCTGTCCGGGGACGAGCGGGAGAGGCTGCTTGCTGCTTGCTGCTTGCCGCACATCCCCGCTAGTGGCGCTCGAGTTGATTGTCCTACTCGCGATTTCCACAGGCATGCGGCGTGGAGAGATCCAGGGGCTGCGCTGGGCGGATGTTGACCTTGGGCGCTCTCTGGTCGTGCTGCACAAGACCAAGAATCGAGAGAGGAGGGCGGTCCCAATCTCCTCAGCCGTTCGTACGCCGTTGCTGAATCATTCCGAGGCGAGGCGCCCGAAGACAGAGTGGGTGTTCCCCCATCGGACCGAAGACCGTCCACTCGATTTCGACGGCGCATTCCGCGGCGCGGCGGACAGGGCCGCACTCAAAGACTTCCGGTTTCACGATTTGCGGCACACAGCCGCCAGTTACTTGGCGATGAGCGGCGCGACCACCGCGGAGATCGCGGCCGTCCTGGGAATGCTTCGGTGGCCGCTTCGGGCCGAAGCGCGCAATCGGTAAGGTGAAAGTTTCAACCCGACGCGGCCATTCCCTGAGTGCCGTCTTGCTTTGCTCACCTGCTGGTCAAGATCGGAATAGGCGGTTGTATTCGAACAAGCGGACAACGTTCGCCGAGATCTTGGAGGCGTCGGGATGCTTAGGATTGAGCAGCGATACCCATTCCTCCGGCACGATTACAGATGGCACCAACAGGATCGGCGACCGAAGCGACCTCAGCCAATCCGAACCGATTTTGACGCTGGCCTGTCCCGCCGGTATGGCCGCCCAGGTGGCAGGTAACTTTGCAATATCGACTTTTTCACATTGTGCCCACACATTGTCAGGCACATCGATCTCGACCAAATACCTATTTAACGGCAAACCGGAATCGTCGATGTGCGCGGCAGTCTCCAGTACTGCCATCGCGATCGTTGGTGCGCAGTAAACAATTGGCTCGTTCTCATTATTCCAGCGACCAGGACTGACGGCTGCACCACTGCCGCTCAGATCGTTGGCTGGATACTTGCGCGTCTCGGTGGCGAGCCGCCAAAGCCTCACTGGTAGGTACCGCTTTCAATCGACCCGAGCAGTCTTGTTACGACTTCGACACCAGTCGGCGTATCGAGCAGATCGGCAGCCTTGCGACCGCCAAGAGCAGGTTGAGGACGCTCAATCCAAAGACCCAGCCACTTGGCTGCGTCGAAGTCCCGCGCTTCGTCCGCCGTGCTGTTGGCGACGATTCTTTGTGCAATGCCCAGAAGTTTCACCATACCGATCGCGGACTGCCCGCCGCGGCCCGCGATCATCTCGCCAGTATTCGCCTTCTTCTCCGCAGTGGCTTTGGCGAGCCCGAATATTCGAAAAATGCGCGACGACGGAATTTCCATCCGCTTGGAGAGGTCCTTAATGAAGAATCCCGGAACGCCGATCCGCTCGATTTCGACGATCTGCATGGGTGTTGCGTTGATGATCTGCCGTACATAGGCATCGACGCCGGTCTTTGCCTGGTAAACGATCGTGATCGTCTCCTCAGGCGCGCGACGGGCACGCAACTTCGCTGTCGGGCGTGCTCGGGGCCGAGTCGACTTCTGCAGGCGCCTTGCTCCCGGACTTGAAGCTTTGGTCTGGCGCCGTGATTTTGCGCCTATGCCGGCCTTACTAGGGACATTGGTCATGGCATGATCCTTTGTCTATATCAAGACTCATTATAGCCTCGATTGGGACAGCATGCCAACAATTCGTTATCACCAACGAAAAGCTACCATGAGCCGATTTCACACCTCTATCCGCCGCCGGCCGCGGACGCAGGCGCGCCACCAGAGCACGGAAGTGATCGGGGGCGCCGGGGTAGCCGCGTTCGCGCACCATCGCATACAGCCGAGAGGCGCGCAGCGTGGGGTACTTGGTCAGCGTCTCGACCATGAACGCCCGATACGGCTCGACCATCGAGGGCCGTGCGATCTTTTGCACCACCGGCACGCCGGCCTGGGCGAGCACCCGGCGCACGGTGGCGTGATGCACACGCAATTGGGTAGCGATTGTTCCCACCGGCCAATGCTCGGTGTGATGCAGGCGCAAGATCTCGGCTTCGAGCGCACGCGAGATCATCGCCAGTCCCCTCGCTCACGGACCCCCGCGTAGCGGACCCAGCCGCCCGAAGGGCGAGAGCACACGCCCGCAGACACTACAGCGCGCGTGCACCTGCAACGCAACGAGCACCACAGCTGGCCTGCTGTGCGGCTGCGGGTCAAGCAATGGGGCGTTGTTGTGGGCATGGCTTCCCTGGGGCGTGGTCTGGGTCGAGCTGTTGACTACTGTGACCGAGACTACGGTGGGGACGGAACCGTGATGCGTCACTTCTTGCGTTTGCCGCTCGCGCCAGGCGCGCTGCCGAGCCGCGTGCGCACACGCTCCGCGATAGCTGCGTTGGTAGCGCTCCCCGGCGCGCAGCAACGACTCGCGCCGGCGTAGCGCCGCGCACGCCCCCGCGCAGTATTGGTTGCCGCGGTCGCAGTCGCGGCAGATGCGCACCTGTTGGGCGCAGCGCCTACAGTTGTACAGCCGATAGCTCTGTTCGCTTGCCGCCATGCTCCGACGTTGCACTGGACAACGCCGCGCATCGCTGGCATAAAGGCAAGGCAAACGCGCCCTCCATGCGCGCGAGCATGTAGAAGGCCCGGGGTTCTGCCAAGAATGTGCCCGGGCC
>JBGPMS010000170.1:0-11806 GCA_041487115.1 Gammaproteobacteria bacterium
CGGTGAGCAGCAGCTCCTGGTGTTGCTGCTCGTGGTGCAGGCCGAGCACGACGCGGGACACGGCCTGCGCGTCGTGCTTCGGGTCGAGGCGGGCGAGGAGCTCGCCAATGTGCGCGTCCACGTGAGCGCGGTAGCGGTAGACGTCTTCTACGGTCGGGCGCGACAGCAGCCCACGCAGGGGTCGCGGGAAGAAGGTGCCGACCGTCTCGTAATAGGAGTTGAACAAATAGCCGTACTGCGGGTGGAAGGCGCGATAGCCGGGCAGCAGCGGCGCGAGCAGGAAGTTCTCGAAGAACCAGGTCGTGTGCGCGAGATGCCACTTGGCCGGGCTGCATTCGGGCGCGCTCTGGATCACGTAGTCCTCGATCGCGAGCGGAGTGCACAGCCCGGTGGTCGCTCCACGCACGGCGCGGTAGCTGGCGTCCAGGGTCGACGGATCGATCGCCTGGGGCAATGCGCGCGCCCTGTCAGGCGCGTTCATGCTGCCTTCTCGGCGTAAGGATACTGCGGGCTCGAGCGACTACCGCCGGAGCGCAGCTCGCGATGAATATAGCCGGTATGAACCATAGGCGGGGCGTCCGATGTCCTCAACCCGCTCGCCGAAGTTGTGCCATGATGGAGTTGTCTACTCGCTGATGTTCCGTCCTCCGAAGTCTACGCAGCCGCAGCGGCGGAGGCAATTCGCGCACGCCTTGCGGGCGGACGCCGCTGGGCGGCCCACACTTCGATCAGACGTGGGCAGCTCAGCACACCGGACCTGGCAATGGAGGCCCTGCAAGTGGAGTACTCTGCTCTTGTTGCCCGTTATCCCGCACCGCGCAACCTGTGGGTCGTCGACCTCGCGCCGCGCGCGGAGTCCATCCTGCTCGAGGTCATGGAGGGGCTCAGTCGGCCCGAGAAGCAACTCCCGCCCAAGCTGTTCTACGATCGCCGCGGCGCGGACTTGTTCACGGCGATCTGCACCACGCCGGCGTATTACCCGACCCGCACCGAGAACGCGATCCTCGACTGGCGCGCCGGCGAGATCGCACAGGCGATCGGGAGCGGCTCCGTCCTCATCGAGTTCGGCGCGGGGGAGATCCAGAAAGTGAGGCGCCTGCTGCCGAAGCTGCGGCCCGACGCCTATGCGGCGCTGGACATCTCGCGCGATCAACTGTTGCGCGCGAGCTCCAGCCTCGCGCTGGACTACCCCTGGCTGTCGGTGATCGCGGTAATCGGCGACTACCAGTTTGCGCTCGAGTCGGAACTGGCGTTGCCCGCCGGAGCGCGCCGCGTCGTGTTCTTCCCCGGCTCTACCATCGGCAACTTCGAGCCGGCCGAGGCGCAGGCGTTCCTCGCCCGTTCCCACGCACTAGTGGGAGATGCGGGCGGGGTGTTGATCGGCGTCGACCTGCGCAAGCCGGTGGAGCGGCTCAACCTCGCCTACAACGATCCGGAAGGCTACACGGCGGCCTTCAATCTGAACCTGCTGGTGCGGCTCAATCGCGAGCTGGGCGCTGACTTCGATCTGGCCGGGTTCGCGCACCAGGCGTTCTACGCTACACAGCGCAGCCGTATCGAGATGCACTTGCGCAGCCTGCGCGCGCAGCGGGTGCGCATCGGGGGGCGCGTCTTCTCGTTCGCCGCGGGGGAGACCATCCACACGGAGAATTCCTACAAGTACACCCCCGATGGGTTCACCGCACTGGCCCGCACGGCGGGCTTCAAGGCCAGCCGGCTGTGGACCGATCCCGAGCGTGCGTTCGGCGTGTTTTTTCTGTTCAACTGAATGCCCGCCCGCGGGCGGACCTGCAGGACGCCAGCCGGCGCCTGGAAGGCGTGCCCGCATGTCATGGTCCCGCCGGGAGGTGCCGGAAGGCGCTAGAATTGCGGCGAACCGGGGGTGAAGGCGCCGGCACCCGCCTAGCGCATCTCATCCGGTGACCGGAGCTTCAGGATCGAGCATGCGTCTTTGCACCGTCAAATTGAATGGCGAGGAAACGGCTGGCGTCGCCACCGACGGCGGCGTCGTTCCTGTGAAGCGGATCAACGCGCACCTCGGGCGATCCTGGCCCACCGACCTGTACGGACTGATCCAGATGGGGCTCAGTCCGATCCTGCATCGCGATGCGGAGCGCACCCCGGGGGCGCTGCCGCCGGCTGCGGTTGAGTACAGGCCGCTCTATCGCCACCCGCGCAAGATCTGGGGCATCGGCCTGAATTACAAGGACCATGCGGCCGACTTGAGCGCGCCGTTTCCCACCGAGCCGGCCTCGTTCATGAAAGGGGACCAGACCATCATCGGCCCTGGCGACATGATCGAGCTTCCGCCCGAGTCCGAGCGGGTGACGGCGGAGGCGGAACTGGGCGTGATCATCGGCCGCGAATGCCGCTTCGTGCGCGAAGACGAAGTGCCCGACTACATTGCGGGCTACTGTCTCATTCTCGATATGACCGCCGAAGACATTCTTCAGCGCAACCCGCGCTTTCTGACGCGCGCCAAGAACTTCGACACCTTCCTGTCGTTCGGTCCCGAGCTGATCACCCAGGAAGAGGTGCTCGACCCGATGCGCCTGCAGGTGGGCACCTGGAAGAACGGCTCTCTGCATCGCGAGAACCTGGTGAGCAACATGGCCTTTCCGCCCTACTACCTGGTGGCGTTCCACTCGAACGTCATGACGCTCTACCCAGGCGACATCATCAGCACCGGCACGCCGGGCGCGGTGGTGATCGAAGCCGGCGATGTGGCCGAATGCCGCATCGGAGGTCTGGGCACGCTGTCCAACCCGGTGCGCCGGCGCACCGCGGAGGGCTATTCGGAGCTCGCCTCTATCGGCGTGTGACCGGCATGCCACTCGAAGCGGTAAACCGAGCTGGTAAATCGCGGACCGCCGGCGAACCTGATGCCATCGAGCCCGTAACCAGAACCAGACATCCAACCCTTGGAGGAGGACTCCCAAATGCTGTTTCGAAATATCGCGGCGGGCGCGCTCGCCTCGCTCGCATTCGCCGGGTCGAGCGGCGCGGCGGATACCATCAAGATCGGCTTCATCGATCCGCTTTCGGGCACGTTTGCCAACGTCGGCGAGCAGGGCCTGCATGCGTTGCAGATGCTGACCGACGACATCAACGCCCGCGGCGGCGCCAACAGCCAGAAGCTGGAGCTGGTTACGCTCGACAGCAAGGCCAACCCGCAAGAGGCGCTGATCGCCTTCAAGCAGCTCACCGATCAGGGGGTGCGCTTCTTCTTCCAGGGCAACTCCTCGGCCGTCGCCGGGGCGCTGTCCGACGCCACGGCCAAGCACAACAGCCGCAACCCGGACAACACCATCCTGTTCCTGAACTACGGCGCGGTCGACCCCGCGCTCACCAACGATCGCTGCAACTTCTGGCACTTCCGTTTCGACGCGGACGCGGACATGAAGATGCAGGCGTTGACCAACTACATGGCAACGCAGAAGCCGATCAAGAAGGTCTACCTGATCAACCAGGACTATGCGTTCGGCCAGGCAGTGTCCAAGGGTGCGCGGGCCATGCTCAACAAGAAGCGTCCCGACATCGAGATCGTCGGCGACGACCTGCATCCGCTCGGCAAGGTCAAGGACTTCTCGCCCTACGTGGCCAAGATCAAGGCCTCGGGCGCGGACACGGTGGTCACCGGCAACTGGGGCGCGGACCTCGCCTTGCTGATCAAGGCCGGGAAGGAATCGGGCCTGAAGGTGGACTACTACACCTACTATGCGGGTGTGGCGGGTGGACCCACGGCGATCGGAGAGGCGGGCGACGGTCACTTGCGGCAGGTGACCCACTGGCATAGCAACGTGGGCGATACGAAGTCGGATGCGATCGTGCAGCAATACCGCAAGCGCTACCCGGATTCGAAGGACGATTTCTACTGGATGGACCTCAAGAATGCGATGGAGATGCTGGTGAAGGCGATCAACGACACCAAGTCCACCGACCCGCAGAAGGTGGCACTGGCGCTGGAGGGCATGAAGTACCAGGCCTTTACGGGAGAGGTGACGATGCGGGCGGACAACCACCAGATCCTGCAGCCCATGTACGTCTCCACCTTCGCGAAGGCCGGCACGTCCGGGGTCAAGTACGACGTCGAGCGCACCGGCTACGGTTTCCGCAGCGAGGGCCGCGTCGGCGCGCGCGACACCATGCTCCCGACGACGTGCAAGATGCAGCGGCCGTAGGAATCCATCAGACAGACCTTGCTCGCGTCGGCAAAGGGCGACGCGATGCCGCCATGCGTCACTACAGCGAGCCCGTGACCAGCAGCTTGAAGAAGAAGAACAGCCCCAGGGCCATGAAGGCGTAGACCAGCGCGTCGCCGCCACGGCCCGCGCTGGGGGAGTGCTCCACCCACCACTTTCCCAGCAGCAGCATCGCGCCGAAGGCGAGCCCGATGAGCCACACCAGCCAGGAGCTCTTGTTCCAGACCTGATCCAGCGCCTGAGTGAGCCAGCCGCCTGGCTTGAGCGCCTTGTACACCACTCCACCCAGCCCCAACATCACGAAACCGATCAGGGCGATGCTGAAGGCGTCTTCTATCAGCCCGCTCGCCCCCTGCCCTAAGAACTGATTGCGCTTGTCCGTATTGAGCCTGTCCATTCCGGGAGCTCCCATGTGAGCGTTGTATGCCCCGGAGGTGTGCAACCGCCGTACCAGCCTTGGATTGTCTCTCTGAATCAGATACTTGAGCAGTGCCGGGCAGGGTCGTTTCGTCTCAGTCCGGCGACCGCAGGGCAGACATCGGGACAACCAAAACCGCCGGAACTATCAGTCGCGGCGGCGTTTTGTTCATCGGCCCCGAGCGGCGACCGATCGACAACACCCTAGGGGCTCAAACAGCGCACGAAGGTGCACACCCGCTGGCAATCCTCGGAGAAACCGCATTCGAACTCGGCGAGCTTGGCGTTGCCGTCGGGGCCGACACCGCACTGATCGCCGGCGGCCATGTTGTTGGGCTTGGGCCGCCACTCGCATTGATGGCAGGCGGTCACCCCCGGCATCTCCAACGACTCGCTGCGCATCAGCGTGCTGGCGCGCTTGCTGGCCTGGGGCAACGATGACTCATCGGAGTCGGCCGCCCCAACGGCCAGCGAAAGCAGCGACAGCGCCGCGAAAGCAAGGATTCGGTTCATGAGCTGTAGGTTCCTGGGCATACCGCTGCTGTTGCCGGGCGCGAACCCGCGACAGCGTGCGTCGAGACAAGACTATACAGCGCCGCGGAGCGAACGGAAAAGACGCTTGGGATCATCGGGCTTGAAGCGTGCGCCCACTTTAAGACCGGGAGGCCCCTCCCGAACTGACCCCAGCCGCCGCGCGCCCCCGGTTCTGCAGGTACCCGCCCAGCAGAACGCCGCCGATGATCAACACATAGACCGCCCACGGCAGCCACCGATGGATGAACATCCAATCCTCCAGCATCGGCTCGTGGATCAGCATCTTGGCTGCGGTCCAGGCCAGCACAGCTGCGCCCAGGTAGATGATCACCGGAAGCCGGTCCACTATGCGCAGGATCAGCGTGCTGCCCCACACCATGATAGGGATGCTGATGAGCAGCCCCAGCACCACCAGAAGGAAGCTGCCCTGGGCCGCGCCCGCGACGCCGAGCACGTTGTCCAGACCCATGACCGTATCGGCGATGACGATGGTGCGGATTGCGGCCCAGAAACCGGTGATCTCGGTGCGTCGGACGCCGTCGGCGTCGTGTTCGTCGTCCCTGGCCAGCAGCTTGTAGGCGATCCAGACCAGCAGCAGCCCGCCGGCCGCCTGCAACCCGGGCACCCGGAGCAACGCGACCACCGCCAGCGTCATCGCCACGCGCACCGCTATGGCCCCTGCGGTGCCCCAGACTATGGCCCTGATCTGGAGATCCTTGGGCAGCTTGCGTGCGGCCAGCGCGATCACGATGGCGTTGTCGCCCGCCAGCACTAGGTCGATGATGATGATGGCGAACAGCGCAGAGAAGAGGTCCGGCGAGATGAAATCCATCGGTCGAGTCGCGCGCTAGAGGGCGTGTCAGCCCTTGAGGCGGTTGATGCGGATGACCTCGGGATGACGCCGCAAGCCGCGCATGATCTGGGCGAGGTGAAGGCGGTTGGAGACCTGCAGCGTGAAGTGGATGTCGGTGTAGGCGCTGGAGTCTCCCGGCTCCAGACTGACGTTCTCGATGTTGGAACCGTTTTCGGCGATCTCGGCTGCGACCTTTGCCAACACTCCGGTCTGGTTGGATACCACCAGCTTGATGTTCACCGAGAACAGCTTCTTCGTGTCGGGTGCCCATTCCACGTCCAGCCATTTGTCCGGGTCGCGGCGGCTCTTGGCGATCACCGGGCAATCGTGGGTGTGGATGATCATGCCGCGGCCGGTCTTGATGAAGCCGATGATCGGGTCGCCCGGGATCGGGTGGCAGCACTTGGCGAACTGCAACGCCATGCCCTCCGAGCCGCGGATGATGACGGGTCCGCCGTGGCCGAGCTGCTTCGACTCCGCACCGGCCGGCAGCAGCTTGCGCGCGATCACGATGGCCAACTGCTTGCCCAGGCCGAGCTCGGCCAGCACTTCCTGGCGGGTGGTCGCGCTCAGCTCCTTGAGCAGGCGCTCCCAGTCCGCCTCGGTGATGCTGCGCGCATTGGAGCCGAGCGCGGCCAGCGCCTGGCCCAGCAAGCGCTCGCCCAGCTGCGCCGATTCTTCGTACTGCATGGTCTTGAGGAAATGGCGAATGTGATGGCGCGCTTTGGCGCTCACCACATAGTTCAACCAGGAGGGATTCGGCTTGGTGTGCGCGGCGGTGATGATCTCGACCCGGTCGCCGTTCTTGAGCTCGCTGCGCAGCGGCACCAGCTCGTAGTTGATCTTGGCCGCCACGCAGCGATTGCCGATGTCGGTGTGCACGGCGTAGGCGAAGTCAACGCAGGTGGCGCCGTGCGGCAGAGCCATGATCTTGCCCTTGGGCGTGAACACGTAGACCTCGTCGGGGAACAGGTCCACCTTGAGGTGCTCGAGAAACTCCACCGAGTCCACACTCTCCGACTGCATCTCCAGCAGGCTCTGCAGCCATTGGTGGGTCTTCTTCTGCAGCTCGGACAACTGGGCGTCGGTGGTCTTGTACAGCCAGTGCGAGGCGACCCCGGCCTCGGCGATCCGGTGCATCTCCTGGGTGCGAATCTGGAGCTCGAGCGGGGTGCCGAAAGGGCCGAACAGGGTGGTGTGCAGCGACTGGTACCCGTTGGCCTTGGGGATGGCGATGTAGTCCTTGAACTTGCCCGGGATCGGCTTGTACAGGCCATGCAGTGCGCCCAAGGCCAGGTAGGAGGCGGCCGAGTCTTTCACGATCACGCGGAAGGCGTAGATGTCCAGCACCTTGGAGAAGGACAGGTTCTTCTCGTGCATCTTCTTGTAGATGCTGTACAGATTCTTCTCGCGGCCGGTGACCAGCGCTTCGATCTTGTTGTCCGCCAGGCGCTGCTTGATCGAATCCAGGATCTTGTCCACCACCTCGCGGCGATTCCCGCGCTGCACCTCGAGCGCCTTCTTCAGCACGCGGTAGCGGTTCGGGTAGAGGTTCTGGAACGACAGCTCCTCCAGTTCCTGGTACAGGGCGTTCAACCCCAGGCGGTTGGCGATCGGCGCGTAGATCTCGAGGGTCTCGCGGGCGATGCGGGCGCGCTCGGTCGGCTGCATCACGTCGAGCGTGCGCATGTTATGCAGCCGGTCGGCCAGCTTGATCAGGATCACGCGCACGTCGCGCGCCATGGCCAGGAACATCTTGCGGAAATTCTCCGCCTGCGCCTGCTCCTGGCTCTGGAACTCGATCTTGTCCAGCTTCGAGACGCCATCGACCAGCTCGGCCACCATCTTGCCGAACTTCTCGCTGATCTCGATTTTGGTGACGGCCGTGTCTTCCATCACGTCGTGCAGGAGCGCCGCGGTCAGCGCCTGGGTGTCCAGGTGCCATTGGGTGAGGATCTTGGCAACCTCGACCGGATGGGAGATGTAGGGTTCTCCCGTGCGGCGGAACTGCCCCTCGTGGGCGGCCTCCGAGAACTCGTAGGCCGACTTGAGCTGACGCACGTCTTCCGGCTTGAGATAGCTGGACGCGTCGCGGAGCAGTAACTCGGCCTCGGACATCCTCGACTCGCGGTGGTGGCGAAGAAGCCCGCTTGTACCAGGTTTTGTATGCTTTTGGCTGGCGCGTGAGCTGTTAAGCGGGCTTGCGGAACGGAACTTCGATGGGGTTTAGCTAGGTCAGGCCTGGCCTTTGTTCAGGATCTCCTGGCCGACCTTGCCGGCCGCGACCTCGCGCAGGGCGATGACCGTCGGCTTGTCCCTGTTGCCCTCCACCATGGGGGATGCGCCCTGGGATAGCTGGCGCGCGCGGTAAGTGGCGGCAAGCGTGAGCACGAAGCGATTGGGGATGAGCTTCAGGCAGTCGTCGACGGTGATGCGTGCCATGAGGTCCTCGGCTTGAGCAAGCGTCTTTTACTTCAACCGGTTGATCAGGTCGCGGTGACGCTCGACCTGCACCGCCAACCGCAGTCGCTGGGCCCGGACTATGCTCACGAGGTCGGCCACTGCGACATCAAAGTTCCGATTGATAATAACATAGTCGAACTCCTCGACATGGGCGACCTCCTCCCGCGCGGCCAGCAGCCGGCGCTCGATCACCTCCGGGGTGTCCTGCCCCCGCCCTACCAGCCGCTTGCGCAGCGCCTCCGGCGAGGGAGGCAGGATGAATACGCCCACGGCATCGGGGATCAGCCGCCGCACCTGGGCGGCGCCCTGCCAGTCGATCTCCAGCACGATGTCCTTGCCCTCGGCGCGGCGCGCACTGATCCAGGCCTGCGAGGTGCCGTAGAGGTTGCCGTGCACCTCGGCGCTCTCGAGGAACTCGCCGCGACCGGTCATCTCGACGAACTGCTCGCGCGACACGAAGTGGTAGTTGCGCCCGTCCGTCTCGCCCGTCCGCGGCGCCCGCGTGGTGTAGGAGATGGACAGCTCGATATCGGGCTCGCGCTCGAGCAGCGCGTTCACCAGGCTGGTCTTGCCGGCCCCCGAGGGGGCGCAGATGATAAAAAGATTACCTGAGGCCATGGAGTAACTGGCGATAGGCGATGGGCGAAAAGGCAAACCCTTGTGCTGACGTTATCGGCCGAGAGCCGATTGCCTGTAGCCCATCGCCCGCCTTTATTCGATATTCTGCACCTGCTCCCGCATCTGTTCGATCAGCACTTTCAGCTCCACCGAAGCCTGCGACGTGTCGATGTCCACCGACTTGGAGCCGAGCGTGTTCGCCTCGCGGTTGAGCTCCTGCATGAGAAAATCCAGGCGCTTGCCGGCCGCGCCGCCGCTGGTGAGTATGCGGCGCGTCTCGGACAGATGCGTGATCAGGCGCGACAACTCCTCCTCCACGTCGACCTTCGACGCGAACATCACGAGCTCCTGCCGGATGCGGTCCTCGTCCATCACCGCGGAGATGTCTTTCAAAGCATCCTTGAGGCGTGCGGCCAGCCGCTCCTGGTAGGCCGCGACCAGTTGTGGGATGCGCGGCTTGACCTTTTCCACCAGCTCTTCCATGCGCTTGACGCGCTCCAGCAGCATGCTCTTGAGCTTGTCGCCCTCCCGCGCACGCGAGGCGCTGAACTCCTCGAGCGCCCGCTGCATCAGCGCCTGCGCCTGATCGCGCAACTGCTCCAGCGGCATCGCGTCGGCCTCGACGATGCCGGGCCAGCGGATCACGTCGCTCACCGTCAGGCTCGCGGCTCCGGGCAGATGTCCGCGCACGCGGTGATCGAGTCCTACGAGCTGGTCCAGCAAAGCGGTGTTGAGCTGCAGCGAGACATGGCTGGCCGGGCTCTTCTGGAATCCGATCCGGCACTCCACCTTTCCGCGCGTGAGCCGCGCGGCGACCAGCTCCCGCATGCCCGGCTCGAAGAAGCGAAATTCGTCGGGGAGCCTGAACTGGATGTCCAGGTAGCGATGATTGACCGAGCGGACCTCGACGCTGAGCGTGCCGAGCGGAAGCTCCTCGGACACCGCGGCGTAGCCGGTCATGCTGTAGATCATCCAGGCTCCTAGCGATCTAGAATAGGCTCGCGCCGCGAATACACACATCGCGCCGCCGCGGCAGCGCGCAGAAGATAGCACATAATGATAGGCCGAGGCCGGCCCGACGACGGAACCCCGCATGCGCCAAAGTGGTAGAAAATCGGACGAGCTGCGGCTCGTCCGCATCACGCGCGGCTATACCCGGCACGCGGAGGGTTCGGTCCTGATCGAGGCCGGCGACACCCGTGTGCTGTGCACCGCGAGCATCGACGAGAAAGTGCCGCCGTTCCTCAAAGGTCAAGGCCGGGGCTGGCTCACCGCGGAGTACGGTATGCTGCCGCGCTCCACCAACACCCGTATGCAACGCGAGGCGGCGGCAGGCAAGCAATCCGGCCGCACGCAGGAGATCCAGCGCCTGATCGGCCGCAGCCTGCGCGCCGTAGCCAACCTCGCGGCGCTGGGCGAGCGCACGATCCAGATCGACTGCGACGTGCTGCAGGCCGACGGGGGGACGCGCACGGCCAGCATCACCGGGGCGTTCGTAGCGCTGCACGACGCCGTCCGCTTCCTGGTGGACAAGGGCGCGATCGCGGCCTGGCCGCTGGTCGACTTCGTGGCTGCCGTGTCGGTCGGTGTCTACGATGGGGTGCCAGTGCTCGATCTGGACTACGTGGAGGATTCCGCGTGCGACACCGACATGAACGTGGTCATGACCGGCAACGGAGGGTTGGTGGAAGTCCAAGGCACGGCCGAGGGCAAGCCGTTTTCGCGTGCCGAACTGGATGCGATGGTCGATCTCGCTGCGTCCGGCATACGGCAGCTCATAGCTGCGCAGCGCTCCGCGCTTGGGGTCTGAAGCGATGCTCTCGTCTTGGGCTCAACCAGTGAAGAGACTCGTTCTGGCCAGCAGCAACGAAGGCAAGATCCGCGAGATCCGCCGAATCTTGACGCCCCTTGGTATCGAGGTGGTTCCGCAGGCCCAGTTCAATGTCCCCGAGGCGGACGAGCCGCACGGGACGTTCATCGAGAACGCGCTGGCCAAGGCGCGACACGCCTCGAGCCTGACCGGGCTGCCTGCAATGGCGGACGATTCCGGGATCTGCGTGGACGCGCTCAATGGCGAGCCCGGTGTCCATTCGGCACGCTTCGCGGGTGAGCCGAGATCGGACGAGCGGAACAACGATCACCTGCTCGAACGGCTCGCGCAGAGCGACGACCGGCGCGCGCACTACTACTGCGTGATCGTGCTGGTCCGCCACGGCTGCGATCCGCAGCCGCTGATCGCCGAGGGCGACTGGAACGGAGAGGTCCTGCGCGAGCGACGCGGCACCGGCGGCTTCGGCTACGACCCGCTGTTCCTCGACCCGTCCCTGGGCAAGACCGGCGCCGAGCTGCCGATCGACGAGAAGAACCGCATCAGCCATCGCGGAAAGGCGTTGGCGGTGTTGGTCGAGAGGTTGAGAAACAAGTGAAGGCGTGAAGGGTGAAGAGTGAAGGGTGATCCCCCTCACCCCAACCCTCTCCCCCAGTGATGGGGGAGAGGGGGTTCTTTTGCTCTTCCACTCTTCACCCTTCACTGTTCACCCTTCACGCCTTCACTTGTTTCTCAACCTCTCGACCAACACCGCCAACGCCTTTCCGCGGTGGCTGATGCGGTTCTTCTCGTCGATCGGCAGCTCGGCGCCGGTCTTGCCCAGGGACGGGTCGAGGAACAGCGGGTCGTAGCCGAAGCCGCCGGTGCCGCGTCGCTCGCGCAGGACCTCTC
>JBGPMS010000171.1:0-11715 GCA_041487115.1 Gammaproteobacteria bacterium
CGCGCTCGCTTTTCAGGATGTCGAGCTGCCGCTCGATGCGTTGCTCGGCCCGGAGAACCGCGGCTTTCACCTGATGATGAGCGTGCTGGACAAGGGACGAGTCGGCATCGCGGCGCTGGCAGTCGGGATTCTCGACGCGGCGCTGGAGGCTTCCATCGACTATGCCAGGATACGCAAGCAGTTCGGCCAGGCCATTGCGGAGTTCCAGGCGGTACAGTGGATGATCGCGGATATGGCCAAGGATACGCACGCGGCCCGGCTCATGGTGCATGCCGCGGCAGCGAAGCTCGACGCCGGCGAGCGCGCTACGCTGGAGGCGTCGATGGCCAAGTGCTTTGCCTCGGACGCGGCGGTTGCGCACACTGCCAATGCGGTGCAGATTCACGGCGGCAGCGGCTACATCCGCGGCTTCGAGGTCGAGCGCCTGTACCGCGACGCCAAGATCACGCAGATCTACGAGGGCACCAACCAGGTCCAGCGGATGATCATGGCGCGCCAGCTGCTAAGTGAGTAATGCACGTACCCCCTCCCTTGCGCTGGGCGCCAGGGAGGGAGCCGACACCGGTAGACACCGACGACAACACCGATACAGACATGAAAACCATCCTGATCACCGGCGCCGCGGGCGACGTAGGCACCCACCTGCGGCGCGAGCTGGCCGGCAAGTACACATTGAGACTGTCCGACATCCAGCCGGTGAAGAAGCTCGCCGCCGGCGAGACCTCGGTCCGGGGCGACGTGGCGCGCCTGTCCGACATGCTGCGCGCGACCAAGGGCGTGGACGCCATCGTCCACCTGGGCGGCTTCGCCGTGGAAGGTCCCTGGAGCGTGATACTGCGTACCAACATCGTCGGCTGCTACAACCTGTTCGAGGCCGCGCATCGTAACGGCGTAAAGCGGATCCTGTTCGCCACCAGCAACCATGCGACCGGCTTCTACCGCCGCGACGAGAAGATCGACCATCGCGTCTACCCCAAGCCCGACAGCCGCTACGGCCTGTCCAAGGTGTTCGGCGAGCAGCTCGGCAGCCTGTACGCGGACAAATACGGTCTCCAGGTATTTTGCATCCGGATCGGCAACGTCAACCCCACTCCGGTGGACAAGCGGCGCCTCTCGCTGTGGATCAGCCCGCGCGACCTGGCGCAGCTGATCCAGATCGGAATCGATCACCCGGACATCCGCTTCGAGATCGTGTACGGTGTGTCGGGCAACCGCCGGAGCTGGTACGACAACTCCAACGCGCAGCGGTTGGGCTACCGGCCGCAGGACGACAGCGAGCCCTACGCGGCCGAGGTGCTGGCGAAGGAGAAACCGGCTGCCGATCCGCACGCCGAGCTGTACCAGGGCGGCAGTTTCGTGTCCGCCGAGATCGGCGGCGACCCGAATCGCCTGCTGCCAAAGTTGAAGAAGAAGAAACGGTAATTTCAGGAGCGGTCACGCCGCGCCGCTTCCCCGGCATCTCCGTCTTGAAGACCCCGCCGGCGACGTGTAGCGGCCGAGCATAGCGTTCGAAAACAGCGAACAAGGAACACCCGATGGACCCGAAGCGCCCCAAGCTCGTCGCCCCGCCCGGCGCGTGCGACACCCACATTCACTTCTACGACGAGAACGTTCCGCCCGCGCCCGGCGCCCCGATGCTGCCCGGCAACTTCACCGTGCCGATGTATCAAGAGTTGCAGAAGCGTCTCAACCTGGAGCGGGTGATCGTGGTGCAGCCGAACGCCTATCAGTTCGACAACCGAGTCACCCTCGAAGCGATCCGGGCGCTCGGGTCCAGCGCGAAAGGTGTCGGGGTGGTGAAGCCGGACGCCACCAGCGGCGAGATCGTCTCGCTGACCATGGGCGGCATCTGCGCGCAGCGCATTTTCCAGTTGCCCGGTGGCGCGGTGGGCTTCGACAAGATGGACCAGGTCATGGCCAAGGTCCACCCATTCGGCTGGCATGCGAACATCCAGCTCGACGGCCGGGATCTGCCCAAGTACGAGGCGCAGATCAAGAAGCTGCCCGGCAAGTTCGTCATCGACCACGTCGGCAAGTTCCTCGAACCGGTTCCGCCGCAGCACGAGGGATTCAGGTCGCTGCTGCGCCTGCTGGAAACTGGCCGCTGCTGGGTGAAGCTGTCCGCGCCCTACGAGGTGTCGAAGACCGGCGGGCCGAAGTACGAAGATGTCGGGCGCCTGGCCAAGGCGCTGGTGAAGTACTCGCCGGAGCGCATGCTGTGGGCGAGCAACTGGCCGCATCCGTCCGCGCACGCGGACCAGATACCGGAGGACGCCGACCTGCTCGATCTGTTGCTGGAATGGGCACCCGACGAGGCCACACGCAAGCAGATCCTGGTGGACAACCCGAACGAGCTGTACAAGTTCTAGCCCCCTCTCCCCTTGTGGGAGAGGGCTAGGGTGAGGGGTGAAGGATCGTGGCGCATCGACCACCAGCATGAAAAAATCCCGCATCGCCATAGTAGGCCTGGGCATGGCGGTAGTGCCGCACGCCAAAAGCGCACTCGATCTGTCCGACCGGGTCGAGGTCGCCTATGCGTTCAGCCCGAGCGCGGCACGCCGCGCAAAGTTCGCCGAGAGGTTCCCGTTCCCGCAATGCGAGCGGCTCGAAACCATTTTGGGGGACCGCTCCATCGATGCGGTCGCGGTACTGACGCCTCCCGCCACGCACCTCGATCTCGTACGCAGGTGCGCCGAGGCCGGCAAGCACGTCCTGCTCGAGAAGCCGCTCGAGATCACCACTGCGCGCGCCGAGGAAATGGTTGCCGTTTGCCGCCGCAAGGGAGTCAAGCTCGGCATAGTGCTGCAGCATCGTCACAAACCCGCGACCGAGCGTCTCGCGACCCTGCTTCGTGCAGGCGAACTGGGTACCCCGGTTGGCGCATCCGCGATCATCCGGTTGTGGCGGCCGCAGAGCTACTACGACGAGCCCGGCCGCGGCACCAAGGCGCGCGACGGCGGAGGCGTGCTGATCACGCAGGCGATCCATACTCTCGACGTGCTGCTGTCACTGGCCGGGGATGTCGCCGAGGTAAGCGCCTGCGCGATCACGACACCGGTCCACCGCATGGAATGCGAGGATCTGGTGTGCGCGTCGGTGCGCTGGAAGAACGGCGCGCTCGGCGTGATCGAGGCCACCACCGCTGCCTATCCGGGTGCGGCGGAGCGCATCGAGCTCGCCGGCGCGCGCGGCACCGCCTCCCTCGCTGGCACCGCGCTGGAAGTGCGCTGGCACGACGGCCGCACTGAGACAATCGCGGCCGACGGCTCGGGAGGGGGCACCGGCGCCGATCCGATGGCGTTCCCGCACGATTATCACCGCGGCGTCTGGCGCGATTTTCTGGATGCCGTGCAGGGCGGCGGTGAGGCGAGGGTCAACGGCGAGGAGGCATTGCGCGTGCACCGCCTGATCGATGCGCTGCTTGCCAGCGCCGCCACCGGCAAGCCGGTCCGGACCAACTGATTCGAGGCACACCGTGCTATCTCTGCTGCTCGCCGTTGTACTGTCGGCCGACCAGATCGCGCTGGAAAACGACTACGTCCGCGTTACGCGCGACATTGCGCCCTGCGCATCCGCGGGTCTCCCGGAATGCGGGGACCGCGTAGTCGTAGCGCTCGGCGACATCGAGTTACGATGGGCCGGAACGGTTCGAACCATGAAGCGAGGCGATATTGCGGTCTTCACCGCCGGCGAGTCGCATGAGCCACCGACCGGAGGCGCTTTCTTCGAGGTGGACATCAAGCCGAACCACCCGCCCGTCCGTTCGCCTGCCGAGATCATCCCGCCGGAAAAAAACGCTTTCCGCTACGACGGCGACAGCTTCTTCGTCTTCGAAGAGCGGCTCGCTCCCGGCGACACGCGCGCTCGGCACAGCCACAGCCAGCGCGTGGTGATCCAGCTGAACAGGACTCGCCTCCAGCAATGGCTCGACGGAGCGGCGCCGATCTTCGTGGAAACGGTGCCCGAGCGCCCTTCCTTCAGTCCACCCGTGATCCACGTGGTGAAAAACGTAGGCGACGCGCCGCTGCTGGGCGTCGTGATCGAGTTCAAGCCAGAGCACTGACACGCAACGTCCCTCACCCTCACCCCAACCCTCTCCCATCAAGGGAGAGGGGGGCCTTTTCGCAAAGCGCACAACCATTGCGGACCACACTCCGCCCCCTCTCCCCTTGTGGGACAGGGCAGGGTGAGGGGTGACTCGATCTGCGCCGCTCAACTCGCGCCCCACACCTCCCGCGCCGTCTCCACCACCAGCCGAAGCTTGGCCGCCTGCGATTCCTGCGCGATCTCGTTGCCGTGCACCGTGCTCGAGAACCCGCACTGGGGCGAAAGGCACAACTGCTCGAGCGGCACATAACGGGCCGCTTCATCGATCCGGCGTTTGATGTCGTCCTTGGACTCCAGCTCGCCCACTTTCGTCGTCACCAGCCCCAGCACGACGATCTTGCCCTTCGGTACGAACCGCAGCGGCGCAAAATCGCCCGAGCGCTCGTCGTCGTACTCGAGGAAATAGCCGTCCACCGCCAGGTCGTTGAACAGGACTTCGGCCACCGGCTCGTAGCCGCCCTCGGCCACCCAGGCGCTCTTGAAGTTGCCCCGGCAAAGGTGCGTGCACACCGTCATGCCGGCCGGCCGGTCCGCGATCGCTGCGTTGATCAGCTTGGCGTAGCGCCGCGGCAGCTCGTTCGGGTCGTCGCCGCGCTGCCGTGCGCCCTCTCGCATCTTGGGATCGCACAGGTAGGCGAGATTCGTATCGTCGAGCTGAAGGTACTTGCAGCCCGCCGCTCCAAGCTGGCTGAGCTCCTCTCGATAGCACGCCGCCACGTCGTCGAAGAACCCCTCCAGGTCCGGGTAGGCTTCCTTGCTGATGGCGTTGCGACCGCCCCGGAAATGCAGCATGGTCGGCGATGGGATCGTCACCTTCGCCATGCGCTTGGTCGTCGATTTCAGGAACTGGAAATCGGCGAGCTGGATCGGCCGTGCGTGGCGCAGCTTCGCGGTCACGTGCATCACCGGCGGGGCGAAGTTCACCTCGCCGCTGGCACTGTGGAAGCTGGCAGCGATCCCGCCGCGTGTCTCGACTCCCTCGAGTTGCTCGAGAAAGTCGATGTGGAAATACGTGCGCCGGAACTCCCCGTCGGTGATCCCCTGCAACCCGAGATCCTCTTGGAACCGCACGATGTCCCGGATCACCACATCCTCGGCGGCGCGCAGCTGTTCTTTGGAGATGGCCCCCTGCTTGAACCGATCGCGCGCCTCCAGCAACGCGTTGGGCCGCAGGAAGCTGCCGACGTGGTCGGCTCGGAAGGGGGGGTTGTTGCGTTGTGTCATGGGCGCATTCCTTGATCTTACTCGATTACGTACGAGCTTCAGCCTGAGTCAGTTTACGCCCAGCAGTCGTAACCACCCCGTCGCATTCGCGCCACCCCTCCTTGAAAAAGGAGGGGAGAAAAAGATCTCTCCCCTCCTGCCGGAGGAGGGGTGCCCGCGCTGCGGGCGGGGTGGTGGGAGCCGCGGACGATTCTCACGCCGGGCACCGGCCAACCAAGAGATCCGGAAGATCCCGGAGCTGGCGCAGCACGCGCACTCCGTCGGCCGTGTCACCCGCAATGGCCCCGCGATGCCGGAAGGCGAAGACGACCATCCCTGCCGCCAGCCCAGCCTGAAGACCGGGCGCGCTGTCCTCGACGACCGCGCATCGTTCCGGGGCAACACCGAGGGCCTTCGCAGCGTGCAGGAACAGCCCCGGGTCCGGCTTCCAGGATCCGACCTCGTAAGCGCTGAAGATGCGACCCTCGAAGTAAGGCAGCAAGCCAGTGATCCCGAGGCTCAGCTCGATCTTTTCCCGCGGGCCGCTGGAGGCGACACAATAAGGAACCTCGAGGTACTGGACGACGGACAATGCTCCTTCGACCAGCTGCAACCGGCTGCGGAACGCGTCGGCCATGCGCGTGCGCAGGCCGGGCACGAAATCGGGAGGAAGCGCCTTGCCGAGGCGCTGCTCGAGCTCCGCAACGCACTCGGCCATCTTCCGTCCGGCGAACTGCGTCAATGCCTCTCCGACAGTCAGCTCCAACCCATGCGGCCGGACGCACTCCACCAGCACTTCGCTCGCCAGTGTTTCGCTGTCGACAAGCGTCCCGTCGCAATCGAAGATGACCGCTTCAATGCTCATGCGCAGGGACCCATTTCACCACGGGTCGTAGGTCCCGAAGTATCTCCGTTCTGTGCATCGCGTTCGTGGCTGTCAGAGATGCTCGCGTCAAATTGCGTCCCTCGTCGCCGCCCCCGGCCTCTGCCACCCCGCATCCACCACCGACAGCGCCGTCAGATTCACTAGCCGCCGCACCGTTGCCGTCGGCGTGACGGTATGGCAGGCGTTGGCCGCGCCCGGCAGGATCCCGCAGACCCACCCATACTCTACCCTGAGTCTTCCCGGGGGGCGGGATACGGTTGAAATTCCTATCAGTCATGGAGTTCATATACGGAGAAGACAAGTAGAATGCGCTAGCCATGCACGATGTCTTTATCAGCTACAACCGGCGCGATGCCGCGTACGTGAAATTGATGGCGGTGCGGCTCCAGCAAGAAGGCGGTTTGGCCGTGTGGATGGATACGGCCCTCAACCTGGGCTTGTCATGGCGGACGGAGATCGAGACAGCCATGCGTGCATCATCGGGAGCCATGATTGCATGGGGACCCGGGGGCCTCGGACCCGTGCAGACACGGGAGCGCGATCTCGCCTATGTGATTCGCGATGGGCGCCCGGACTTTCGGGTGATATACGCACTGCTCCCGGGCGCTCAGCCCCCGCAGGGCACCTGGGCAAATGTAGATACCTGGGTGCGGTTCGAGACCAGCCTGGACGAAGGCGATGCCTTCGCTAGGCTGGTCGGTGCGCTGAAGGGAGAGGCACCTGCTGCGGCCCTGGTAGCAGAGTTGTCCGATGAGCCCGCGCCGTACCGCGGGCTTGCCGCCTTCGACGCTGACGCGGCGCGATTCTTTCATGGCCGCGACGCAGAGGTCCGCGAGATACTGGAGCGGCTTGCGCATCATTCTTTCCTGGCGGTCGTCGGACCGTCCGGCAGTGGAAAGACCTCTCTCGTCCAGGCCGGCGTACTACCTCGTCTGCCAGCGCGACTTGCTCCCGCCGCGAAGTCCCCCTGCCTGACCATGCGCCCAGGTAGCCGGCCGCTCAGCGCGCTTGCCATCGAGCTCGCCAGGCTACAGCCGACCAACGACCACGTGGCGGCGACTGATCGTCTGCTTGCACGGTTGGCGGCGAATCCACACGACTTACCGATGGTTGCTCGGGCGCTGCTGCCACCCGCCATACCGCTGGTTCTTGTAGTCGATCGCCTCGAGGAGCTTTACACGCTGTGCGACATCGAACCGGAACGAAACCAGTTCATTGCCGCGATGCTAGCACTCGCTGCCGATCCGCATCGCAACGCCTGGGTGATCGCTACGCTCCGGGCCGACTTCTACGGGCAGCTATCCCGCGATCCGGACCTAGCGCGCGAAGTCGTCTCGCATCAGATTTTCCTCACTGGAGTGACGGCAGAGGCGGCCGCCCAGATAATCGAATCGCCGGCCGCGGAAGTGGGGGCTATCTTCGAAAAAGGGCTGGCGGCGCAGGTCCGCACGGACGCCAGCGTGCGCGGTGAGGTGTCGCTGCCACTCTTGCAGCACGTCCTGGAGATGTTGTGGCGCCAGCGGCGCGGCCGCTGGCTCACATGGGATACCTACCGCGCAGTGGGCGGTGTTGCGGGCGCCTTGAGCTACCACGCCGAGCGCGTGATGGAGAGCCTCGGTGCTGATGAGCGCGTAGTGGCGCAGCGCGTTTTCTGCCGCCTGGTCTGGCTCGAAGAAGGCAGCGGGGCACTCGCCAGTCAGCGCATCGAGAAGGCCGCACTCATCCAGCAGTTCTTCGATCCGCTCATGGCAGAGCGAACGGTCCAGCGCCTTGCCGACGAACGGCTTCTAGTCCTGCGCGGAGCAGCCGGACAGGCGAACGTGGAACTGGCTCACGATACGCTGCCTCGGTACTGGCCACTGCTGCAGGAATGGGTGCAACAGGATCAGTCTTTTCTGCAGTGGCGGCAGCGTCTGCGCGGCCATGTCACTGACTGGCAACGAGCAAACGGCGACGAGGGCGCGCTGTTGCGCGGGACGCCGCTCGCCGATGCCGAGCGGTGGTTCGCCGACCGCGCTGCCGACCTCGCCGCGGACGAAACGGAGTTCGTCAATCAGAGCATCGCTCTAAAGGCACGCATGGGGCAGTTGCGTCAGCACCGCAGGTTGTTTCACAACCGCTACAGCATCGCGGGGCTCACCATTGGCGGGGCGCTTGGCGCGGGGGTGGCGTTGGGCGCAATGCGGGCGCTGATCGCTGTGATGGCCCCCAAGTCCGTGCTGGTGGGTCCGCAATTCGTGTCCTACTTCTTCTGGGGAGCGGCCCTGGGTGGTGCAGTCGGCTTCGGGATGGCTTTGGCGGGTCAGCTTTGGCCAACCGAGCGTGAGTCCGGCATCCCGGACACTAAGGTAGGTCGGCGGCCGTTGCGTGCCGTGGTGTACCCGTTTGCCCTCGGCACGTTGTTGTTCGGGCTAGTGCACATGGCGGACGCGTTACTCAACGGCCTGTCGCTGCGCGCCGAGCCACTGGTGGTGGTGCTCGGTTTTCTCGCCGGTATCGGGGTCAGTGCCGGTGCGTGTGCGCGGCCCGAGAATGCATGGAAAGCGGGTTCGTCAAGGCTTTGCGCCATGCGCCTCGGGATTGCAGCGCTGGCATTCATGCTCACGCACGTTGTGTTCGTCTTGGCACGGAGTGAGGCGAGCATCTCCATCGCCTGGGGAACGCAATGGTATTGTGAGTACTTCGGAAGGACGGCTGCCGAGTGCGCACGGGACGCCACGACCCGCGCACTGATTCGCACCGGTGATCGGCTGCAATGGTTCGATGTCGCGGCGCTGTTGGACGTGGCGCTAACCGGCATCGTGCTCTCGGTCGGGCTGACGCTCGGGCTGACGGTTGCCGCCCGCTCGCTCGAGAAGTGGCGCGGGTTGATCGAGGAGGAGTCGGAAGGAGGTGTGTCATGAGCAGAGACCGAACACGAATCTGGCCGTCCGCATTGCTGGTCACTGCGCTGGCCGCGGGCATATGGTCGGTGGGCTGCCAGCGCAAGGAGTCGGCCCCGCCGCCACCGCAGGCGGGCGCGCCAACGGCCGCTCCGGAAGCGCCGAAGCCCGTAGTGCCCGAGACGCACAAGCCGGCCGCCGTGCAGGTTAGGCGCGATCTTGCCAACGTATTGGCTGGAGCGCAAAACGCCGACCTGAAGAAGCTCGACGACGATCAGTGGCACCCGGCGGGTGAAGGGTGGCGGCTCGCCACCGACCCGGACGGTGAGGGCGTCGTCGATCAGCAGGGCTGCATGCTAATTCATCTCTTCCAGAAGGGCGAACTGATGGCGGCGCCGTGTTCGAAGGCGATGCTTGCCGGCGGCAACACCTTCTGCCAGCAGGCAGGTACCGCTGTCTACAACAACAAGTGCAGTAGCCAAGTGAAGGTCAACATCCAGACCAGGACCGCGGAAATTAGCTTGCTCGGCACGTGGCTCTCCGTGACCTATCTCCCCGGCGAGGAACTCACGGTCGCCATGGTGTTCGAGGGCAGCGCCAGCATACGCCCGGTCATCAATGTCGAAACCCGCGAACTCGGCGAACCGGTTATCGTCCAGGCAGGACAGGGCTGGTACAGCCTGCCCGACAACAAGAAGGGGCTGGTGGCCGATGCCGCCGGCGGGGTAGCCGTAAGGCAACCCGCGGACATCGGGGCCTTCAAGCCTATGATCACCGGTATCGCTGCCCTCCGCCCATGGGTGGAGCGGATCCAAAGACG
Source organism: Gammaproteobacteria bacterium (assembly GCA_041487115.1). GTDB lineage: Bacteria > Pseudomonadota > Gammaproteobacteria > Burkholderiales > SHXO01 > SHXO01. The sequence goes on from JBGPMS010000171.1 coordinate 9,899, forward strand.
CGCGGAGGCGGACAAGGTGGCACTCCACGGCTTGCCCTCTACGGCTCCCGTAAGCGCAGGTACGGGGAGGCCGCACTGAGCGTGCTCGACGCCGCGGCTTGCCTGGCCCACTTGGGTGAGCCCACCACCCCACCCCAAGTGACCCCCGCACGCGGCCCACCAGCTGGGCACGAGACGCCTGAGCCCGTGGCCACTTACAGCGATAGCTCACCACCGTGAGCGAGGAAGGCGAGCAGAACCGTTTGGCACATTCACGCCATCGCCCACAGTTCCGACAGGACCTCCGCTTGCTCCAGCACTGTCTGCGTCGCCTTTTCTTGCTTATCCGGCGGGTAGCCGTACTTCCTCAAGATGCGCTTCACGATCACTCGTAGCTGGGCGCGCACATTCTCGCGCACGGTCCAGTCGATGGCGACGTTCTTCTTCACGATATCCACCAGTTCACGAGCGATCTTGACCAGCGTGGGTTCGCCGAGCACCTTGACCGCGCTGTCATTGACTTCCAGCGCGTCATAAAACGCCAGCTCGTCCTCGCTGAGATGCAGCGCCTCACCGCGCGCACTAGCCGCCCGCATGTCCTTCGCCAGTGCGATCAGTTCTTCGATGACTTGGACCGTCTCGATCGCCCGGGTCTGGTACTTGCGCACCGACTGCTCCAGCAAGTCTGCGAAGGACCGTGCCTGCACGACATTGCGCTTCGAGCGAGTCCTGATCTCGCCCTTGAGCAGCTTCTGCAACAACTCAACCGCGAGGTTCCGCTGCGGCATGCCGCGCACCTCGGCCAGGAACTCGTCGGAGAGAATGGAAATGTCGGGCCTCTTGAGTCCGGCCGCAGCGAAGATATCCACCACTTCGCCGGAAACGACAGCCTTCGAGACAATCTGACGGATGGCGTAGTCTAGTTCCTCATCGGGCTTGTAGTCGGCTGGCGTGCTCTTGGCCAGGACCGCCCGTACCGCTTGGAAGAACCCAACGTCGTCCCGGATGCGCACTGTCTCCTCGTGCGGCACGGCAAGAGCAAAGGCCTGAGACAGCTCGGTAACGGCGCGAAGTAGCCGGTTTTTCCCGTCCTCTTGTCCGAGAATGTGCTCCTGCGCGGCCGGCAGGACCGAAAGGCGATCTTGCGCAGTGCCAGTAGTCCAAGGCGACCAGTCGAAGCCGTGGAACAGCGCCCCGCAGATCTCGTACTTCTCCAGCATGACGGCCACAGCCTCGGCCTGATCGAGCGCGGTCTTGCCGGTGCCCCCACTCTCCGTGTAGGTCGCCAGCGCCGCCTTCAGTTCATCGGCGAGCCCGAGGTAGTCCACAACCAGCCCGCCCGGCTTGTCCTTGAAGACGCGGTTCACCCGGGCGATGGCCTGCATCAGCCCGTGGCTCCGCATCGGCTTGTCCACGTACATTGTATGGAGGCTTGGCGCATCGAACCCGGTGAGCCACATGTCGCGCACGATGACGATCTTGAACGGGTCCTTCGGGTCGCGGAACCGCTGCGCGAGAGTCTCCCGCCGCGGCTTGTTGCGGATGTGGGGCTGCCAGTCCAGAGGGTCGGTCGCCGAGCCCGTCATCACCACTTTGAGCGATCCCTGCTCGTCTTCTTCAGCGTGCCATTCCGGACGCAGTGCCGCAATTTCGCGGTATAGCTCCACACAGATGCGGCGGCTCATGCACACCACCATGGCCTTGCCTTCCATGGTCGCGAGGCGAGCCTCGAAGTGCTCCACCAAGTCGCGAGCGATCAGCTTGAGGCGGTGCTCCGATCCGACGATGGCTTCCAGCTGCGCCCACTTCGTCTTGAGCTTTTCCTTGCGCTCGATCTC
>JBGPMS010000172.1:0-11699 GCA_041487115.1 Gammaproteobacteria bacterium
CGTCGAGGATGGTGTGTTCTTCATGCCCGACGAGGCGGCCGCCGGGATCACTCGCCTCACCGCCTTCGTCGTCGCCCCGCGCCTGTCGCGCGAGGCGCTGTTGTCCGCATTGCGGCAACGCATCGACCCTGCGTTCCTGCCACGCCCGTTGTACTTGGTGCCCTCTCTCCCGCGCAACGCGACGGGCAAGCTGCCCCGCGATGCACTAGTGCGCTTGGCCGCAGCCCGTGCGGGATCGGGACGGGCGTCTTGATTCGGATCGGGTGCAGGATGCAGTTGGATCGTTCCAGCCATTGCGGGCCTGGTCCGATCCGTTCGGCGGTTGCGGATGCGGCGCGCAGGGAAGCGCTTGCGGGAGCTTGCGCGTGAGCCAGGCATGGCTGGAGCAGCGCGAGCGCGGCAGCATCGTCGGCATCCGGCTTATCGTCGGCCTCGCCTTGGCTCTCGGGAGGCCGATCGCGCGGCTCGTGCTCTATCCGATCTGCATCTACTTCCTGTCGTTTTCGGTCGCACCGCGCGCGGCCTCGCGCAAGTACCTGGCGCGCGTGCTCGACCGCCCGCCGCGTCTCGCCGACCTGTTCCGTCACTACTTCGCCTTTGCCACGGTGGCGCTGGACCGCTTCTTCCTGCTCAAGGACCGTCGCGATTTGTTCCGGACCGAGGTTCACGGCGAGGAGGTGCTGCAGCAGATTCGGGAGCGCGGTCAGGGCTGTCTGCTGCTGGGGGCGCACCTCGGCAGCTTCGAGATCCTGCGCGCTGAAGGCACCGCTAACGATGAGGACATGGGACTGGCGATGTACGAAGACAATGCCAGGATGGTCAATACGGTGGCGAAGGCGATCAACCCCGCGCTGGCCGAGCGCGTCATTCCTCTCGGGCGCTTCGACTCCATGTTCAAGGTGCACGAGCGGCTGCAGAACAGCGCGTGGGTCGGCATTCTGGGCGATCGGGCGCTGGACGACGAGGGACAGCTGCAGGTGCCGTTTTTGGGCGAACCCGCATCTTTTCCCACCGCCCCGTTTCGCATCGCACTCATGCTGAAGCGGCCGGTGGTGCTCATGCTCGGCCTGTACCGGGGCGGCAACCGGTACGAGCTCTACTTCGAGAAGCTGTTCGAACCGGACGGGGTGGACCGCGCGGGGCGTGCCGCCGCCGTCGAAGCGGCTGTGCGGCTGTATGCGCAGCGGCTCGAGCACTATTGCCGTCAGGCGCCCTACAACTGGTTCAATTTCTATGATTTCTGGAACGCCTCTTCGCGTTAGCCGGCGCGCCCTGGCCTGGCTGCTGGTCGGAATCACGCTCGGCAGCCTGGCGCCCGCTTGCGCGGACGCTGAGCCGCCCTTCGGGCTGGAGCAGTTGATGATCGAGCTGGGGCGCGTGCCGCACGCCAAGGCGCGCTTCGTGGAGCGCAAGTACATCAAGCTGCTCAAGCGCCCGCTGGAGCTGAGCGGCACGCTCGAATACCGCGCTCCCGGGTATCTGGAACGGCGGACGTTGAAGCCGAAGCCGGAAAGCTTCGTCGTCGACGGCGACGTCCTCACGCTCGAGAATGCGCGCGGACAGCGCCGGACTTTCGCGCTGCAGGACAACCTCGCGCTGTGGGCCTTCGTGGAGAGCATCCGCTCCACTCTCAAGGGGGACTTAGCCGCGCTCGATCGTTTCTACCGCGTGACGCTGGAAGGCGATGAGCGCGACTGGCGGCTTGGGCTGACCCCGAAACAGCCGCGCATGAGTGCCGTTGTCAGCCTGATTCAAATCGGCGGCAGTGCCGGGAAGATCGGCACCATCGAGATCCGCGAGACGCAGGGGGACCGCTCCGTCATGACGATAAGCGAGGACGGGTCGTGACGCTGCGGGGACGTGCCCCGGTCTATCTGTGGGTATTGTTCCTCGGCGCCTGTGCCGTCGTTGCATCGCAGGCCCGCTTCACTACCGACCTGTCCGCCTTTCTTCCGCGTTCGCCTACGCCCTCGCAACGAATCCTGGTCGATCAGTTGCGCGAAGGTGTGGTGTCGCAGTTGGTACTGATCGGGGTGGACGGCGCGCCGCAGAGCCAACTGTCGCAGATCAGCGATGCCCTCGCCGAGCGGCTCGCGCGCGACCCGCTATTCGCTTATGCCAGCAACGGTGCGCAGGCTCGTGTAGAGGCGGACGGCCAGTTCCTGCTGCGCAACCGCTATCTGTTGAGCCCGGGCGTTGTGCCCGAGCGCTTTACCGTAGCCGGCCTGCGTGCCGCTCTGCAGGAGGACCTGGACTGGCTGGCTTCTCCGATGGGGTCGCTCGCCAGCCGTCTGCTTCCCGCGGATCCGACCGGCGAATTCCTGCGCTTGCTGGACCTGTTCCAATTTGAGGGCGGTCCGCAGAAGCGCGATGGCGTCTGGTTCAGCGGCGACGGCACGCGCGCCCTGCTGATCGCGCAGACGCGCGCGAAGGGGTTCGATATCGATGCACAAGAGCTCGCGCTAGGTCGGCTGCGCGCTCTGTTCGCGGAGGTGGCGAAAGAACAGGGCGCACCTGCTGCGCGCATGGTGGCCACCGGCCCCGGCGTCTTCGCGATTGCAACCCGCGCGGCCATCAAGCAGGACGTGTCTCGCATCTCCCTGCTGGCAGTGCTGTTGGTGTCCTGCCTGCTGCTGATCGTGTACCGCTCTGCGCGCGTGCTGTTCCTGACGCTGCTGCCGGTAGTGACCGGAGCGACGGCCGGCGTCGCGGCGGTCAGCCTTGCCTTCGGGTCGGTGCACGGGATCACTCTGGGTTTCGGCGCCACGTTGCTGGGCGAAGGCGTCGACTACGCCATCTACCTGTTCACCAACGCCGCCTCGGGGCGGTCCTCGGACCGCGCGCTCAGCCGGCTCTGGCGTACGCTCAGGCTGGGTGTATTGACCTCGGTATGCGGGTTTGGCGTAATGCTCCTGTCGGATTTCTCAGGCCTGGCCCAGCTCGGGTTGTTCTCGATCGCCGGCTTGATCGTTGCATTCGCGGTGACGCGGCTGGTGCTCCCGCATCTGTCGCCGGCCGGCTATCGCGCGCAGCCCCTGGCGACGCTGGGACCGTCGCTCCTCAGGCTAGTGCAAGCCGCGCCCAAACTGCGCTACCCGCTGCTCGTCCTCGTCGTGCTCGGCGCGGCATTGCTGGCAGTGCGCGGTAACAGCGTGTGGAATGACCGCCTCGGCAGTCTCAGCCCGGTGCCGGAAGCCGACCAGCAATGGTACGAGCGCCTGCAAAAAGACCTGGGCGCGCCCGATGCGCGCTACCTCGTGGTGGCCTCGCACGCAACGCAGCAAGGAGCGCTCGAGACCGCCGAGCAAGTCGGTGCGGTGCTCGAGCGCCTGCAACAAGCGGGAAGCCTGGCTGGCTTCGAGTCGCCTGCGCGCATCCTTCCGAGCGATCGCACCCAGCGGCAGCGGCAACAGGCGCTGCCGGAGACTCCGGTGCTGCAGCGCAGTCTTTCCGCAGCGGCGCGCGGATTGCCGTTTCGTGTCGAGCTGTTCCAGCCGTTTCTGCGCGACGTGACCAGCGCGAAGGGGGCTCCCACGTTGACGCGTACCGATTTGGCGGCGACCGGCCTCAAAGTCAGGCTCGACTCGCTGCTCGCCGAGCGGCGGGACGGCTGGATCGCCATGCTGTCGCTGCGGGACGTGCGCGATGCATCGGCGGTCGCGGCTGCGCTGGCCGCGTTGCACGTCGACTCGGTCCATCTCTTCGATTTGGGACGGGAAGTCGATGAACTGTATCGCGGCTATCGCGGCCAGGCGCTGACGTTCGCGCTCATCGGCGCCGGCGCCATCGCGATGGTCCTGCTGATCAGTCTGCGCTCGCTGCGGCGCACGTGGGCAGTGATGGTTCCGCTGGTAGCGGCGCTCGTGGTGTTGGGGGCCGTCCTCACACTCCGCGGCGGGCAACTCGGCATGTTCCACCTGGTCGGCATGCTGCTCGTGGTTGGCGTGGGGTCGAACTACGCGCTGTTTTTCGAGAATCAAAGCGCTGCCGGCGGATTCTTCGAGCAGCGGCCGCTGGACGGCGTTGATCCCCAGACCACCGTCGTTTCGCTCGCGCTCTGCAACGCATCCACCGCCATCGGCTTCGGCCTGCTGGCGCTGGCGCGCGCACCGGTGCTGAGCGCCATTGGCGTGACGGTTGCATTGGGCGCATTCCTGAGCCTGGCTTTCTCGGCGGTGCTCGCGCGACAGGGCGGCCGATGAGCGGCAGCGGTGAAGCGGCCTCTGGTCTGCGCTAGACTGAACCATCGTCTTCAGCCCGCATCCAACGCACCGATAACGTTCCCAGGCCGCGTGCGTGAACCGTCCGCATCACATGCGATAAGCCCGACGCCCATGCCCATTGCATCGCAACGCAACCTGGCGGACGAGCGGGCAGCCTTGTTTCCGCCGGAGCTCCTGCCCTTGTTCGACGACGCGTTCGTCGCTTCGTGGGAGCTGTTCGAAGAGTACGTTGCGCGGCTCACGCTAGGCGTGTTCCAGTCCTTCGGGCTCGCTGAGGCGTGCCGGCGCGAGGCCACCGTGGAACAGGCGATAGCCGGAGCGGGGCTGGCTTCTGCGGTGGCGCGAGTGCCCACGGCCTGGATCCTGCGGATGCTCGCCTCTCGTGGATGGGTCGAGGGCAGTGCCGGTCCCGGCGGTGAAATCCGCTATCGGCACGAGCGGACGCCGCCTGCGCCCGACCCGGGCGAGACGCTCGCCGCGCAGGAGGCACACGACCCTCGCTGCCTGCCGTCTTACCGGATAGCGGCGCTCGCCGCCGAGCACTACCCCGCGGTGCTGCGCGGACAGACGACCGGTGAGCAGGCTCTGTTCGGCCCGGAGGGCATCAGCGGCTGGGTCGAGTACTTCTCCAACGCGAACCCGCTCTATGCGATCAGCAACGCGGTTGGCGCGATCGCGGCGGAGCAGGTCCTACCTGTTGGTCCGGTTGCCGTTCTCGAGATCGGCGGCGGGCTCGGCAGCGGCGCGGAAGCGCTGTTCGATCGGCTGCATGCCCGCGCGCGTGCAGCCCGGATCTCGACCTACCGCTTCACCGAGATTTCGCCGCTTTTTCTGCGGCGCGCGCAGAGAACGCTGGTCGCGCGCTATCCGGGATACCCGCTTGTCTTCGCGCCGCTGGACATCGACCGCCCGTTCGCGGAGGGCGAGATCGTGCCGGGCAGTTTTTCGCTGGTCTACGGCGTGAACGTATTGCACGTGGCCCGCGATCTCGCGGCCACACTCAGCGAGCTGAGGCAGGCGCTCACAGCAGGAGGCGTACTCGTGATGTCCGAGTGTGTGCGGCCCTTCCCGGGAACGCCGTTGCACCTGGAGCTCGTGTTCAATCTGTTGAGCGCCTTCCGCGATCCGGTGCTGGTGCCCGGCTGGCGCCCGAACGGTGGATTCCTGACCCCGGAGCAGTGGACCGCTGCGCTGGAAGCCAACGGTTTCGCCGACGTCCGGATCTATCCCGATATCGCCACGATCCGCGCGGCCTATCCGTCCTTCGTGGTGGCGGCAATCGTCGCGCGGCGCGCGTGATTGCGACCATCGCAGTTCCGTCGGCAGGGAGCTACTTCGAGGGGCACTTCCCGGGACGGCCGATCCTGCCGGGTGTGGTCGAGCTGGCGCTGGTCCTCGAGGCGCTCGGGCGCGAGATGCGACGCCCCGTGGTACTGCGAGGGATCAGCTTCGTGCGGCTGCGTCAGCTCGTGCTCCCAGGCGATTGTCTCGAGCTTGCCGCCCGGGACGTCGACGGCGGACGCACGCGCTTCGATCTGAAGCGCGAGGATCTTCTGGTTGCCAACGGCGAGCTGGTCCTGGGCGCTGCGCACCAGTCGCGCGACGCGCCGGCGACCGGTCAGGCCTCAACTCATCCCGTCATCATGGCGCCGACGATAGAGACGCTTCTGCCGCACCGCCCGCCCATGTGCTTCGTGACCTCGATTCTGGCGGAAACGGCGGATGGCCTGACTTGCGCGGCGCGTGTTCCCGCCGCGTGTGCGCTGGTTTCCGCCGGTAGCGCGCCAGCGCTCGCCGCGCTCGAGATGGCGGCGCAGGCGGCCGCAGCCTGGGAGGGGCTGCGGCGGTGGCGCAAAGGCGGGGACGCAGCTCCACGGATCGGCTACCTCGTCGCGCTGCGCGATGTCGCGTTCTTCGCCGAGCGCATCCCGGCCGACCGCACTTTGTCGACAGCCGTGCGCCTCGAGGCCGCCGCACCACCTCTGACCCACTATCGGGTCGACGTATCCTTGGACGACACGCCGATCGCGCAAGGCACCATCGCCACCTTTCTCGACCGGTAGCCCAGCCTCCCGCGCTGGGTGGCTCCGCGGGCGATTGCGGACGTCATCGTGTTTCTACTCTCGGACCAAGCGCGCGCGGTGACCGGCGCTTGATCCCGGTGTCGGGCCGCGTATGGAAGCGGATGCGGCCCGATCTGACTGACGCGGTCGTCTGGGCGCGCGGGGAGGGCTGAACGGACACAAACCTCGGGCTGCAATCGCGTACGCGACCGCGCAGGTCTGCTCGCCTGCGAACCCGAACGTCGTATACTGCACAGGCCTGGTTGGCAAATGCATAATCAGAATTGGGAGGATTCGATGAGGATGTCTCCTTGCTCTTCCAAGTACTGCCTGCTCTCCTGGATGGCTGTTTCGTTGCTACTGCCCGGCTGTGCAGTCAACATGAAGATTCCGGTCAAAGATCCGGTCCCGTCGACCGCTCAGTACGTCAAGCCCGCCAAGATTGCACCTGTTACCCTTTTCTTCAGCGATGCTCGTACTCCCGAGAACAAGACGCAACCGGTGACAGGCCGTATTCAGATGCAACTGACCTCCCCTGATCACAAACCCTTCGACCCGATTCCCTGGCTGGCTAACAACACGGTCAGGGAACTCGTTGCCCGCGGCCTGCCCGTGCAACTGGGCAACGATGCCGCCGGAGCAAATACCGTGGTGATCAAGCGTATTAGTATCGAAAACCGCCGTGTCAGCGGGTTCTCGCCGTTTGAAACTTTCACGAGCCTGAGTGCCGATGTTGTTACCAGCAAGGGTACGCAGCGTATCGCCGCGTTCATCAAGCGTGGCAAGATTCCGGTATGGTCTTTCGACGAAGTGATCGATTCGACCTATAACGATCCGCTGGGTCTGGTGGCAAAGGAGTTCGCGGCGAAGCTCAACCGGATAATTTTCGACGCGAAACTCAGCGACGCGCAGATCGATGAGCTCATTGAAAAGACTAGCGGATCTGACGTGAACTATCGCGACGTGCACGAGTTGGGGTTCGGCAACAATGCGCGCGCGATCCCACAACTGGTCAAGCTTTCCACGAGCAAGGACGATGAGGTCATGCAAGCGGCCTTGTCTTCCTTGGGCGTCCTGCACGCCAACCAGCAGTTTGATCTGTTGGCCAAGGAGGCCGAGAACACCAAGGATGACTGGGAGGATCGGGCTATCGCTTTGAAGGCAATCGGCGATCTCGGCACCCCGGAATCACGTGCCTATCTTGAAAAGGAACGAGCGCGTCTTGAAACCTTTACGGATGCGGAATCCGTACGCACCAAGGGATTGCTCGGCCTTTATCTGGATTGAGCCCGATCCGCTCGAGCGGAAAATCCTCGAGCGACGGCCACGCTGATCGCGCCCGCGCGCATCCGCCGCCGGTGCGCTATCCGTGGGGTGCGGCATCCAGCCCCTGGCCGAGCTTAGAAAGACGATAGAGTCGCGCCGAGCAGAGAAGATGATCGAAATTGTCGTATTTGTGACCGGATCGGCCATCTTGGCATGGTATTCCAGAAAAAATCTTCTCAACCGTGATAGGCACGGGTTCTATCGATTCTTCGCCTGGGAGTGCATCTTAGGGTTGATCGTTCTGAACCTTGGCGTCTGGGGGTCCGACCCTGGGTCCGACCCCGGGTCCGACCCCTTTTCTTGGCATCAAATTATTTCCTGGCCGCTATTGTTCCTCAGCATATTCTTGGTCATCCACGGGGTCCGGCTTCTCCGCACGCTCGGCAATCCGAGTGAGGACCGCAACGATCCCAAGCTATATCGGTTCGAAAAAACGACAAGACTCGTCACGACGGGCGCTTACAGGTACATACGCCATCCCATGTATGCCTCCTTGTTGTATCTCGACTGGGGCGCCTTTTTTCAGAATCCTTCCCTGCCTGGATTCTGCCTGGGGAGCATGGCCACGATTTTCTTGACCATGACCGCCAAGGCCGACGAGAACGAATGTATCCGGTATTTCGATTCGGAGTACCAGGCCTATATGCGCCGGACAAAAAGGTTTGTCCCATTTTTGATCTAGGAGTCATGTTCCGGCGTGCTTTGATCTGTCCCACGCTTACCCGAGCCGACGTGGGGTCGCCGCGGCGGGTTTCAAGCCACAAAGATGCCGAATCTGCGAGGGAGGCCGGGAGGGGCCTGCGGCAGGAGGGGTCCCGCAGTCGCCTGGCGCGCTCCGGCGTCGCAAGGCGTTGCCGCCGCCGGTGCGCCGGTCAAGACGACAATTTCCCCGCCGCACGGAAAACCCGATGGCACCCCGGCCGCCCTCAGGTTATTCTTCTGTAAGGCTGCAGACTGGGCTTGGAGTCATGAAACGCGTTCTGGTTGTGCATTTTTCTCAGACCGGGCAGCTCGCCCGCGTGGCACGACGCCTGGTCTCGCCGTTGGCCGAGGCGAGCGACGTGGAGCTCGTGGAGGAAGAGTTGCGCCCGCGTCGGCCATACCCGTTCCCGTGGTCGTTCTGGAGCTTCCTGGACGCGATGCCCGAGACGGTGTTGCTGGAGCCGCCGGCGCTCGAGCCCCTCGCAGTGCGCGCCGATGAGTGCTTCGATCTCATCGTGTTGGCCTATCAGGTGTGGTATCTCGCGCCAGCGGGTCCGATGACCGGGTTCCTCAAGAGCGAGGTCGGAATGCGGTTGCTGCACGGCCGGCCGGTGGTCACTGTGATCGCGTGCCGCAACATGTGGGTTGCAGCGCAGGAGACGGTCAGGCGGCTGGTCCGGGACGCGGGCGGGGAACTGCGCGACAACGTCGCATTCATCGACGGCGGCGGAACGCTCGCGACTTTTGTCACGACGCCGCGCTGGCTGCTGACCGGGCGGCGCGACGCTTTCTGGGGCTTGCCGGCGGCGGGCGTGGCGGAGGAGCAGATCGCAGCCGCCGATCGTTTCGGCCGGGCTTTGCTGACCGCGTTGCGCGCCGGACGCGAGCTCGAAAAGGTGCCGATGCTGGCCGGCTTGGGCGCCGCGCGCGTGAATCCGCGGCTGATCTTCAGCGAGCGGGCAGGCCGGCGGGCATTTCGGCTGTGGTCGCACCTGATCCGCCTCGGTGGGGCGCCCGGGTCGCCCGGCCGGAGGTTTCTGCTCGCGTTGTTCTGCGTTTACCTGATCGCCATGATCCTGACTCTAGTACCGGCCAGCCTGCTGCTGCAACGCCTGCTGCATCCGTTGCTCTCCCGACGGCTGGAATCGGAGCGTGCATCCTTCGAGCTTCCGTCCGGGCGCTGACCGGGCGCCGACGGTAACACCGACATGAGCCGCACCGCATACATCACGCGCAGCTCGGCATGCCTGCCCAATCCGCCCGTAGAGAACGACCAGGTCGAGACGATCCTCGGGCAGGTGGGCGAGCGCCCATCGCGAGCACGTCGCCTGGTCCAGCGCAGCAACGGCATACGCCGTCGCTACTACGTGATCGACCCCGCTACGGGGAAGCCCAACTACACCAACGCGAGCCTCACCGCGGCGGCTGTGAAGGGATTGGCCGGGGAGGGGTTCACCCTCGACGACATGGCGTGCTTGGTGTGCGGCACTTCCAATCCGGATCAGTTGATCCCCAACCATGCGGTCATGGTCCACGGCGAGCTCGGCGCGCCGGTCTGCGAGGTCGTGGCCACCGCGGGCGTGTGCCTGTCGGGCGTCACTGCGCTGAAGTACGGCTGGCTGTCGGTCGCGTCCGGCGACGCGCGCAACGCCGTGGTGACCGGCTCGGAAGTCGCATCCCTGTGCTTGCTCGCACACAACTACAACGCCGTGCCGTCCGACGGTGTGCAGCCCTCGGAGCCGAACCCCGGACCGGCATTCGAGCAGGATTTTCTGCGCTGGATGCTGTCCGACGGTGCCGGCGCCTTGCTGATCGAACCCGCGCCGCGCCCGGGGCTCAATCTGCGTGTCGAGTGGATAGACGTCTTCTCCTACGCGCACGAGCAGCCGGCATGCATGTACATGGGGGCCGAGAAGCAGGTGGACGGCAGGCTGGTCGGCTGGATGAGCTACTCGGCCGGCGAGCGCGAAGCGCGATCGATGTTCACATTGAAGCAGGACGTGAGACTGCTGAACGACGCGGTCGTGGAATACACGCTGGTCAAGCCGCTCCGGCGCGTCATCGCGCGACGCTCCCTCTCGGCGCAAGACGTGGACTGGTTCCTCCCGCACATGTCCTCCGAGTATTTCCGCGCACCCACCGCGGCGGGCCTCGCGCGCGCGGGACTGCCGATTCCGCCCGAGCGCTGGTTCACCAATCTGGTGCAGGTGGGCAACATCGGGTCGGCCGCGATGCACATCATGCTGGACGAATTGTTGAGGAGCGGCACGCTGCGGGAAGGACAGCATCTGTTGGTTGTGGTCCCGGAGAGCGGACGCTTCTCGAGCGGCTTTGTCTATCTCACGGTGAGCGCGCATGCGTGAGCGCGAAGTGCCGCAGGAGGGCAACCGCAGTCTCGCGGGACTGCGCAAGGCCGTGTACGCCGTAGCGGACGACGGCAAGCTGCGGCTGGTGCCTTCGCGCGGCTGGGAAGCGGAAGAGATCGTGACGCGACAGGCGGTCGAGGACCTGGAGCGCCGCGCGGAGCAGGCCCGTGCGCGCGTGCTCGCCGGCGAGACCTCACCCCTGGAGTATCATATGTACCGCGCACGCATGGACGTGGCCCTGCTGTCGCAGACTACCGGCCTGTGGCGTTGGCGCGTGCGGCGTCATTTCAAGCCGGCGGCGTTCGCGCGCCTGCCGCTCGCGCTGCGCAAGCGCTATGCCGACGCCTTCGGCATAGCGGTCGAGGCGCTGGACAGGACGGCCTAGCAAATATGAGCAGGACAGCAGCCATGCCGGAGGCCTTCGTGCATGCGCACGCCTCGCATTGCGAGTCCGGCGTGATGTCCTCGCTCCTGCGCCATCACGGCCTGCCGATCTCCGAGGCGATGGCGTTCGGCCTGGCCTCGGCGCTGTCGTTCGCCTATCTGCCGTTCGTCCGCATCAACGGCCTGCCGCTCGTGGCATACCGCATGCCGCCGCGTGCGATCATCCGGGGCCTGCAGCGCCGCCTGAGGCTCGGGCTGTGGTTCGAGACCTTTCGCTCCCCGGCGGCCGGCATGGCGCGTCTCGACGCGCTGCTCGATGAGGGCCGGCTGGTGGGACTGCAGACCTCGGTGTTCTGGCTGCCGTACATGCCGCCGGATCTGCGCTTTCATTTCAATGCGCACAATCTGCTGGTATACGGACGGGAGCGCGGCGACTATCTCATCAGCGATCCGGTCGCGGAGATGCCGGTTCGCTGCCCGCGTGCGGACCTCGAACGCGCGCGCTTCGCCAAGGGGGTGCTCGCGCCCAAGGGGCTGCTCTACTACATGACCGAGGCGCCCGCCGCTCCCGATTGGGCGCGGCTCGGACGGCGGGCGCTCGCGCGCGCCGCTCGGATCATGCTCGCGCCATTGCC